>JBGVMR010000079.1:0-72759 GCA_045124875.1 Akkermansia sp.
GGTGACAGAATAGCCGCCGCAAAATGAAAAAGCGGATGAATTATTCCGTTATTGATTTTATGAAATTATATTGAGGCTCAATATTTTGATGGTCGTAAATCATAAAGCCTCGCTTTTCTGTCGCCGCCGTTTTCAACGGGGCTCCTATTTTTTATCTATGTTAACCGGAGGTTTCGTTCGCCCGCTGTCGCGGGCTCTCTTCACGCTCCGGCTAAGATTCTTGTCGCCCCGCTAGCACGGGGCTCAAAATTCCGCTCGCTAACGCGAGCCATCTGCTCGACAAACTCCGATTTACATTCACCCCGAACTTTCGGTTGACAAATTAAATTGATAGGCTATTTTATCCGGTCCATAGGGTAAAGATGAAAAACGGCAAGATTGACTTTTTCGCCCCTCAAAACAAGAGTTTCTGATATCCCCTATCTCTCCTTTGCTGCGAGGCATTTTATCTCACTGAGTAAAAATGTCGCATATACACAGGTGCGACATTTTGCGCATTTGCGTCATTTTGTCGCACCTCATTACTACTCAGAAACACACATGAAAAAAAGTTTGTATTTTTATTTATTTGACCGTCAGCCAATTAGAAGATATAAGTTTATTTTCTCAAAAAGTTGGCACGGCATTTGCTGCATATAAAAGTGTACACGTGGCACACAAGCCACCGCAAGATTTAACAACAAACAATAGAAACAAACGACAATGAGCAAAATACTCGGAATCGACCTCGGTACCACCAACTCCTGCATGGCAGTGATGGATGGTGGACAAGCCACCGTATTGGAGAACAGCGAAGGTGCACGCACCACGCCGTCCATCGTAGCCTTCACCAAGAACGGTGAGCGCATCGTGGGCCAGGCTGCCAAGCGCCAGGCCGTAACCAACCCGCGCAACACCATTTTCTCTGCCAAGCGTCTTATCGGCCGCAAGTATGCCGAGCTGACGGAGGACGACAAGAAGGTGCCCTACACCATCGTAGAGGCAGCCAACGGCGACGCCCACATTCAGGTAGAAGTAGGCGGCGAGACCAAGGTATACTCCCCGCAGGAGATCAGCGCCATGATTCTCAGCAAGCTCAAGGCAGATGCCGAGAGCAAGCTCGGCGAAACCATCAGCGAGGCCGTTATTACCGTGCCCGCATACTTCAACGATGCCCAGCGCAACGCCACCAAGGCTGCCGGTGAGATTGCCGGCCTCAAGGTGCGCCGCATCATCAACGAGCCCACCGCCGCAGCCCTTGCCTACGGCTTGGACAAAGGCAACAACGAGCAGATTGCCGTATACGACCTCGGTGGCGGTACCTTCGATATCTCCGTACTCGAAATCGGCGACGGCGTGTTCGAGGTGAAGGCCTCCGACGGTGACACCCACTTGGGCGGTGATGACTGGGATAACGCCATCATCAACTGGATTCTTGCCGAGTTCAAGAGCCGCGAGGGTATGGACATCTCTAAGCAGACAGACGCCCTGCAGCGCATTAAGGAAGAGGCGGAAAAGGCCAAGATTGCCCTCTCCTCCACCCAGCGCTACGACATCTCCCTGCCCTTCATCACCATGGACGCCACGGGTCCCAAGCACATCCAGATGGAGCTCACCCGCAGCAAGCTCGAGCAGCTTACCGAAGGCCTGCTGGAGCGCACCGCCACCCCCGTACGCAACTGCATCGCCGCTGCCGGCCTGAGCACCAGCGAAATCAACGAGCTCGTACTCGTAGGTGGTATGACCCGCATGCCCGCCGTGCAAGAGATGGCCAAGCGCCTTGCCGGCAAAGAGCCCCACAAGGGTGTAAACCCCGATGAGGTGGTAGCCGTAGGTGCCGCTATTCAGGGCGGTGTTCTCACCGGCTCCGTAACAGACGTGCTCTTGCTGGACGTAACACCGCTTACCCTCTCCATCGAGACCATGGGCAGCATCGCCACCCCGATGATTGACCGCAACACCACCATCCCCGTGCGCAAGAGCCAGGTGTTCTCCACCGCTGCTGACAACCAGCCGGCCGTAGACATCCGCATTTGCCAGGGCGAGCGCAAGATGTTCAACGACAACAAGCTGCTGGGCAACTTCAAGCTCGACGGCATCCAACCCGCCCCCCGCGGTGTACCTCAAATTGAGGTGACATTCGACATCGACGCCAACGGTATTCTCAAGGTAACCGCCAAGGACAAGACCACCGGTAAGGAGCAGAACATCTCCATCCAGGGTTCCTCCGGCCTCTCTCAAGAGGAAATCGAGCGCGCCAAGAAGGACGCCGAAATGCACGCCGAAGAAGACCGCAAGAAGGCTGAGGACATCGAGGCCATCAACAAGGCAGACTCCCTGGCCCACAGCGTAGAGCGCCAGATTAAGGAAATGGGCGAGCAAGCCCCTGCCGAAGTCACCCAGCCCATCACCGACAAGGTGAACGCCCTCAAGGCCGCTGCCGAGGTTAAGGATGTGGAGAAGTGCAAGACCCTCACCCAAGAGCTCGAAGCCATGCTGGCCAACCTGCAGCAGGCTGCCCAAGCCGCCGCCGCCCAGCAAGGTGGTTGCGCCGGTGGTAACTGCGGCCCCACCCCGCAGCAAGACAACGGCCCCCGCCAAGCCAAAGGCAAAGTGGTAGACGCCGAGGTTGTAGAGTAAAGATTAACCGCAACATGCGCCCGGACCCGTCACCCGTGGCGCATGCCGCCCCCCACCATACCATTTTAACCAAACAATACAAGATACCATGATCAAACCCATCGGAGCACGCGTACTCGTAGAGCGAGTTGAAGCAGAAACCAAAACCGCCGGCGGCCTCTTCCTGCCGGACAGCGCCAAAGAGAAACCCCAGGAAGCCATCGTACGTGCCCTCGGCACCGGCGGCCGCGACAAAGACGGCAAGGAAATCCCCTTCAACGTAGCCGTTAATGACAAGGTTCTCATCGCCAAATACGGCGGCACAGAGGTTACCGTCAACGGCACCACCTACGTCATCCTCAACGAGAGCGATATCCTCGCCATCATTGACTGATTCCCCCCACTTTGTAAATAGTAAATCGTAAATTGTAAATCATATTATGGCTAAACAACTTTCTTTCGACGAAGCCGCTCGCCAGAGCCTGCTTGCCGGTGTTACCAAAATCGCCAAGGCCGTTAAGAGCACCCTCGGGCCTGCCGGCCGCAATGTCGTTATCGACAAAAAGTTCGGCTCCCCCAACATCACCAAAGACGGCGTGACCGTTGCCAAAGAGATTGAGCTTGAAGATCCCTACGAGAACATGGGCGCCCAGCTCGTTCGCGAGGTCTCCAGCAAGACCAACGACATCGCCGGCGACGGCACCACCACCGCTACCGTGCTTGCAGAAAGCATCTACCGCGAGGGCCTTCGCAACGTAACCGCAGGTGCCAACCCCATCTCCCTGCAGCGCGGTATCAACAAGGCTGCCGCCGCCGTCGTTGCAGAGCTTCAGGCTATCTCCAAGCCCGTGGACTCCTCTAAAGAGATTGCTCAGGTTGCCACCGTTTCCGCCAACTGGGACTCCGAAATCGGCGACATCATTGCCGAGGCCATGGACAAAGTGGGCAAGGACGGCACCATCACCGTTGAAGAGGCCAAGGGCATTGACACCAGCCTCGACGTTGTAGAGGGTATGCAGTTCGACAAAGGCTACCTCTCCCCCTACTTCGTAACCAACGCCGACACCATGGAGGCCGTACTCGAAAGCCCCTACATCCTCATCTTTGAGAAGAAGATCTCCAATCTCAAGGATTTCCTCCCCGTGCTCGAGAAGGTTGCCAAGAGCGGCAAGCCCTTCCTCATCATTGCAGAAGACATCGAGGGTGAAGCCCTGGCTGCTCTCGTTGTCAACCGCCTGCGCGGTACCCTCAACGTGGCTGCCGTTAAGGCCCCCGGCTTCGGCGACCGCCGCAAGGCCATGCTTCAAGACATCGCCATCCTCACCGGTGGTCAGTGCATCTCTGAGGACCTCGGCCTCAAGCTCGAGAATGTAGACGTAGACCAGCTCGGCATGGCCAAGCGCGTGGTTGTTACCAAAGACACCACCGTCATCATCGAGGGCGCCGGCAAGTCCGCTGATATCTCCGCCCGCGTTTCCCAAATCCGCAAGCAGATTGAAGACACCTCCTCCGACTACGACCGCGAGAAGCTCCAAGAGCGCCTTGCCAAGCTCGCCGGCGGTGTGGCCGTCATCAAGGTAGGTGCTGCTACCGAGACCGAGATGAAAGAGAAGAAAGACCGCGTAGACGACGCCCTGCACGCCACCCGCGCTGCGGTGGAAGAAGGTATCGTTCCCGGTGGCGGTGTTGCCCTCATCCGCGCCCAGAAGGCCATCTGCTCCCTCGAGCTCTCCGGCGATGAGAAGACCGGTGCCGCCATCGTTTACCGCGCGGTAGAGGCTCCCCTCCGCCAGCTCGTTGACAACGCCGGCCGCGAGGCTGCCCTCATCGTTGAGAAGGTAAAGAGCCTTGAGTCCCCCACCATGGGTTACAACGTTGTGACAGATGCCTACGAGGACCTCCTCACCTCCGGTGTGGTTGACCCCACCAAGGTTACACGCTCTGCCCTGCAGAACGCTGCCTCCATCGCAGGCCTCATGCTCACCACAGAATGCCTCATCGCCGACCTCCCCGAGAAGAAGGGCTGCTCCTGCGGCTCTCACGGCGGCGCTGACGCCATGGGCGGCATGGGCGGTATGGGCGGCATGATGTAATCTGCCCCCACCCCTCTCACCATTTACTCATAACACCCCAACTACCCGCTCAGCGGGGGCGAAAGCCCCCGCTGATTTACTACCCAATTAACTTTTACTTAAATTTTTAAACTAATAGACTCTATGAACGAGCTTCCTCCAGATATATTCCAACGTGCATCTTCAGCAAAATCAATGTGCAAACTTATTGAAGATTTGCCTGGCATAAATCATTCCCCATTCGTATTAGATGGACCATGGGGATGTGGCAAAACAACACAGGCAGAAAGAATAAAAGAGATTTTTAAAAATGAACACAAAAACATTAAATGCATTTATTGGAACGCCGCGAGTTCTGATTTTTCTCAAAATCCGCTACTTATGTTCATTTTCGAGTTATTCAAAAACATTACAGAGTCCGAACAAGATGCATTTAGCACTAAAAGTATCCCGCTATTAAAAGAAATGTTTATAAAAGGAACGGCAAGTATCCTTAACCAAATTACGAAAAACATCTTAAACATAGATGTAAAACAAGTCGTTGAAGAGAGCATAACTCAAGATAATAATACAGATGAGAAAAACGCGCTCACAAAGAAAATTAAGACTATGCTTCAACAAGCAATCAATGAAAAAGATAAAATAAATGCGGCAGAGGAGCTAATAAATATAGTTAAATCAGATAAAGAATTAATTATAATAATTGATGAATTGGACAGATGTCGACCAACTTTTGCGATTGAATTGCTGGAAAGCATTAAACACCTTTTTGAAAAAGCTAATTGTAAGTTCCTGTTGATTATGAATAGCGAATCCATGGTTTCAACAATTTCCCATCTTTATGGACTCGACAAAGAATCAGCAACACGCTATTTAAACAAATATCTCAAGACAACCCTGATTTTACCCGCTATACCTGAGAATTGGGATGGAAAAAATGATTGCAAGGGTGAATATTTTTTTCATCAACTTTCAAAAGCTGGAATAAAAAACTCGCGTTTCAATAAACAGTTAAATTTTTTTACTTCGCATCTTTTCGTAAAGAAAAAAATTGAACTCAGAGAAATAGAAAAATTTGTAAAACGAATAAACCTGCTTTACTCCTCAAAACCAACAAATTATGCAACTGACTCGTCATTTTTTTCTTTGTGTATTGCAGCCTATTTAATAGAATTTGAACCATTCACCGCATCTCTATTGAATATAAAGAAAATAGATAGTGATATGGTATTAAAAAAATTAGAATGCAACGAAGAAGGTTTAGAAATTGACTCACAGCTAAGAAATCAAATTTTTCAAGTTAAAACACTAATAAAATTTTATACATCAACGAAGGATGAACGAAAACACATGATTGAATACAATCAAAATTCACCATATAGCAACAATCTATATTGCGAATGTGATAAGTTTTCCCATTTCTTACACTATGGCTTATTGCTCAAATAAATTTAATTGTTAACCAGATAATTTTTGCAACAATAAAGAGATGAAGCGCACATTACACCAATTAAGTTAAATAATTAATCAAAATAAAGAAAAAGTCCTGATCTCTTGCTCTATATCGGATTTCTGCAATCAGCTTGACATTGTATGTGGAAAAGAATATACTCGTTCCACGATTATGGATACGGGCGTATTACAGGCTTTATGTAAAAAAATCAGATTTAGGCGAGAGCAAGCCGGATTAACGCCAACATTGTTCAGCCCCACCAAGGGGCAAGCACCCCAAGGAGCTTTATGATACGGGGCAATCATCCACTACAAGGATGACATCTTCTATTTCACCGGGTTTATAATCTATTAAGGTTTTTATTTATTTGAGGGAGAGGTACGGGAGCGCCATTCTGTATAGCGGAGGGCGTGGCCGCGGTAGATGAAATTGCCTTGGGCGTCAACAACGATGATGTGGGGGACGACATCCATATCTGAGGGGCAGCCCGGGAGGGGGAATTTTTTGAGGGAGGGCAGCATGATGGCGGCAAAGGGGACGTTGTATTTGGAGAGGTAGGCGAGGGCCTGCTCCGGGGTATCGTCTAAGGAGACGAGGATGACCTCGAGGTGGCGGTTGGTCATCATGGCGGGGTACTCAGCAATGATTTTGGGGGTAACGGCGCGGCAGGGCGAACACCAAGACGCGGTAAAGAAGTACATGTAGTAGGCGGCACGCGGATTGGGTTTGTGAGAGGTGATGAAGGGTGTGTTCTCGATGGCATGAGCCATGGGAGTAGGCGCAACAGCCGTGGGCTCGGGGGCCGCAGATTGAGCAGAAAGAGAGGCCGAGGCAAACAGAGAAGCCACTAGAAGAGAGAGAATTTTCATGATGGTAAATTTTATCAAAAAGGCAAAAAAAGTCAAATAGAAAACGCAAGGCAACACGGACTAGCGGAGGTGAATTGTGATTTTAGAATTTGAAAATCAGATAATTTGCGAAATTATGTTTGACAAGAGGTGGCGCATTATGATATCATCGCGCGCGTTGCAAAAAAACAACAGAAAAGACTTTTTACCGCGCAAATAACATGAATAAGTATTTTACAATGGTGGCTCTCGCTTTGTTGGGGGCTACGGCAACACAAGCCGCCGACACAGCGTGGACGCATGGCGTAACAGCCGAAGGCGGCTGGTATGATGCCAACAAGACCCATGCAGATGATGGCGAAGAGGATTGGATGTGGAACATCGTATATCCGAACGACCCGACGGGTAATGGTGCCAAGACGGATGACAAGATGTGTTATGCTGCATCTGCCGCAAACTTGCTGGCATGGTGGCAAGCGCAATATCAGCCCGTGGACGGCGCGCCACAAGGGGTAGACAACATCTGGAAGACATTTGTTGATAACTCTTTGAAAGATTCCGGCGGCACGATGCCGGCTGCCGTGCAATGGTGGCTGACGGGTAATGACAACAGCAGCAACACTGATTTGGCGACCACAGACGGTTTCTATAAGACTTACACGGCCGGGCAAGAGCTGTTTGATACCTCTAAAGACAACCTGTTCATTTCTACCATCGCAGCGACAAGGCAAGCTCTTGTAGATGCCCTCAACAGTGGTAAGGGTGTATCGTTGTTAACCAAGAACCTAAAGAGCGGAGGCGGCCATGCCCTTACCCTGTGGGGCTTGGAGCATGAGAACGGCGTCATTACCAAAATGTGGATTACTGACTCTGACGACTACACGATGAAGCCCGAGCTGATTGAGGTAGCCATGAACCCCGACAGCCCCGATGGTGCTTATACCTTTGTTTTGGGGACGGATACATTCTTGCTTGAGAAGGCCTACACCATTGACCCGAGCGTCAGCGATGGCTGGGGCTTGGAGCGTGTACCGAGTGGCAATATCCCCGAGCCGACAACCGCCACGCTGAGCCTACTCGCCTTGGCCGGTTTGGCCGCACGCCGCCGCCGTCGCTGAAGCGACTTTGGCGTGGCAAGCGCCGCAGACGCAGATAAGCACCTTGCCACAAGAATATTTTAACCAAAAGCCGCAGTTTTAAGAACTGCGGCTTTTTTATATGGCGGTATCAGGTGGATTGTTCGCAAGGTGAAGAGAGTTCAGCATAGCATGAGACAAAGCTAAGAGATTTCCACTGGCTATGTTTAAGCATGCAGTTGATACCGTAAATAATAATTTATCGGGCAGATAGCGAGCGGAATATTGGAGCACCCCGTTGAGGGGCGCCTGAATTCCGCGCGCCTACGGCTCGCCAAACACCCCGCTAGACTGCAATTTATCGACTGAAAATTTAAGCAGACAGCGCATAAAGAACAGCTCTCCGTTTCCAAATTTTCAAAGGTGCCCGAAATGCTTTTCAGCATTCAAGAAAACCTTACGGCTATTGTTTTTTCTTCGGGGTGCGAGCTACCGCCTGCTTTTTCATATAAACCGGGGTAGCGCGAACCCAACAAGACTCTGAGGTATAAAAAATAGGGATGTAGTAGCCGGAGTAATCCATGCTTACATCTAAAAGCCCTATACAATTTTCGCCGCAGTCATCACGCATTTTTTGAGCGTAATAAAAGGAATCAAACTTTGTCCACGGCGGTATATAAATAAGGAGGCCACTAGCGCTGGACTGATACAAGGTAGATTGAGGTTCACCAACCTCGCCAGACACCACTATTTGCTGCCCATCCGCGATATCATTCAACGAAATGGAATTGATATCTGACTGAAACGAGATGGAAGAAAAGGACACACGTTGCTGCGTGCAAGCAACACAGCCCAAAGCAACTAGTGCTAACAAACAGCTTTTCATCGGCTTACTCCTCCTCTTCGGGCATATCAACAGCGCCCTCGGCAAAAAGCTCATAGGCGATGGAGTCGGTGATGAGCACATCGGCAAACTCACCCACGGGCAAGGCGGGGTCTACGTGAATAGTGCCGTCTACATCGGGGGCATCCCAAGCACCGCGAGCAATACCCGGGGCATCTACCAGCACACGGATGGTGCGGCCTACACACTCTTGGCCGATTTCATCTGCAATACCGGCCAGAATCATGGAAAGCTCGTTAGCGCGACGCTTGCGGGTGGCATGGTGTACCTGGTTCTTCATCTTGGCGGCGAGAGAGCCTTCTTCCTTGGAATAGGGGAAAACACCGGCACGCTCGAAACGGAACTCGCGGATGAAGTCGCGCAGCTCGGCATGGTCGTCCTCATTTTCACCGGGCAAACCGCTGATGAAAGTGGTGCGCAGACCGATACCGGGAACGGCAGCACGGAGGTCGCGGATAAGCTTGCGGATGTAGTCGCCATCTGTCTTACGGCGTTGCTCCTCCAGAATATGGGCAGAAATATGCTGCAAGGGAATGTCTACATACTTGACTACCTTATCACAAGTAGCAAACACATCTATCAGCTCTTGGCTCCAGTGGGCAGGATGCGTGTAGAGCACGCGTACCCAGAACTCACCCGGCAGGGCGTTTATCTCTCTGAGCAAGGTAGCCAAAGACTCGCCGCGGGCAGAGTCTACACCGCTGGTTTTGGTGGCGCCCCCTTCCCATTTATCCATACCGTAGTAGGTAGTATCTTGCGCGATGAGGTTGATTTCTTTCACCCCGCTTTCTACCAGAGCGCGCACCTCTCTCATAATGCTTGACTGCGGGCGGCTGCGGTGCCCACCGCGAATACGGGGAATCACGCAATAAGCACAGGCATGGTTGCAGCCCTCTGCAATTTTGACGTAGGCGAAATGCTTGCCGGTAAGGCGGTAGCGTGTATCACCGAAATCCGGCATCAGTTTGGAAACCTTGGTGCTGTATACCTTCTCACCCGTGCCGCTGAGGGTTGCATTGACAATATCTACCACTTCAAGCACTTTATCCACACCGATGAAGCAATCCACCTCGGGCATCAGCTTCACGAGGTCATGCGCATAGCGTTGGGAAAGACACCCGGCTACCAATATTTTCTGTTCAGCCGGGGCCTCCCCTGCTTCGCGGGCACGGGTGGCAGCAAAAATGGTATCAATCGCCTCTTGCTTGGCGGGGTCGATAAATGCGCAGGTGTTGATAATGAGCGCGTCTGCCTGCTCGGGCTCTACCTTGGTAAAGCCGGCACCCAACAGACGATCCACCATAACCTCAGAATCTACCAGATTCTTGGCACAGCCCAGAGAAATGATTGCAAAACTTGCTGCCATGCCCACAGCCTAGCATATTTTAACCTGTTTGAAAAGCGCAAAGTATGCGCACCTCTGAGCAAGGGGCTGAAAAAATCTTTATTTACAAAACTCTCGCGTTGGCGGTATTGCTACCATTTATCAACAATCCGCATTTTTATACCGCAGAACAAGTGTCTCAGCGCGGGCAATTTGTCGAAGAAAGCGTTAAGGGTCTTTTCTCTTTCGCTCTCGGGGGACTCTGCCGGCAATAAAGGGAGAGGTTTAGGGGCTTTGCCATGCACACGTCTTAAGGCATAGGCATACGCATCAGCCAGAGCTGCCACGCGCAGGCAATCTGCCTCGCCACCTTGCAAAAGATAATCCAGCAAGGGGGCCAGCTCTGCCAAGCGGCGCAGACAAGCCTCATCATCCGTCAACTGAGTAGCGGCCACAAAATCCGCAAAGAAATAATACGCGGTTTTGTAATCTTTGGCAATGCGTTGGTCCAATAGTTGGCTAGGCAAGAGAAGACTATCTACACCCCCGAACAGGGAAAGAAGAGATAATAAGGCATCCACCTCCTCTTGACTTGTGGAGCTATAGGACAGTTTTCTTCTGATAGTGTAACTCAACGTAACAACGCATTCCAGCCCACTCATGTGCTCGGGTATAAAATCAACATCGCTATGCTCACTCTTGTATGAATCAATCACCCAATCGCGTTGCCACGCAATGGCATCTGCCAGCAACACCAGCTGCAACAATTCATCTGCCGGCAATACCCGTAAACGCTCGCACGCAGGGCGGAGTTTATCCGTTGTTTCTTTCAGATATGCCACGCGCTCTTCAACACTCGGTTTATCAGCCGAAGCGTCACTGTTATAATACTCATTATAGTAAGCGTTAAGCGCGGCCAGCCCGGAAAACACAAGCTCCACATCTTGCAAATGTGCCACCATAGGAGAAGCCGGGGTATATTGCTCAAACGGATTATAATTACAATCAAAACTCAGCTCAGCCTCAGTCTCTGCGGGAGCAGTAAGCCCGGCAACAAGGGCGCATAGTACAAGGTGCATCTTCATGCGCTGCATCGTAGCACATGGAATATACCCGGTCAATACAATTTTTCTGAAGGCTATGTCGGTTGAAAATTGAGGCGCACGAAAATTGTAATTTATCGGGCAGATGGCGCTTGCCTTGGCGAAGCCCGCAGGGAGAAGACGGGAGCCGTAGGCGAGCGGAATTTAAGAGCCTCGCCGTATGGCGAGGCGGCATATGGTAGCCCCCGGTAAAGCCACGCAGTGGCGGAACCGGGGGTATAGAATAAAAGTTGACCGAACCCCGCCGAATGGCGGGGTGGCATAAAGGGTGGCTTAATGGCGTAAGGTTTTTATTTTTCGTGCATTGCGTAATTGCAAAATCAGCGTGAATATTAACGCCACGCATTATGTCACCCCTCGCCGGGGTTCCAATTTTGTTTCGCTCTGTTAAAGTTTTTAGTTGATGAATTGAATAAGGATAAAATACATCATAAATCCTTAGAACTGATTTAATTACACCAATAAAGAAAGGGCGTAGATACGCCATTATCTACGCCCCCTTTAAATGACGGGTCTCAGCGAAAGAGGATACCCTCCACATCTAACTTTTTCATCAGAGACAGATAATTCTCGTCTTCAAAAACGTAATCATTTATCTTAACCGTAAAGATTCCTTTTCCGTTTTCGTTGATTTGAAAAACCACATAAACGTCTCCGAACATAGTATAGATTGGAGACCCGACTATTTGGTTTATTGATGTCGTTGGCATAAATCTGCACCTCTATCGGTTTGGCGACTGATAGGGGTGTCTCATTTTTAGTGAGACGATTCATGTGCCATCATTGTATCACATTATTGTGATTTGTCTAGGTTTTTAATTCCAGAACTACTCCAAGATATTATTCTACATTTTCAATCAAATAATTCAATATATTCTCTTGTCGTTCATTCACTTATATGCTAATATGCCAGCATACCCAAGATGCCTATGAATAAGTCTGCCATCAACAATCTTCTTAATGAATTCAAGAAACTCTCTACAGCAGAAAGAGAGAAATTTCTCTCAACAATCAGCATGGAATATGTACCTGCTGATGAGAGACACTTACGAGATATCAAATTCGCTAATGGAGCACATTGCCCGTTCTGTGAAGAGAATACTCAGATTGTCAAGTATGGTAAAAGCAACAACGGTAAGCAGCGTTATAAATGCAAGAATTGCAATAAGTTCTTCACTGTCACTTCTCAAAGTGTGGTTCATGGTACTCATAAGACCATCTCTACATGGAAAAAGTACATTTCATGCATGATGAGTAAAATGACAGTTCGACAATGTGCTGAAGAGTGCAATATATCAGTACCCACTTCTTTCGTTTGGCGTCACAAAATTCTCACATCTCTTCAAAAAATGATGAATGAAGTGAAACTTTCCGGAGTTGTTGAAGCAGATGAGACATTCTTTCCGTTGTCTTTCAAGGGTAATCATAAAAAGAGTAAGTTTACTATGCCCAGACTCGCTCACAAGCGTGGTAAATCAATTCGTAAAAGAGGTTTGTCTCGTGAACAAGTATGCGTACCTTGTGCAGTCAATAGATACGGGCTCAGTGTCTCTAAAATCACAAATCTGGGTCGCACTTCATTGAAAGCAATCTCAACGCTGTTTAATGGTGTGATAGATGCTTCTTCCGTGCTTTGTACTGATAGTTTGGCTGCTTATGATACTTTTGCTCAGAATAACAATCTAAAGCACGTTAAAGTAGCATCCGGCTTCTTTACCAATGGAGTTTACAATATTCAGCGAGTAAACAATTATCACAGCAGACTGAAAAACTTCATCAATCGCTTCAACGGCGTGTCTACTAAGCATCTGAACAATTATCTACTTTGGCACAACTTTGTGAACTTTGCTAAAGAGACCATTGCTGAAAAGTCTACAATTCTCTTCAATCACATTATCAATTCTCAAGACTTAATGAGATGGTGTGAGATAAGCGAGAAGAGTGCTGTGCCGGTTGTTGCTTAAAAAAGAGCATTCTTATATAGAAGAATGCTCTTTTGATTATGTTGTTGAGAATTATTGATGAGATGGAGGCGTAGGTGGTGTGGGTTTAATCGATCTTTGAATTGTAGGTTTTACCACCGTAGCAGTTGTTCTTACCTTTGTCTTAGGTACAACGAGCTGTTTAGAAAGAATGGGGGCTGCTTTGGCTTTAGGGCCTCTCAAGTTCTTTACTAAAGAACTTGCTGCAACACTCCTTGTATGTGCCGTTTTCAGAGCAATTTTATCTTCATTAGGAGACTTTTCAAAACACATTTCCCACATGAAAAAACCGTTATATATAATGAAAGGGAGAACTACAATAGCCGGATTGACATTTTCCATACCAACACCACAGCAAATAGCAACCGCTAAAAACAAATATATAGCATTATGAATCAATATCCAGCGTGTAAAAGATTTTCCAAATGCGTGTAATCGCTTAACAAAGACTACCACTATTGGTTTTCCTATATGTCTGTAAAAGAAATAAATCAATCCTAATCCTGCCAAGAACGCAACAATAAATTTTGTCTCAAGACCATTTATTAAAGTATCAAACAACGAAGCGCAGAAAAATATACCCCATATTACAAATACGAACACGTAGATCATGAACCATATTAATGACTTACAAAATGTACTCATAAATTCTTCTAAGGTACACATTCCAGCAAAATCCGAGAACTTTTTTGAAAGCATAGGAGTATAACCTTGATATTTATCTTCGTCTGTCATAGATAGAGAAATGAGTTAATGGTTAGAGGCTCATGAGTGTTTTCTGATGAGCATAAGAATAATCTAGCATGCCCCCCCCCCCCGCTTGTCAAGGATAAAATACGCTAAAAATCAAAATTTTGTGAGAATTTAGGTAGAAATATAGAGATACCACACCTCCCTGAATGAGAAGTGGGGTAAATATGAGAGATGAGTGAAGAAAAATCTCTAGAATATAGAAACGATATGTCAGAAGAAGAGTTCTTTGAACTTCTGGAAATTAAACATGGTATTCCCAGAGATGGCTGGAAAGACCCCGTCTGTGAAAAGATAACTTTTGAAGAATTACCCAAGCATCTGCAAGAGTCGTTCATAAGGTTGGGACTTTAACAAAAGCAATGATAAACTACACCATTTTGCTCCATAATTCTCAAATGATATGACTTATCTACAGAAATTATAACGTAACCTTTTAAGCCATAAGATTCATCAAGAATTAATGTAATTTTCTGTTCTGTGTCTTCTATATCCTCACGTATTCTTAAATTGACAAAATCAGCGCGATATAAAAACCCAAAATCTTCAGTCTTTTTGATGATACTCTCGTCGCCTTCTATGTATTTGTAATTTGGTAAAAGAATTGTGCTCATATATCAGCAGGATAAATCAAATAATTCGAGAAGTAAAGGATTATTTTAAAAGGTCATTCAAAATGAATGACCTTTTCTTTGAAGACTTTATCAACTAAAAACTTTAACAGAGCGTTTTGTTTTTATCTTTTCCCGGGGGTCTGCCCCTAACGGGGCGTCACCGCCGGGCTATTGTATGCCGCCCCTCACCGGGGCTCAAAAATTCCGCTCGCTAACGCGAGCCATCTGCCCGACAAACTCCGATTTATCATCCGAAAAAAGTGACGACACAGCTTCGCAAAAGTGTAATTTTTACCTTTTTACACTTTTGTCTTGACTTTTATAAAATACTATGCTAAAATTTCCATATCAACAGCCCCTCACCCAAGGACAATATGAAAGTACTGCACACATCGGACTGGCATTTAGGTAATCGCTTACTGGAAAAAACTCGCACGGAGGAGTTCAGCGATTTCACGAATTGGATTTTACAACAACTCGAAGAGCAACAAATAGACGCCCTTCTCATCAGTGGCGACTTGTTCGACAATGCAACCCCCGGCGATAGCACGTTGCAGGTTTACCATGATTTTTTAAGCAAGGCAGACCAAATGGGATGCCGCTATATCATCATGACGGGCGGCAACCATGATGGAGTATCGGCGTTGGAAGCCTCAGCCCCCCTGCTCAAGCGCCACAATGCCTATATTGTCAGCAGCCTGAAGCCCGACAACATAGAGCGCTGCTTCATAGAGTTGCACAACCAAGATGGCACACCGGCAGCACTGGTATGCGCCGTACCGTATTTACGGCAGAGAGAGGTATCATTAAGCAGCACCGCAGATGAAATACAGCATGCGTATACCCGTGGCATAGCAGCGGTATATGCAGCGGTAGCGGCTAAGGCCGAAGAGTGGAAACTCGCCCACCCGGGGTTACCGGTTATCTGCATGGGGCATTTGACCGTTGGCGGAGCAGAAGTAACAGCTTCTACACAAAAGCTTATCGGCACGATAGAAGAAGTGAGCCGAAACATTTTCCCGGAGGTGTTTGACTACGTTGCCCTCGGGCATATTCACAAAGGCTACACCATGGATAACAAACGCGTGTGTTACTGTGGCAGCCCCCTGCCCATGGGGATTGACGAAACGGAGGACCGCCATGTCTTGATTACCGAGTTTAAAGACGGCGCTCTCAGCGTGACCAAACAAGCCGTACCGTTGTTTACCCTACCCGTTAAGAGCGAATGCAACTCTCTGGCCGAGTTGAAAGCCTTGCCCGCAGCCCTGCAACAGCAAGCCCAAGAACAGGGCAGCAAGCGCATTTGCCTACAATTGGTATACGGTGGCACAGATGCAAACTGTGATGAGGTAAGAGCCACCGCCGCCCAACTGCTTAAAGACATTTATCACTATAAGCTCCAGTTTAAGCGCTCAGACATGAGATTGACATCCGGCACAGACTACGATACCGACACGGCAGATGCCTGCGACGTTGAACATGTTTTCAGCCTGATGTACGAACGTTACTATAAAGAAGCCACTGTTTCCCCCGAGCATTATAAGCAGATGCAACAACTGCTGAGCAAAGCTAAAACCGACCTTAACATTTAACCCAAACACCCTATATACAACACATGAAAATCGAGAAACTTAAGTTCAAGAACATCAACTCTCTGGCCGGCGAATTCGAAATCGACTTCACGCATCCGGAGTTGGCAACAGCGGGCATCTTCTGCATCACCGGTCCCACAGGCTCCGGCAAAAGCACCATTCTGGATGCCATCTGCTTTGCTCTTTACAGAGAAACACCCCGAGGCGACAAAATAACCGCATCTCACGATGATATTATGAGCAAAGGCGAAGCTGAATGTTACGCAGAGCTTACATTTTCACACAAAGGTGAGAGATACTTTGTGAAATCAAGGCACACGCGCAATCAGAATACAGGCGCACTCGGGGAGCCTACTCAAATTTTGAGCAAGCAAAATCCCGATGGAACCTATAATCCGATTTGCAACAATAAATCAGAAGCCGTTGCAAAAATAGAAAAGCTTATCGGGATGAACTTCACGAACTTTACACGTTGCGCTCTGTTGGCTCAGGGTGAGTTCGCGCTTTTCCTGAAAGCAAGTGGGACAGAACGAGCCGACCTGCTCTCCAAAATTACGGGAGCGGCAGACTACGATAAAATATCCGGCTATGTTATCGGGCAAATCAAAGAGTTGGAACAACAAATCAACAGTCTGCCCCCCATCACCGTATTGGATAATGCCGAGCGTGCAGAAAAAGCAGCAGGATTGAATCAACTCAACACCGACATTAAGGCAGACAAAGAAGCAGTTGACTCTATAACAGCTACCAAAAATTGGCGTAAACAATACAAAAACGCCACCAATGAGGTACAAAAGGCTGAAAATAATGAGACTATCCAGAAAAACAAGCTGAGCGAACTGCAGAAAAATGGCGCGGAAGAAAACTTACGTAAAGCAGCGGCTGCACGTGAGGTTAAGCCTTTGTACGATAATGTCAACAAAGCAGACAAGGAAGCAAAAGATAGTGAGAGAGCTTTAGTTAGGAGACAGCAGGAATACGATAAAGTTGAAAAAAAAGCCGAAGTGGCACAACGCGCGGTTGACGACAACAAGCCCATTTGCGATGAGGCGATTAATAAGTATCAGGCAAAAAGAAAGCTGATAGATACAGAGATGCGCGCCGAAGAGGTGCAGCTTAACAACCTCGACAAATCACTTCAAGATAAACGAGCTGAACATGAACACGCAGTCTCGGCACGAGACGCTAAGCAAAATGTATGTAATGATACAGAGATACAAATCTCTGACAAAAACGAGGTACTGAATGCCGCAAAGGAATATCTGAACGCACACCCCAATGACAACATCGAGGCTGCTACCTTGGTATTGGCTAAAACGCGCTTGCAGGATTGGAAAAACGCAACCCCGCAAGACACCCCCCTGCCTTCCCTAAACGATTTGAAGGAAGAACAAAAAAATGAGGAAACGGCTATCAGTACTCTTCTGGAAAATCGCACGCAAGAAGACTGGAAAACAACATCTACCAACTTGAATGCGCTTAAAGATGCTCATCTAAGCTATCTTGATGCAGCCAACGATTTCAACAAGAAAGCCACCCTCCGCACAGTTGCAAACCAAGAGAAAGAGGAGCTCGGTTCCATCGACGCTGCCGAAGAGCAGCTTAAAAAGGCGATGCACCAAGTACAGGTACAGAAAGAGAGGCTGGATTTGGAAGGCAGACTCAGCCAAATATATCTGGAATTAAAAGCCGGCATACTGGACTGCTGCCCATGCTGTGGATCAACCCAATACGGGGAGCGCCATGTGATGAGCAACCACGAGCTGAAGCAAGCTCAAGATGATGAAGCAAATTCTAAAACAGCCTTGGAGAAGCTCAAGAAGCAACATGAGGTGGCCAATAAAAACTTTATGAAAGCTGAGGCCGATTTCCTGGCAGCTAAAAGAGCAAAGGAAGACGCTGAGGCTAAACGAACGGCTGCCTTGAACATCTGTGGTTTGGAAAACGTACCGGAAAACCTGCAAGAGCTCATAAACGCTATTCAACAAAAACTTGCGGATTTAGAGGCACACCAACAAAAGCTCAAGAAGGTAAAGGAACGCATCAACATTGCCGAAAAGCGAGAAGCTTTCTATCAGGCGCTCGAGGCATGCTCTGCGGCAAAACCTCAGCAGATTTCGGATGCAGTAGAACTGGTTAGCGCGCTGAAAGCAAAACAAGAACGTTACGAGAAAAACAAAAACGCGGTTGAAACGTGTGAACAAGAGATTGCTATTTTGCAAGCTCGCCAAACGGCCGAGGCCTCGGCATTGGCTGAAGCGATAGGTAAAGTAACGGCGCTTGAAAATAGCGTTCAAGAGCTTGATAAGACCATGCAGATGCAAAAAGCCGCATTCGTGCAAAAATGGGAAACCAACGAATCTGCTGCTGATCTTGTTAAGCAAATCGATTCTGACATTGAACAGATTAAGGTTCAGCACCGGGAGTTGGTAGACAAGGCCGTGCAAGCAAATAATGAGCAAAATCTTGCTCTTACGAATTTGGAAAATGCGCGCAACAATGCGACCAAGGCAAATAAGGCGGCAGAACAAGCCAAGGTGGACTTCTTGGCCAAATTTGCAGAGAAAAACTTTGCTACGGTGGCAGAGTTTGAGCAAGCACTGCTCCTTGTTCAAGAGGAAAATGAATTGCGCACTCAATTGGAAAAATTGAAAGCAGACATTCAAACGGCAGAAGCCCTCTGCAAACGAGAAAAGGAAGAGCTCGAAAAGCTCGAACAAAGCAAGCCTGAACAATATGCAAACGCATCGGATGAAGAAATCGAACAGCTATTGACTGCCTTAAGGCAAACGATTATCGACAAAGAGAAAGAAGCTAAAAAGTTAGACTTTGAGCTACAAACGGATGACAGTAAGCGAGCCGAGTTGGAAGAGCAAAAGAAGAAAAAAATTCCCTTGGAAAATGAAGCCAAGCTGTGGAAAGAGCTTTACGCTATTATGGGCGGCAAAAGCGAGAGCTTCAAGCAATTTGCCCAACAAATTACTCTGGACATCTTGCTTAAACACGCCAACCGAGAGCTCGCTAAGCTGACATCCAGATTCGAGATTGTGCGCACAGGCAACGATAAAGGGCTAGAATTGAGCGTTATCGACTACGAGCAAGACGCCGACACGCCGAGAACTTGCGCGAACCTTTCGGGTGGCGAAACCTTTATCGTCAGCTTGGCTTTGGCACTTGGGCTCGCACACATGGCGTCCGATACGCGTATAGACACGCTGTTTATGGATGAAGGTTTCGGCACCTTGGACCACGACACTCTGCGCAATGTGCTGGCCAGTTTGGATTCCTTGCGAGCAGAAGGAAAAATGATAGGACTCATCTCGCATGTGGCCGAGCTCAGCGAGCAAATCTACAACAAGCTTGAGGTGGAGCCGTTTGGCGGCGGGTTCTCAACTATTGCCGCACACCCGGCCATTAAAGCTGCACCTAAATGCAGGCAATAAAATAACGATTAACACAGGACGCGCCACACCAAACGAGGTGTGGCGCGTCTAATTTCAACAAACAAGCCCGATAATGGCAACATTATCGGGCTAACAGTTAAGCGCTGATGAGAATACTGTTACTCAAACAGCGCGGGGTAAGATTTACGGGCCAAGGCCTCGGAGAGATCGCGTATGGTATAGCTATCCTCAGCTTGCAGGGCCAGCTCCGTCATGGCACAACACTCATCGTAACTGAGGTGGCGTATGGCGTAGCGGATAAGCGGCAAGAGGTGTGTGCCTACGGACAACTCTGTGGCCCCTAAGCCGACCAACAACGGCACCAAGGTGATATCGCCACCCATCTCACCGCAAATGGCGGTGGGTATGCCGGCAGAGATGGTCTGCTTAATCATGCGGATAACGCCGGGATGCGTGGGGCGGAACATGCTTGCCACACGGAAGTTAACGCGGTCTACCGCAATGGTGTACTGCGTCAAATCATTGGTGCCGATGGAGAAGAAATCTACATGGCGAGCCAGCACATCAGACATCATAGCGGCGCTGGGTACCTCAATCATGATACCCACACGCATGTGCTCGTCGTACGCCAAGCCGCGTTCGCGCAGCTCTGCACGGCACTCATCGAGCAGTTCGTGCACTTGGCGCACCTCTGTAATGCCCGACACCATGGGGAACATGACACCCACTTTGCCGTGGGCAGAGGCTCTTAAAATGGCGCGCAGTTGGTCTTTGAACACCTCGGGGCGGCTCAGCGAGACGCGAATGCCACGCCAACCGAGGAACGGGTTATCCTCTTTCTCCTCAAGCACCTCGAAGGGCAATTTATCGCCGCCGGAATCGAGGGTACGAAAGATAACCTCGTGAGGGGCGCAGCTTTCCACCAAATTACGGTAGTGCTCATATTGCATTTCTTCATCGGGCAAGCTACCATTGCCCAGCAAGAAGAACTCTGTGCGGTACAGGCCCACGCCCTCTGCGCCGGAACGTCGAATGGCATCGTACTCATGAGCAAACTCCACATTGGCAGCCAATCGGATACGGCGGCCATCGGTTGTTTCGGCCGGCAAATCGCGCATGTCTGCCAAGGCCTTGTAGGATTTTTCCTTCTCGGCTTGCAGGGCGCGGTAATAGGCCTCGGTCTCTGCCGTGGGGTTGAGAATGAACTGGCCGCTGTAGCCGTCAAGAATAGCCTTGCAGCCTACGCGAGAATCAATAACAAGCTGCGGCACACCCACCACGGCAGGCATACCCAAAGAACGTGCCAAAATGGCGGTATGAGACACGGCAGAGCCGGCCTCTGTCACAAATCCCAGCACCGTGTGAGAATCCAGGTCAGCGGTGTCGCTGGGGGTGAGGTCGTACGCAGCCAGAATGTAGGGGTCGCACCCGCAGGGGGATTGCGTGATGGAAGCCGCCGTAGACGGGCTCATGTTTTTGAGCACGCGCTGCAGCACATCCCCGATATCGGCCACGCGGCTGCGCAGGTAGGGGTCATCCACATGGCGCATAACCTCCATAAAGTTTTGCACCACGGCATAGTACACCGCATCAATATTCTGCATGCGCTCCGCAAACTCTTTGCGCAAGCGCTTGATGATGGTGCGGTCTCTCAAGAAAAGAAGATGCGCATCAAAAATGGCGGCCTCCGTAGCGCCGGAGAGATGCTCCACCCGCTCCTTGAGGGCGTAAAGCTCTTCCTCCGTGCGGGTAATGGCGCTCTCAAAGCGAGCCCACTCGCTCTCGGTTTCGGTGGGGAGAATATTGCGTGCCGTGGGAGATGGGCACCCGCGGGCCTCTACCCGCAGGCAACCGATGGCAATACCGGGAGACACCGGCACGCCCTTCATACGACGCTCGAAACTCTCAGTCATGCAATCAGCGTTGTGATAATTTGCACTCTGGGAGAGGAGGATGCGGGCAAAATCAGGCCTCGCCGAACTTGGCGGCAACCAGCTCCTCCAATGCAGCCATGGCCTCTGCTTCATCCGGCCCCTCTACCGTTACATCTATAACGGCGCCGCAACCCACGGCCAACATCATCAAACCCATGATGCTCTTACCATCTATGGATTCATCATCTTTCTCAACCGTAACGTCAGATTTAAAACGACTTGCTACACGCACAAACTGTGCGGCAGGGCGCGCATGAATCCCGAGTTTATTGAGAACTGTGAGTTTCTTGGTAATCATATCTTGTGTGGTTCCTTTGCTGCCTTACAGTATACATCATATAGCTTAAGTTGGCGAGCTTTTTTTTCAGCAATTTTCAGTAACAATTCAAAAAGTAATATAGATACACAGTTCAGGCTTTACGTAGGGCACATAATATGCTAGAATAGCGCGACGGGCGCGAGCAGCCCTAACAAAATAAACATTATGAGTGATTCTTCCAAGTTCCGCAATCTTGCCATTATCGCCCACGTAGACCACGGTAAAACCACACTGGTAGACCAGCTGCTGAAAGCCGGTGGCACGTACCGAGAAAACCAAGAAGTGCAGGAACGCGCCATGGACTCCATGGATTTGGAGCGTGAAAAAGGCATCACCATTAAAGCAAAAAACACCTCCATTCACTGGAACGGCTACACCATCAACATTGTAGACACCCCGGGGCACGCAGACTTCGGCGCCGAGGTGGAACGAGTGATGAAGATGGTGGACGGTGTTATTTTGGTGGTAGATGCCTATGAAGGCCCGCAAGCGCAAACGAGATTCGTACTGCGCAAAGCATTGGAAGAAGGCTTGTTGCCCATTGTGGTGGTAAACAAGATTGACCGCCCGCATGCCGACCCGATGAAGGTGCACGACCAAGTGCTGGAGCTGCTGCTGGAGCTGGATGCTACGGAGGAGCAGTTCGAGGCTCCGTTTGTGTATGGCTCTGCACGCGATGGCTACTTTATGAACAGCCCGGTGAACGAGCCTCCCGTGGACTGCACCCCCCTGCTTTTCCAAATCGTAAACCACATACCGGCCCCCAAAGATGCCGACCCCGAGAAACCGTTCAAGATGCTTATCTCCAACATTGATTGGGATGACTACGTGGGCCGTGTAGCCGTGGGCCGCATTACCAGTGGCCGAGTACAGAAAGGTGACACGCTTTACCTGCTGCAGCCGGATGGCAACCGCATTCAGGGCAAAGTCACCAAGCTCTTTGAATACAGCGGCTTGCAGACTACGGACTCTGCCGTGGGCGAGGCCGGCAACATCATCGGGCTCTCCGGCTTTGAGGATGTGGACATTGGCCAAACCCTGGTAGCCGACCCGGAGGAAGAAGCCATGCCCTTTGTGCAAATTGACCCGCCCACCGTGCAGATGGAGTTCAGCATCAACGATGGCCCACTGGGTGGCAAGGACGGCAAGAATGTGACCAGCCGCGTTATCCGCGACCGCCTGATGCGCGAGATGCGCACCAACATCTCCATTAAGGTAGAAGACACCGACCTGGCGGGCGTGTTCTTGGTATCTGCACGCGGTACCATGCAGATTGCCATTTTAGTAGAGCAAATGCGCCGCGAGAATTACGAGGTGCTCGTGTCTCGCCCCAAAGTAATTACTCAAGAAATAGACGGTGTAACCTGCGAGCCCTTTGAAACCGTGTTTATTGAGGTGCCCGATGAATGCGCCAACGGCACCGTGCGCATTCTCGGCAACCGCCGTGGCATTCTTGAAAACATGGAGACCACCGGCACAGGCCGCACCTATATACAGGCCACCATCCCCACACGCGGCCTCATCGGCTTTGAGTTCGAGCTGGTGAACCTTACCAGCGGCCACGGTATCTTCTCTCACCTTTTCAAAGAGTATGCACCTTACGCCGGCGAAATCGTCACCCGCCAGTGCAGCACCCTTATCTCGATGGAAAACGGCATCGCCCGCCCCTACGCCTTGCAGGCTATGGAAGAGCGCGGCTCTCTCTTCATTGCCCCGGGTGATGAAGTATACGAGGGCATGATTGTGGGCGAGAACCCCAAGCCCATCGACATACCCGTTAATCCCACGCGCGAGAAGCACCTCACCAACCACCGCTCCGCCACCAAGAATGACTCCATCCAGCTCACGCCGCCACGCGTATTCTCGCTGGAGCGTGCCATTGAGTACATCGAACCCGATGAGCTGGTTGAGGCTACCCCGCATTTCATCCGCATGCGTAAGCGCATCCTCGATGCCACGGCACGCAAACGCGCCGAAATTAAGCTGCAAAACGGTTGATTTATCAACTTTGTCAAAAAAAGCTTCCCGGCATCTACAGACACCGGGAAGCTTTTCTTTTTTATTCAAATATTACTTACGGCGACGGCGAGCAGCCAAGCCGGCCAGAGCAAGCAAGCTGAGGGTTGCCGTTGTCGGCTCGGGGACAGGGGCTGTCAAATAGATACGCTCCATCCCCCAAGCATCTGTTGCGGAGGCATCCAGCACAGTCAGAGAATCAATTTTGTTGGTGGTAGACCAATAATCTTTCAGGTAATACGCACCATTCTCTCTATATACTTCAAATCTCTTGAGGTCAAAGTCACCGCCACCTTCCGTTACGTCATCAGAGTCCGTGATATATACCGCCTGCAGCGTCATATCTGCCCCGAAATCAGCCCCCCACAATGTGACCCCGTGTCCATTCTGCCCGCCGAGGTTAATGCCGAACCCCAAGCGCTGTTTATCATAATCAGACATCGCGTCATACAGATATTTGGACAAATCAATGGCAGAAACCGACACTGTATTCACGTAATCGAGATATGAATAGTCGTTCCTAGGCACGTCATAAGCATAATACGCAGCCGACCACGTATTACCATCCTGAATAAAGGGAGTACCACCTATATAAGAATAAAGGTCATAGGCCTCGCCTGTCCACCACCAATCCACGCCAATAGCGGTATCCCCCATTGACGTGGTAGCACAAGTGCGGTATTTTTCCCACACGGCATCTTCATCAGGTATATCCTTCAAGTTCACGGTGGGAGATTTCACCACGTACTGATTTTGCCACCAGTTAATCAGGTTGGAAGACACAGCAGCCCAGCACTTATTATAATCTGCGGCTTTATCCGTTTTATCGGCATCATACCAACCGCCATGTTCGCTGACGCCATATACCCATAAGGTTTCGGCGGAGGAAACGCTGCTTAATCCGGCAAGAATACTCAACAATGTGATGACCCTTTTCATATAAAAGAAGTATGAGTTACTAAGAATGTACAGCAAACAGGTAGGCATTGCAAGCCTAATTTTGAATTTTTCTATATTTTTCAAAAAAAAATGAGAGGTAGGCCATTCAACCTACCTCCCACTTTCAAAAAGAGTAAAAAAATCTTACTCACCACGGCGATAACCCATGGCACCCATGGTGAAATCGCGGATAGCGCTCTTAAGTCTTTCGGAGCCGTAGTAATCAGCACCCTTAATCTTCATGGCAGCAGCAGCGCCACGAGCTTGAACATCGTTGTACTCCTCGGTAACAAGAAGCTTAGCCTGAATATCCTGCAACTCTGCCAAATCCTCCTTGGACAAAGGAATTTCATACAGGCTGTAGACAACTTGGGTAAGCTCCTCAATCTTTGCAGCAACAGCATCAGGGTTCGTCTCAATCTCAGGGGATGAAGTAAGCTCCACATACTTCATGGAAATCAAGAACAGACCATAACCGAACTGCTGAGCAGGAGAAAACTGCTCCACCCCTTCCCCGAAGAAAACGGGAGCCTCATGAGCATAGGACGGAACCACAGCTGCGGGAGCAGCCAACATAGCCAAATATGCGATTTTGTTCATAATATGCAATGTATATTAATAGAGCATCATTACTCTTTAATCGTATTCTAGCAAACTTCGCTCCATTTGGCAAGTTAGAAATATGACATTACTCTAACATTGCCTCTGCATCCGGTATACGGCAAGTGGCAAAACACCCTCGCACAACGCCAAAATTACCCCTTATCAGCTGCTTTTTTAATAATTTCCCCCTAAAAATAATCGGAATTTATACGAGAACGCACAAAGTACCGCCGGCAAGCGCGTTTTATGTAATTCAGGCTTCACAAAGGGGAAAAAACGTGATAAAATGTCCGCATGGCAAACAAACCCGTAGTATTGATTATTCGCGATGGTTGGGGCCGCAACCCTCAGGGGCCTGAGGCTGCCAAGCAGACCGGCGACGCCACCGTGCTCGCTGACACCCCGTTCACTGACAAACTGTTGGCCACCTGCCCGCGCGCTATGCTGGGCGCATCCGGCCAAGACGTAGGCCTGCCCGACGGCCAGATGGGCAACTCCGAAGTAGGCCACCTTAACTTGGGCGCAGGTCGCGTGGTATTCCAAGACCTCTGCCGCATTACCAATGCCATCAACGATGGCTCCCTTGCCAAAAATCCCGTTATTACAGAGGCATTCGCCAAGGCTGCCGGTACCCGCCTGCACCTGCTCGGCCTCGTTTCCGACGGCGGCGTTCACTCTCATATCGACCACCTCATCGGCGTTGTCAAGATTGCTGCCGAAGCCGGCGTAAAAGACATCATGATTCACGCCATCACCGACGGCCGTGATACAGACCCGAAGAGCGGTGCCGGCTACCTGGCTCAGCTGCAAGAGGCCATTGCCCCCTACGGCGCTAAGATTGCCACAGTGGTAGGCCGCTTCTATGCCATGGACCGCGACAAACGCTGGGACCGCGTGCAAGTTGCATGGAACTCCATCGTGCTCGGCCAAGGCGAGGTTTGCACCTGCACCCCCGCAGAGTTTGCAGAGAAGAGCTATGCCGAGGGCGTGACAGACGAGTTCCTCAAGCCCGGTATCTTCTGCGAGGCAGACACGCAGCGCGTACGCGACGAAGACGTGGTATTCTTCTTCAACTTCCGAGCCGACCGCGCCCGCGAGCTCTCCCGCGCTTTCATTTACGACGACTTCGACGGCTTTGAGCGTGGTGCCCACCCGCACGTACACTACATCACCATGTCTGAGTACGAGGCATGCTACCCCACCCCCGTGGTGTTCGAGCAAGAGCAGCTCACCAACATCCTCGGCGAGGTAATTGCCGCTGCCGGTCTCAAACAGCTCCGCATCGCTGAGACGGAGAAGTACGCACACGTTACCTTCTTCTTCAACGGTGGTGTAGAAACCCAGTTCGAGGGCGAAGACCGCATCTTGGTTCCCTCCCCCCGCGAGGTTGCTACCTACGACCTCAAGCCCCAAATGAGCGTTGGCGAGGTAGCAGATAAGTTTGTGGACGCCATCGCTAACTACGATATCGCCATCATGAACTTTGCCAACCCCGACATGGTGGGCCACACCGGCTACCTCGAGGCCGGCATCACCGCCTGCGAGGCCGTGGACAAAGCTCTGGAGAAGAGCGTCAACAAGATTCTTGAGCTCGGCGGCTGCTGCCTTATCTGCGCAGACCACGGTAACTGCGAGAACATGCTCAACCCCGATGGCTCCCCCAACACCGCTCACACCACCAACTTGGTAGACCTCATCTACTGCGGCCCCGACCAAGACCAAGTGAAGTTGAGCGACGGTATCTTGGCAGACATCTCCCCCACCCTGCTCAGCCTGCTCGGCATTGCCCAGCCCGCTGAAATGACCGGCCACAGCCTCGTCACGAAATAAATCAGGGTAAAAAATCACCTCTTCAGGCGCAAATCGGCTTCCAAATGCCCGTTTGCGCCTCTTTTTTACCCAAAAATTGCACAAATTTACAAAAAAATGCAAAAAAATCGCATTTTTTACAAAATAAAGCTTGCAATCATCTTCAAACCCTGATATAATTGCGGCGCACCCAGTGCAAAGCACGAGTAGCTCAGTGGTAGAGCGGCTGTCTTACACACAGTTGGTCAGGAGTTCGAATCTCTTCTCGTGTATCAAGGCTGACTTCATACGAAGTCAGCCTTTTTCGTGTACCGTTTTCTGAATAAGAAACCTTGTATCATCCTGGCATTCGTGCTCTTCCCCAATAAAGTGCATTTTTTTCACTTTATTGTTCTTTTTTGCGCATAACATCAAAAAGAAGGGGCCAAGTCCTAACATTGTGGAATTTGATTTTTTATACTAAAATTCGCCCACATTCGATTAATACTCTTAACCGGTAGTTTTGAAAGTTGCGATAACCAAAGCCACAGCGTTGAATCAGTTCCATTTTTCTATAAAAGCCCACAGTAATTTCTCTCCCCTTTAGTAGACGCAGATTAGGTTCTAACATTTTACCTTAATCTTCTGTCGCTTCCTTGCTCCATCTTTCCCCATTGCACTTACCTTGCGATGATAATAGCCATGCGCATAGATTTCTTCTCCTCCACAATGAGGACAAGTTTCCTTTTTTACTTCTTTACACTCGGAATACTCAAATTTGCCTTGACTATCCTCGCCCGACCCCGTAATTTTCAAGTACTTCAAAAACACAACACAGGGCATGGTAGGAGTTTTCTCCTCCATGCTCAATCTTTTTGTGCGTTTTATGATTACTTTTCTCCGTCTTTTTCTCTTCCGCCATCTAGTCATTCCACAATGTTAGACGAAGAGTCGAGCAATGCCTACGCTGGCGTAAGTATTGAAAATCTATGCAAAGCAAAAACCGAACCAGATTGCTTTCTGATTCGGTTTCTTGGATTAAGTGGAGTATTTTTCAATCGAACGGAGGCTTTCTCAGAGTATCTACCCTTTTGAGGGATTGCTTTGAGTGGTTTTAGACCCCGAGGCGGGCGCGGATATCGTTGAGCCACTCGCCCTTGTATTTGAAGTAATGAGGTCTGGGGATACAGTTTTTTGCTTTTGTGAGATAGCGGGCAAGGCCGGAAAGCGACCAGGTTTTCCCTTCGTATTCTACCTGCCTATCGTTGAGAACGCGGCACATGATGCCGGAGGTTACTGGTGTACCAAAACTCTACTTCCTCATCCTGCTCGATGTTGATGGCTTCAAAAGAGAAACGTGCTTTGCGTTCTTGCGTTTCCTCCTCGATTTTGATAGCTTCTTCCTCGTCCTTTTTCTCCTCGGTACTAGCAGGAATCAGACGCAGGCGTTCAGGGCAAGCATGGATGTTGGCCATAGCCTCAAAAATCTTGTATGCTTCCTCGGGAGTCATCGCGTAGAACTCACGGACACGCAATCTGCCATTGCACATCTCGGAAGATCTCAACACCGGATTAAGGCTGTCAATAATGCTGTGTACCCCTTTATCCGCCAAACGTGCGAGAACCTCATAGGTGGCGTACACACGGAATGCAAACGGTGTGCATTCCGTGCTGTTAAGCTGCTTCAATCGTGCTTCCACGTTGTCTGCATAGCCAATCTTCACGTAATCCGGGAAAGACGGATTCGTCAGAATGTAAATGTAACCTTTGCTTGTATCCATGATTCGTTAGGCTATTGTAGCAGATTATAAAGAATTGTCAATTAACTCACCCCTCAGCGAATTTTAATAGGCGCACATCGTGAGCATCAATGCTTTCGTTGTCTGGAATAACGAAGGCAACGCTATGAATAGCTCTAGTAATAGCAACGTACGTTTTACAACGCATGGTAAATTCAAGATTTGTATCTCTATTTTTCAACCACTTAAGCATGGCAGTCGTGGGATATATGAGAACTCGATTAAAGGTTTTTCCTTTAGCTTCTCCAAATGTATAAATAGGAGAAAATAATTCATTTACAGTCCTTTTCCTTGAATACCTGAGCTGGGCGGGATAATAATGCGATAAATAAGCGTCAACATCTTTTTCTCTCACTCCGAAAATTCCTTCATGGTCTGTCGTTTCATGTTCTGAGATAGACGAGCTCGGGGAGTAATCTGGAAAAAGTTGGTTAGCCAAAAGACATATAGATGCGTTGTTTCTATATGAGTTTTGCAAATACTCTAAATCTATTAAGAACTGCTTTTTACACTTATCTTCAATGTACTCTTTTATCTTTCCTTGCAAGTATTTTTTATTTTTTCGTTCCCAATGGGTATGATATGTAACTTGCCTAGGGTCGCCAACTAAGGTGAGTGAAATTGTAGAATTAGCGATAATTTTAACCAACTCCAAATCATATCCAGATAAGTCCTGAACTTCGTCAATGTATATAGAATCATAAATCCTTTCCAAACGAGACAGAACAGCACCTTTTGATAGCCTGTTAATTTGATAAGCAAATTTAGCTATTTTATCTGAGTAAATATCGGCATCTTCGTTAAAATAATGCTTTTCTATATTAGTTTCAGGAAAGTGAATATCTACTCCGTCTTTATTTGTAAACCAGATTGCAGACTGTTTTGCCACCAATTTCATTCCCTCCACTCTTCTGTCAAAGAGAAATGATTGATATGGTCTAACCCCATGCTCTAGCAAAAACGAGAACCAAGTTTGAATCGTTATATGTTCAGGAACCTTTTTATATAATTGTCTGAATTTATTACGTATTTCTACTTCATTTTGCTCAGTAAAAGTGGTTATGAGAATCCTCTTATCTTTCCTAGCGGCGGATTCCTTGACAATAAAAGTTGTCTTACCAGCACCTGCCGCAGCAATAAATAATCTATTTTTTTGAGATTGCACGCTGAATGTAATTTGGATAGGTTATAGATGCTTCGGAGCTGCTAATTTTAAGAGCGCAATCGGTCTTGTTGCGCTTCATGTACTTAAGAAGATGAGCTTCGCTCTCGTTCGGGATTTCCAAAATCTCACAAAGTTTAGAAGCTCCATTAGATCTGTATAAGCAGGGCTCTAATGTATTGTAGTTATAATTTTCTTCAAGGCTACCTTTTAGATTTTCAGGAAGCGCAATCGACTCCGGTTCATAGCATATTGTTATATGGCTACAATTGTTGTATTTTGCATATTTAGCATTGAGGGCTTCTGGCTTGCCATCATTGTCTGTTACAATGGTGGTTTCTATTTTCAAAGACTCAGCAAGCTCTAAAAAACGAGAAAAAGAAGTACCTACCTCAATGATGTCATATCCTTCATCTGCCGGGTATTTTCCCCATTTATCTTTGTAGGCTCTTTCTATAATAAGCGCATCACACGGTCCTTCTACTAAGAAAGCTCTGTCACATAGAATGTATCTCAGAGTATCATATCCCGACAGCTTTTTAAAGAAAGTTGCAGTATCTTCAGGAAGAGCTTTAAGTTGGCTTTGTTTTTTATTTGCAATCATAATGACCTTCCTAAGCCCTAACCTGTTTGTAACATAACTACTATGCGTCGATATGATGATTTGTTTGCCTAATGATTGTTGCTCTATATGCGATACTAATTTTTGCAGATTTGAATGAGATAGGTGGCATTCAGGTTCTTCTATTAGCACAATACCTGCGTTCTCATGTTCTTTAGAACGGAGTGAGAGTTCTGTTTTCAAGATACATTGAGAGCCTTTACCTATATAAGAGAAAGGTATATCGTTAGCTAGTGCTATAAGTGGATTTTCCCAAGAGGCATTACTCCCTATATCTACACTAAGCGTTACCTTTTCTCCTGAGATGAACGGTTTTTCTACTCTGTTAAGCTTTTGGTTAATGCTGTTAATCGCCTCTGTTTGAGCAAATCTGGAGGCGAGTTCCCTATATTCTTGTGATAATATTAAACGATCTTCATCTTCGATGGAGTTTTTAATGATTCTAGCAATATAAACGTCAGAAATACTCCTGTAGGTATTACGAGAAGAATCGACAAAAGAACTACTTAGTTTTATATCTTTCGGAGTTATGATTTTGCGGGAAAATGTTTCCCATGTAACTTCATAATACTCGAGAGGTAATGTAGAAATGGATTCAGGCTTATCATGCAAAAAATGAGTGTAGGAATCTCTATACTTTTCGTTAAACGAAATATTGAATGAGAATCCACATATACCATTCACCCTTTCGGAGTTTCGGTTGCCCTCAAATTCAGGGTTACCATTAGACGAGTCATAAAACACTTCTATAGAAATACTTGGCGGAGAAAAAGCAAAATCTCCGGATTGAATTGCTGCGATGTACTCCTTCACTGCATCAGTGTTGAAAAGATATTGCGACAATTCTCTGCTTACTGCTCGGCCATGATAGAATCCTGTTAGTGCAAGATTTATTGCCTCAAGAATAGTCGATTTACCCTCGCCATTCTTGCCGACAAGAATATTGACTCCCTTATCTAATTCGATGGTAAAGGTGTCTTTAAAATGCTTAAAATTAGTTATTTTGACTTTTTTTATAGGCATAAAATGTGATATAGGCTTAATTGTGAGTTACCTGCCAATCGTCTTCAGGGAAAATGTCTATTGAGCCTTCATATTGTAATATTTTAAATAGGAGCTTTGTTACGGAATTAAAAAGACGAGTCATTAGTTTTAAACTTTCTCCTGTATTTTCTATTTTCAGGCTGCCCTCGTGTATAATATCATTCCTTTGTTGCAAATCCATGGATGCTGGTGGAGAACATGAATATTTTTCAAACAGTTGATAAACTCTCTCCTCGAAAGATTGGACTTTACCTCTTCCTTGACCACGTTTCCCCAATTCCTCGATAATCTTTTTTGCTCCTTTTTCTGCTTTTGGTATACGGTGTTTATAAAAAACAGCAGCTAAATCATGTTCCAGTTCAGATGAATCAAATTGTAGCGTCAGATGCTTCGTGACAGCTTGAGGCTTTTCCAGACCGACATACATATTATATAGAGAATCAAGCAGCAAATAGCAGAAGAGAAGCCTATGTTCTAAATGCACATGTCGCATATTCATCGTCGCATAGGTAGCCATAACTGCTCGCCATTTTTCACTCTCTCCTAATTTGCCAGCGTTAATACAAGTCAACGCATTTTCTATGTACTGTTTTATTCGCCCTTGTTCCCCTCTTCGAGAAGCTCCCAAAGGTGACCAAAAGCAAGGAATTTTATTTGGAGTGTGTAATGCATCTATCTCCATTATTTGTTCCCCTCTGCGGACAATTCTTTTAACAGGCATCGCTAAATTTCCCAGTGCTAACTGCAATAGATAGGCAATATTGTATGCCTCATTATCAACATCTGGAGAAAATGGTTGAGAGGTGCTCAATATTAAATGGTCAGTAAAGAAATGTGCTTTACCCAATATGTATGGAGAAACAGAAAACGCGCCATTCTCCATACTAATCAAATTTTTTAACTCCCATGTTGCTTTTTTTCCGGTGATAGATATAGAATCCAACAATGTAGAGCCATTCAAGCAATCAGTATAATTATCAAATGGTTTTATTTTAGAAAAGGGAATAATATAGTCAATATTACTAGCTGAAAGAGGAGTGTTATCATTAGCTAAAATGATTTTTTTACAAAGGTAACCTTGTTTAAACAAAACGCATTCGTCAGAATACGATACAGAGGAGGAACGAAGTTCTCCTATTTGAGCTATTGCTAATGTTTCTCCATAATAACACAAAATATCAGTCCCTTTTAGCTCTTGTTTAGCGTTGGCAACTGAGAGCTCTATTTGCAATATAAAATTAGAAAAATCTCTTTGTATAAGTTGACTACTTCTAATAATCAAATCGTTATTTTCTCCAATTCTAACCTTTTGCGGTCTCTCGTATGCGACGTGATTTTTTGATTCAAAAAACATCTTAGCAAATTAACTTGTATTAGGTAGCTTTATACATCTTCCTCTGCTGCCTCCATCACGTTTTCCTCAACTTCGGCGTATTCGTATGCGTAGGGCGTGATGTTATCAGCCCAAAGCTCACATTGCTGCATAACGGTCTGCACGGCATCTTCCATACCCTCAGGCGGGTATTTGTATATCTTAAGCAGGCGTTTGATTATGGTGCGCATTTTGGCGCGTGCGCTATTGCGGCGTTGCCAATCAATCGTCTTGTTGCGTCGCAGGGTTTCTGTCAATTCTCGAGTGAGCGCCACCAGCTGGTCATTCTCGTAGAAATCCTTGATATTTTCCGGCTTGGTCAGCGCATCGTAGAATGCAAACTCCTCCGGAGTCAGTCCATACTTTTCGCCCTCCTTGTGCTCTTTCGTAATCTGCTTAGCCAATTTCAACAGCTCTTCGATTACCTGCTCATTGGTTAACAGCCCGTTGAGGTACTTGTTCATCAATTGCTTGATGATATCGCTGAACTTATCAGACTTCACCACGTTCGTTCGCTTGTATACCCGGACTTGCTCCAGAATGAGCTTGCGCAGTAATTCCAACGCCAAGTTCTTACTATCCAGCTTGGCTATTTCTGCCAGAAACTTCGGGTCAAATAGCGAGAACTCCGTCTTAGCATCAGAGAACAGGTTGATAACACCATCACTCTTGATACTCTGCTTCAGCAGATCATTGATACGCTGATTGATTTCCTGTAGCGACAGCTTGCGTTTGCCTCCGGTGTTTTCCAAACGCACCAACAGCACGCGCACGGCCTCCATGAAGGCCGCTTCCATGCGGTCATGTTCCTCCGCTATCGAGGAACACAAGGAAAGCGCCTGATGAAGCATCAGGGCTTCTTTCATAAAGGAGGTGCGCGCCTCCTCTTTGTCCCGAGCGAGCAGGTAATTGACTGCCCTGGTGATGCACTTACCCTTTTGTAAATCTGAGCCGTTCCGGAAGATGGAGTAATCGTAGCCATGGAACAAATCGCGGCACACTTCCAGCTTTTCCAAGAACTTCGGGTAGGCTACACGAGCTACATCGGTATCGCCATAATTCTTGCGGTCTCGCGCGGAGTAATCACTCATTGCCTTCTTCAAGGCAGCAGCTATACCCACATAGTCAACAATCAGACCGCCCTCTTTGTCTTTAAAGACTCGATTCACGCGAGCTATGGCCTGCATGAGGTTATGCCCGGACATCGGCTTGTACACATACATGGTCGCCAGTGAGGGTACGTCAAACCCGGTCAGCCACATATCCACCACAATGGCAATTTTCAGAGGGGATGCATTATCCTTGAACTTCTTGGCAAGCTCCTCGCGGTGCTTTTTATTGCCGATAATCTCCCGCCATTCCTCGGGATCTTTGTTACTTTCCGTCATGACCACGGCAACCTTTTCCTCCCAATCCGGCCTCAGCTCGAGGATGCGGTGGTATATCTGCAAAGCGATATCGCGAGAGTAAGCCACTATCATAGCCTTACCCGTCAGCAGGTATTCTCGGTTATCCTCGTAATGCTCCAGTATATCCGTAACCAGAGAATTGATGGTGTTCGGGTTGCCCAACACGGCCTCCATCTGCCCCAGTATCTGTTTGCTGCGAGCGATGACTTCCGGGTCGGCATTTTCTGCCATCACCTCATATTCCTTATCAATGAGCTGCAGCGTGGTATCATCCAGATTCAACTTCACCACTCGGCTTTCGTAGTAAACGGGGCGGGTTGCACCATCTTCCACCGCTTGGGTCATGTCGTAAATGTCGATGGTATGGCCGAACACCTCTTCCGTGTTGCGGTCACGGGAGGAAACGGGGGTGCCGGTAAAGCCGATGAAGGTGGCATTGGGCAGCGCGTTGCGAATCAGTCGCGCTGCGCCTACCACGCGCTTGGCCACCGTCTCGCCGTCTTCGTTTTTCGTCATGCGGATGCGCTCGCTCAGACCATACTGGCTGCGGTGCGCTTCATCTGCCATCACGATGATATTGCGGCGTTTGGAAAGCGGCTCGGCACTTTCCGTAAACTTCTGCATGGTGGTAAAGATGATGCCGTTTGCCTTGCGTCCCTCCAGCAGTCTCACCAAATGCCCTCTGTCCTCAGCTTGTACAGGTTCCTGTCGCAAAAAGCGGCGGCACTTGGAGAACTGCCCGAACAACTGGTCATCCAAGTCATTGCGGTCAGTTAACACCACAATGGTGGGGCTATCCAAAGCATCCTGCAAAAGATGAGCATAAAACACCATGGAGAGAGATTTGCCGCTGCCCTGCGTATGCCAGAACACACCGGCTTTACCATCCCCACGTGTGGCTTTAGCAGTCGAATCAACAGCTTTCTTCACCGCGAAATATTGGTGGTATGCCGCCAGTATCTTGAAGCTCGTAGAACCGTCATCGGAGAAACAGATGAAGTTTTTCAGAATGTCCAGCAACCGCTTCCGCTGGAACATGCCCTCAAAGAAAGTGTCAAATCCTGCTTGCTGCGTGTTTTCGTAGTTGCCATCCTTTGTCTTCCACTCCATGTAGCGGTCTTCACCGGAGGTAATTGTACCCGCCTTGGAGGTGAGCATGTCACTCATCACACAAATGGCATTGTAATGGAACATGGCAGGGATTTCCTGCATGTAGTTGCGAATCTGCGCGTATGCTTCGCTGGCATCCGTTTCCTCGCGGCTGGGGCTCTTCAGCTCCATCAAAACCACGGGCAAGCCGTTCAGGAATACCAGCAAATCCGGGCGCTTGTTGCTGTATTCAATATACGTCCATTGGTTCGCGATAATGAAGGAGTTATTATCGGCATTGCTGTAATCCACCAGATATACCAAGGCCGAGCGATTTTCACCCCGCTCCGAGTAAGTGACTTCCACACCGAGTTGCAGGTATTCCATGAACACGGCATTTTTCTGCGTCAAGTCTCCCAAGCCCAAATCCTTCAACTTGCGAATGGCTTCCTCTATCGCCTCATAAGGCAAGCCCCTATTCAATCGGCAAAGCGATTGTTCCAGCTCTGCCTCATAGAGAGGACTATAATAGTCTCTCTCTACCTCCGGGCCATATACATGCCTGTACCCCATCTCGCAGAACAGCTCAATCAGGGAGTTCTCATAGGAGGCTTCTGTAAAAAAAGTAGACATTTTTTGACTGTTTGCATCTAGGCTATTGACATCAAGCTTATTTATGATATACTTTCCTCAGATGGGGCTCCCGTGGGATCGGTTCGTCGTATCGATGAATCCTTGTCATGATGCTCCGTCGCACAGCCCTCAAAAGATCTTTTACCGCCGTTCTCGCCACCGAGAACGGCGGTCGCGTTTTCAAGATAATCGCAAAGACGAATCAATCGTTTCAAATCAGTTGTGTATTCCGCCCCGGGCTGAAGGCAATCTGGACATTTCGCCATATGCTCTCGCAGGAAGGCCAGAAGCTTACCATCGTTCAACTCCTCCTCATCCAGATACATTACCTTCATGTACCTGTTTTTCAGATTTTCCCATTCCTCTTTTAGTTGTGAAATTGTGGAATGTTGCCGATTCTTTTTACCTCGTCTTATATTCTTATTCAGAAAAGAATCAAAAGTCGAATGATTATTCATGTATTCTATAATGTTTTCCGGTAATACGGCATTGGGATATTTCTCCCAATACTGCCTTACATAGAAAAACACAGGATACTCATTTTTAGCCATTTTTTCAACCAGCCAACTCTCCACAAAACTCTTTATCTCAATCTTTCCATCTTGTCGAATAACATTTCGATACACATCTTCCGCGTCCAGTACATTATGCCCGCCGTGACCACTTACGGACAACCCCACCAAGGCATTATGCTTAAATTGATAGTTAGAGTCAAAGAAATCACCATCTGAGATAACTTTTACGACATCCACCGCATCATTTGTGGTAATGGTACTGTATACGTCTTTCTTTAATCTCCGGAGAATGCGAGGGTCGTAATTACGCTTAACTTTCAACAAGCTCTTGAAGATAGGGAGATACGAATTCGTAATAATATGAGTATAACTCATATTTTTGTCATTTAATCGCATGAACGCGGTCGCTACTGTTGTTCCGTCCTGCTCAGCTTTGTAGTCTACAAAAATGATACGTTTGCCCAGCTGCATCAAATGTTCAGCGCTCAGACAATTTGCAATGGATTCGAAAATCCCGCGAATATCGCTATCATTAGCAGAATAGCCAAAGAATATTACCGGGTTCTCCATAAAAATGGACAGCAATTTTGCGGTCAAATATGCTTTTCGTTTCTCAAAACCATCATAATCAGATTCCGTAAATACTAAACTACGAGGTTTCATATGGCAGCCGTGAATCTTATATATTTCAGCCACCCCCGTTGATTGAGAAAAAATCAAATCCTCTTGCCCGATGTATACATCATACTCAGGAAAAATGGTCTCCAAAAAACCATCATAGTTCGTTGTAATAACGCCATTGACACTATGTTTAGCGATTACCCCTAAATCAGAAAGCTCTTCTTCCAAATCCGGAGGCAAGGACGTTTTTGATATTTCAGAAAAAATATATGCTAGATGCCGACGGAACGGCGACTCCCCACTTTTTTCATAATCTACCAGCGCATGCTCTTTCCCCTTCCCTATCTCTCCCGCAAAAAACAATCGATTATAGTCTCTTTCTATCTTCGTTGCAATACGAGGATAGATAACACTAGGCTCTGCCTCCTCTTCTTCTGATTTATAGCTGGCAAAGGGATACTCCTTGTCCGCCCTCGTTTCCTTAGCCAATCGCATCAATAATTCCTGCCATGAGGGCGCAGCACAATAACGGCGACTAAAACCACTCCCCACAAATAAGTAGGGGGCGGAAAGAGATTCAAATACATTCTGTAGCGATTGATTCATACCAGCTTACTAAGTATACTACCATTCCTATTTCAAGTCAACCGTTCTCGTTCCAAAATCGAAAAATAGGCATATCTCGATAGACGCGTTGCATTTCTTCATTCAAGCATGAAAAATGGCATTCAGCAGATACTTGCTCATCCAACAATAGATGTATAGCCATGTGATATTCATGAGATAAATCTTGCCTTAACCCCATTTTGCTCAGTTGTTGCTTCTCATCTTGTTCTAATGCACGTTTTCTTTTAATCGTCTGTAAATAATTCAGATTCGATATTTCAGAAGATATAAACTTATCATTTTTTAAAATCCACTCTGACAAATTAAGTGCAACATCCAATAGTTCTATTCTTTTATCGCCACTCTTATCATATACAGAAAGCAAATTCAATAATAATTCATTAATTTTCGGTGATAAACGTTCCAAATTATCAAGCCTCTTAACTTGTTCCAACAGGCAATCGAAGTCTATATTTTCACATCTTTCTATATGATCCCGAGACATTAACATATACACGGATATGGGATACTTCTCACCGGATGTTTCTTCTACTTGCAATTCTCCTTTTAGGTCATTAAAATTCGACAAAAAATATTTACCTTTCTCTTCCTCTGATTCTTCAACGAAAACCGACAACACGTGACCAGCTATAGTAAAGTTTGCAATTGCCGGGGCTTTACATTTAATTTTTACAGCGTTCTTGAAAACAACTCCATCTACCAGAATTTTTAGCCCCAATGCATCATTGGGTGTCAATAAATCATAATTGAAATCCTGCTTAAAAGAAATCATCTGCAACATGCTTTTTACATCATAAAGCCAGCATATATGATTTTTGAGTTTTTCTTTATCTATATTACTCAAACCTGATTCTGCACATGAATCTACGATAATAGTATTACCTATCACTAAATTATTTTCAGATACAAATGCATATACAAACTCAGCATCTTTTATGCGCTGATCAAGATTACCGGAAAAATTAAATTCAAGTTTACCTCTCGTCTTGTCTTGCTTTTTATACTTTACATAAACCCCATTTCCAAACATGTAATATGTTTCGAATTTAGTCTCTCTTAATGAAAACTCATCATAATATTTTTTCCCATTTACTAATACCGGTTGTTGTATAACCCTGTTTTTTTGATTCATTTTCTTTTTACCAACAGGAATTTCTTCACCTTTATCATTCATTACATATACATAATGACTATAATTGTAATAGACATCGGTAGTTTTACATCCGAATTCTGATATACTGGCATAACTAAACGTTAATTTTATTGGATTCCCATCCTTTTGCAAATCCTCTAATGTTGTTATTTCTGCATTGATAAAAGGCATCTGTTTCTTCATATTGGCAGCTATATTAACAAACAATTCAGAAACCTCATCTGCATCAGATGGAAATGGAGCGAACTCCAACGTTCTGCTTTTTTGTTTACCATATTTTTTCAGGATTGGCTTTATATCGATAGGCAGTAATGACCGGAAATAGATCTGATATTCGTTTCTTTCATTATTGATGCATACGACAAAAAAAACAGTTCCCCCTTCAGTCAAATAGTTTCTCAAGTCAGCTATTTGCACCGAATACTTTATACTTTTCGATTTTACAACATTCTTTTTCTGTCCTTTTATCTGAACTCGCACACTCTTGTATAAATCCTTTTTCTCATGCACATCTCCCCTTTTCTTATACACATTAATACATCCATCCCACGATACTCCCTTATCGTTGCTGGTTATCTGCGATTCCAAATAATCGCAACTCGCAATAACATTCTCTATCGTGGCAACGGCCTTTTTCTCTATATCCATAATTTAGGCTTTAATATTTTCTATATCTAACTTACCATTCATGAGCTTAGGAAGAATAACTTCGCGCAATTTATTCAAGCGCTCATTTTCTGAACGTAGGCAATTTATTTGAGTCAAAACAAGATCTCCTGTAGCCTTAAATTCTTCCAGTTTCTCGCGAGTTGGAACAGCTATGCCATACCTCATGATATAAGCTTTATCGCCACGTGGCATTTTTGTTCCTTTACTACCAGCCGTAACGTAGTCGAAGAAATCATCCTCGTACAACGAGCAAAACAACCATGTTGAACAAATATCTTCTTTTGGATGAAAACACAGCACATCAGAAGAACACCCGCATTTTGTTGAACAATAGACAATTTTCTTAAAATAAGGTCTAATATTAGACACCAATATATCACCTTGATTACATGCCGTAACTTTTGGAGTTGTTGGTAAAGATGCTGCTGCTATTGCCCCTGCTTTTCCTGACAACATATTTTCCGTAGAAAAATATGTTCGACAATTTAATTCAGAAATCAGCTTTTTTCTATTCGAAAATTCAGCTAGAATATTTAATTCCTTCTCATCACATTCACTCGTGCATATAACGTTACGATAAATCGTTAATAATAACTCTTCCAGATTCCGGCAGATGGCGTTATTGGTTTCGATTTTATCGTCCAAGGCGGAGAGAATCGAGGCTATTTTGCGCTGAATGGGGAGTGGGGGATATGGGATATCAAATTCCTTTACCTGTTGTGCGTTTAAATTCTGCTGCGCTCCACCATTGGCTGCTGATGACAACCTGACATATTCATTTTTTAACGCATAATAGACAAAGCGGTAATCTGCCTTAGTATCATCAATCTCCAAGTTACAACACGCCTGATTGGTTGTTAAAGGTATTTTAGTAATAGCACAGCGTCCAGCTGTTGCACCATACATGGCAACAATAACACAATTCTTCTTAATCCATTTAGCCGATGAATTATCCAAGCCTGCTTGGGTAATGAAGCCTTCCGTCTTTGAAATGCGATTAAAATTAACTTCCCTAGTGTTCAGCCATGGAATATCGCCCCCATAATATTCTGAATTTGTACTTTTAGGCGTTCCTCCGCTGCACACACGAGAACACAATTCCCCTACCTGTACCCTATTCCACTCAGATTTCATACCCCAGCTCTTTCAGGTTATTTTTAATCTGCTCTTCCAGCTCGTGAGAACGAGAGAAAAGAGAAGAAAGCTCAGTAGTGAGGCGTTTCATTTTCTCATCGAACGGCTCGCTATCCTCTTCCTGCTCTTCGATGCCGACATATCGACCGGGGGTAAGGATGTAATCCTGCTTGGCGATGTCCTCTGTGGTAGCTACAGCGCAGAAGCCTTTGACATCTTCCAAGGTGCCATTTTGGAAAGCCGTAAAGGTATCGGCCAGTCGGGCGATATCTTCATCCGAAAAATCGCGGTGTTTGCGGTCAATCATGGTGCCCATCTTGCGGGCATCGATGAAAAGCGTTTTCCCTTTCTGCTTCTTATCTTTGGAAATGAACCAGAGTGTCACCGGGATGGTAACGCTGTAGAATAGCTGGGTGGGTAGAGCCACGATGCCTTCCACTAGGTCAGCCTCGATGATGTTGCGGCGGATGTCACCCTCGCCGCTTTGCTGGGAGGAAACAGCACCATTGGCCAGCACAAGACCAATCTTGCCGTTGGGCGCAAGGTGATGAATCATGTGCTGTATCCATGCAAAGTTGGCATTGCCTGCAGGCGGTGTGCCATATTTCCACCGCACGTCATCCTGTAGCTTTTCCTGCCCCCAGCCGGAGAGATTGAACGGAGGATTGGCGAGAATGAAATCGGCCTTAAGCGTCTTGTGCAGGTCGTTGTGGAAGGTATCGGCATGGTGCTTACCGAAATCCGCCGAAATACCACGGATAGCCATGTTGATTTTAGCCATCTTCCACGTATCGGAGTTGGACTCCTGCCCATAGACCGAGATAGCATCGCGGCGACCGCTATGCTCCTCGATAAAGCGAGCGCTCTGTACAAACATACCGCCGGAACCACAGCAGGGATCATACACACGGCAGTTTTCAAAAGGCTTCAGGATGGCAACAAGTGTTTTCACCACGCTGGCGGGGGTATAGAACTCACCGCCCTTGGTACCTTCGTATGCGGCAAAGTTGGCGATGCAATACTCGTATGTACGCCCCAGCAGGTCTGTGCTTTCCTGTGCAGAGCCCATATCCAGATTGGTAAAGAGGTCCACCACCTCACCGAGCACTCGCTTATCCAGCTCCGGCTTGGCGTAGTCCTTGGGCAGCACATCCTTGAGCGTATCGTTCTCGCGCTCGATGGCACGCATGGCGTTGTCAATCGTCATCCCGATTTCGGGAGAATGCGCAGCTGCTGCGACAGTATCCCAGCGAGCTTCCTGCGGCACCCAGAAAATGTTCTCTTCGGAATAGAAATCGCGGTCATCCTCAAAGCCGTATCCTTCTTCCACAAGCTGCTGGTAACGGGCTTCAAAGCGCGAAGATACATAACGCAAGAAAATCAAACCAATAATAACTTTACGATAATCAGCAGCCGGAATATGCCCCCAGAGTACACATGCAGCATCCCATATCTGCTTTTCAAACGGGAGCGGGGTATTATCTTTAGCTTTCTTCGATACGCGCTTTGCCATGGGGATATTCTACCATTTTTGAGGCAAAGCTTCAAGTAAAAGCATAGAAATTCCTATGAAATCCACATAAGGAGGCCCCTCTCCGTTTAAAACATATAACCCGTTAATACGGGGGCTTAACTTGCTCAGCAAATGGAGATTCGCTCAAACGTGGTTTTATCAAGGGGAATTAGCCTAGCAGCCGGCAAAAAAAAACGGCAGGGTATCGATTCGTCAATCGATACCCTGCAGAAAACAGAAAAACCTGAAAGGGGGCTCAGGCGAGAGTAGCCACAGCCTTGGCGGCCTTGCTCTTGTAGTTAGCGGCGCGGTTGGCGGGGACAACGCCCTTCTTAGCGGCCTTGTCGATAGCAGAAGCAAAAACGTTGTAAGCCTCTACAGCGGCCTCTTTGTTGTTACCGGTTACAGCCTCGGCAACCTTCTTGCGAAGGGTGCGAACACGGGACATGGTGGAACGGTTGATTGCAGTGCGAGCAATCGTCTGGCGGATGCGCTTCTTAGCGGACTGAGTGTGTGCCATAAGTAAAGATTATAATTGGTTTTTCGTTTTGGTGGGGGAGAGTTTACATGATTCTTGCGCAATGTCAAGACAATTCATATCAAAAGTTGCATTTTTATTGACATATCGAGAATATTTCGCTTTTTAGGAGAACAAAGGAGCAATAAGATAGGAGGGGGACATTATTTAGGCTTGCACCCCTATGGTAGGCATGCTAAGATAAACACATGAAGAGATTGAGACATTTCTTGACAGCAACGGCGGCCATTATTTTGGCATCATGCTCTACGCAGACCCAGCAGCAGAATGAACAACCTGCAGAAACGCCGGCTACCAAGAAAGAGCAAAAAGCAACGGTAACGCCCACGGCAGAACAACAGGCTGCAGCAGCCACCTTACAGGAAACAGCAAGTGCAGGCGCGGTGGTAGAAACACAAGGCACGATGGAATTACCGAGCGATACTCCCGTTTATCAGCCGACCACCAGCATCCCCGGGCGCAGTGGCTTGCGCATGGGCCATTTTGCCCCGCCGGAGGAAGCAGCCAGCACCGGCGAGAATAAAGCCCCCGCCCCCAATGCTGCAGATATGCACGGGCTGCGCTCTCCGTCTCTGCCCAAGAATCTGCCTCTTGATGTCAACGGCCAAAGCAAAAAAAACTAAAGGGTAATGAGCAATAACACCCCCACCCCGCCCCGCAAGTTCGTACCGGTACCATTCTCTTACCACCAAGAGATTGAGTTGACCATTGAAAACCTCTCCAACCAAGGTGATGGCGTAGGCCGTGTTGACAACTGGGTTGTCTTTGTGCCTTATACCCTACCCGGCGAGCGCGTGAGAGCACGCGTGTACCGCAATGACAAGAACTGCTCTTGCGCCGATTTGGTGGAAGTGCTGGATCCCTCGCCCGAGCGTGTGGAGCCCCGCTGCCCCGTGTTCGGGTACTGCGGCGGCTGCCAGTACCAGCACCTCAATTACGAGGCGCAGCTTAAATGGAAAACCGAGCAAGTGGCCGATTTATTGCGCTTGCAAGCAGGGTTGGAGCTGCCTGTTAACCCGGCTATTCCCTCCCCCGTGACCTATGGCTACCGCAGCAAAATTACGCCGCACTTCCACAAGCCCAAGGATGCCAAGATAGGCAATATCGGTTTTTTGAAGGTGGGGTCGCGCAGTGAGGTGTGCGATATTCGCCAATGCCCGATTGCGATGGATGAGCTTAATGAGGCCTTGCCCGCCGTGCGCAAAAGTGTGCATGCGGCAGCTGCCCAATACCGCCGCGGCGCCACCATCCTGATGCGCGCCAGCGAGGGGAGCGTTATCACCAACAATAATGCCATTTGCACCGAGCATGTGGGCGAGCTGACGTTCAATTTCCTGGCGGGCGACTTCTTCCAGAACAACCCGTTTATTTTGCCGGCCTTTACCGGTTATGTGGCAGAGCAAGCATGCGCGAGCGGCGCCAAGTACTTGGTGGATGCCTACTGTGGCAGCGGGCTCTTTGCGCTGTCGCTGGCACACCGTTTTGAAAAGGTGCTGGGTGTGGAGGTGAGCGAGACCAGTGCAGACTGGGCACGAGCCAACGCCCGCAGCAACGGTATTGAACACGCGTCGTTCTTGGCTGCCAGCGCAGAGGCTATCTTTGAGCAGGTGGATTTCCCGGCAGAGGAGACAGCGGTGGTTATAGACCCGCCCCGCAAGGGTTGCGACCTCGTGTTCCTGAACCAGCTGTTTGCCTTCGGGCCCAAGCGCGTGGTATATGTATCTTGCAACCCCGCCACTCAAATACGCGACCTTGCCGAGTTTGATAAAGCCGGCTACAAGGTGGTGGAGGTGCAGCCTTTCGACCTTTTCCCGCAGACCAAGCATTTGGAATGTGTGGCCACGCTTGAGAAAAAGTCATGACCCACCAGCAACCAGCAGAACTCAATAAGAGGCTTGGCCGCAGTGCAGAGGATTATCTGGAGGCCATAGGCCTGCTGTGCAAGCAGCACGGCGCCGCGCAGGTGAGCGATATTGCCCAAATGCTGGGTGTAAAAAAGCCCAGCGTTACGGCGGCCATGCGCCGTTTGGCAGAGGCCGGGTTGATAGATTACCATCAATACGCCCCCATCCAACTGACGGAGGCGGGCACCCGCTATGCGGAGAGGGTGATTGTGTCTCACAATATACTGCACCGTTTTATGACGGAAATGGCCGGGCTTGCCCCCGAGCGCGCGGATGAGGCCGCCTGCCTGATGGAGCATATTCTCACCTATGATGAGATTGCCGCCATGGGCGCAAAACTCAATCCGCCTGTCATTTCGCCCGAATCGTGAACAAAACAGATGTTTGAGTTGTCTATAACGTAAATTGACATTATGGAACGCAATCAACTTACCGTTACAAACTCGCTCATCATCATCTGCGTGGTGGTGTATTTGGTCGGCATTGTTCGCCAAGTACCCGTAGCCCCGGGGGTAACAGAGCCATTCTTCTTCCCCATCGGCTACTTCTCATGGTACAAATGTTTTACGGAGGGTGAGCTGTGGCGCCTTATCACCTACCAATTTTTACACGCAGATATTACACACATCGTCTTCAATATGTGGGTGCTATTCTTCTTCGGGCCACATATTGAGCGGATTATGGGCGCCAAGCGCTACCTTGCCTTTTATTTGACATGCGGTGTAGCAGGGGCACTTTTTTACTGCGCGATGATTATAATGGGCATGTTCCCCCCCATTATGGTTATTGTACCCATGGTAGGTGCCAGTGCCGCCATATACGGTATCATGATAGCTACGGCGTTCTTGTACCCGGATGCCCGCATCAGCCTGCTGTTTCCGCCGGTAACACTGACCATGCGTAACTTTGCGCTCATCATCTTGGGTATTGCCACCGTTGTTATTTTGTTCGATGGCCACAACGCCGGTGGCGAGGCCGGGCACTTGGGCGGCGCCATTATGGGTTTCCTTATCATGATGGTATGGAAATGGCGCATCATATCACGCTACCGTAACCACAGATGATTGCTTTATTCGACATGGACGGCACGCTGTTTGCCGGGGATTCTCAGCTGCGTTTTTGCCGTTGGGTGTTGCGCAAGCATGCGTGGCGGCGCTTGTACCTGGCAGCGGTTGCCCCGTGTGGTGTGCTGCGAGGGTTGAAGATTTTCAATACAGAGCGCATGAAGCGCGCGTTCTTGGCCTATGCTTGGCGTATGCCCGCCGAACAGCTGGAGCAACACTGCCGCGACTTTGTGCAGCAGGAGATTATACCGGCGCTGTACCCCGAGGTGCTGGAGAAACTGCGCGCCCACCAAGCGGCGGGCGATACGACGGTGCTTTGCTCTGCCTCCCCCGATTGGTGGACGCAGCACGTAGGGCAAGCCTTGGGCTTTACCCACACCATCGGCACCCCCACAGAGTCCTTCACGCAGGTACCCTTTATGCCGAGCATACCCGCCCCCGGTAACAATAAAGGCGCCAACAAGCTGGTTCGCTTGGCAGCAATAGGCATTACCCACGCAGATGTGGGGTATACCGACAGTGCGGCAGACTTGCCCATGCTCTCCATCTGCGACCGCGCCGTGCTGGTTAACCCCAAACAGAGCTTTGCCGCCCAAGTGCCCGGTGCAGAAATTCTGACCCCGCAAAAAAATCTGCCCCGCGCCTTTGCCCTGCGCTGTGTGATGGGAGTTTGAAAAAGTACAAAGTACAAAGTACAAGGTACAAAGTACAAGGTACAAAGTACAAGGTACAAAGTACAAGGTACAAGGTACAAAGTACCCGGCTTCGCCGAGGCAAGCAAGGTATAAGGTAGTGCCTGATTAATGGAGATTTCTGAGCGAAAAAAAGGCCGCCACCGAATAATCGGTGGCGACTGTTTTATTGCGGATAGATTTATTTAGCTTCCACTCGCGAGCATTAATTGCGGCGGCGGCGGGAAGCAAGAGCGGCCAATGCCAACAGGCTCAGCGTAGCTGTGGTCGGCTCGGGTACGGAGCTGATGGAAAGCGTACCATCTGTAAATGTCACGGTGGAAGAATCGGTGTCCAGTTCAACCAGCTCACCCTCTGCATTCATAGATTTAAGAGTAATATCAATCTCACCGGCTGCAACGGCTTGCTCCAAACTCTCAATAATAGCGAGACCACCGTTCGTAAGATTATCAGTACCGGCAAACACGTCGAAGCTGTAGCTACCGGTGGTATTGTCGGAGGCCACAATGAACTCAAAGCTTACGTTATTGAATGCTGTAAGAGTTGCACCCTCGGCAAATGTAATGGAGCTATCTTCATTGAGAACGAGAACGGCGCCGTTGATACCCAATGAAGCGCCGGAACCAACGGCAATCTCACCAACGTCTACGCGAGCAATGTCGCCAATGCTCTTGGCACCACCATTACCAATGTTTAATACACCACCCTCAGTAACATTAACGTTTTGGGCAGTGAGATTGTTAACATTGACGGTTGCACTGGTGATATTTACGCTTTCTGCAGCATAAATGTTACCACCATCCATCGTGAGATAGGCACCAATATTAACAGAGCCATTATCAGCAACCAGATCAGTATTGGTTAACGAAGAACGGGCGATGAAACCGTCGTCTTCGTAACGTTTACCGGCAACGGAAACGTTGCCATTTAAGGCCTGCACCTTTACGTCTGAAAATGTTAATTTACCTGTGCTTTTAACGTCCTCAGCAATAATTGATACAACATTGGAAGAACTGAGGCCCTCGGCCATAGCATAACTAAGCACAAGATTGCTATTTACTTTAAGTGTTGCAGGATAATCAGTTGTCACCTCCGGTGCGGGACCACCGGGAGTGTACGTATCTGATTTGGAATAGGCGTATAATACTACACCCTCTCCACCGTTAACACTATCAACCTCTACATAGGAGCCCCATACATTGATTTCATCGGCATCGGTCAAATCACCGAGTTTTTGATTGCTAGTAAAATTATAATCAGTAGCAGCAGCAAAGCTCATAGCACTGATGGCTACTGTTAACAGACCTGTTGGTAAATGTAATTTCATTTTTATGCGTGTTTTGTAAGTTGATTTTCCACCCGTAAGAATAAACTTGCGCAGGAACGGGTCACAGTATAGCTCTTTTTAAATGAGATGTACAGTCAAAAATCAGAAAATACATAAAAAATCAACAGATTAAATTATATTAAGCATATAGGAATATTAATTGGTTTAGAAATGTGATTATTTGCAAATCATTGTAATATTAATTAATTGCAGCACATCTCATTTAAAATGGGATGTGCAAAAAAAATCAGCAGGTTGTAATCACTAAAGGGCTCGTACGGCGGAGCAGCCTAACTTCTCCAATACGTCAAGCGCAAATATTCGAACAGTTTTTCTAACTCCTTGAATGTGGGGCAAATGGTGGTACAGTAGGGGGCATGAACCATTACCTCGTTCCTGCACTGCGAGACGTAGACATCCTTTTTCGTCCCTTTGAACACCGCAAGATTCAGCTCAAAGGCCGCATAGTTGTTGCAACAATACCCAACGCAGGCATACCCGATAGCATCGTGCGAGATTATCGCGATACCGCCCTTATCATTACCGAGCCGTTAGCCATAGATGACCCGGCTGCAGCCACAACGGCAGATTCCCCTGTATTTTCCGGAGGCACAGCCCTGCGACAATGGCGTGGCCGCTGCCGCGCCGTGCATTGCCTTGATTGCAAAATAGCGCCACTGCTGTACCATGCCGGCATGGCAAGAAATGCAGCGGGCTTTACCTCGCCCGAGGCGATTCCGCCTGCAGGGCCATCGGGCATACACCCGATAACGCTTCAGCAGGTGGCTGAGCCCATGAGCCGCAAACGCATTGATGAAATCAAAGCCTCGTTTGGCCGTGCTGCCGCCAATGCCAAGGTGCTGGGGTTTGATGCTGTTGAAATTCACGGCTGCGGGGGCTTCCTCATCGAGCAATTTTTATGGAAGGAAACCAACAAGCGCACGGACGAATACGGGGGCTGCCTGGTGGGCCGAGTGCGTTTTGCTTGTGAGGTGGTACACGCCGTGCGCAAAGCCGTGGGGCGCAATTTCCCCATCATCTTTCGCCTGGCACAATGGAAAAGCGACCATAGCGAAGAGCGACTTGTCTACACGGCGAGAGAAATGGAGGAGCTGCTGCACCCGCTCTGCGATGCCGGGGTGGATATTTTTCACTGCTCTGCCACGCACTACGCCCGCCCGGCATTGGACGGCAACCCGCTCACACTAGCGGCTTGGGTACGCATGCTTACCGGCAAACCCACCATTGCCGCCGGCGGCATTCGCCACCCGAAGCACGCCGCATTTTCAGAGGCGCTGTTGCGCTTGCTTCATGCCGCGGCCTTTGACCTCATCTCCATTAACGATAACACGAATCCCCCTGCCCCCACTGCATAAAATACTGCCACTGTGCTCTGCATCGCCGCCACTGTGGCAGTATTTACACATTTTTGCAGATATTTTGAAATTTGACTTGACCTGAAGCCCAAAATTTGGTTTAATCCTCTTGCGCTCACCGCAAGATGCCAGCTTGGCGGAATTGGTAGACGCGCTCGACTCAAAATCGAGTTCGAAAGAGTGTGGGTTCGAGTCCCACAGCTGGTACTGAAAAAGCCGTAATTCTAATGAATTACGGCTTTTTTGTTACCTAATATCGCGCGTTTTCAAGAAAAAAAATCGGAGTTTGTCGAGCAGAATCATCCGAGCGTAAGCGAGGCGAATTCCATAGCCCCGCAAACGCGGGGCGGCATATGGTAGCCCACGGTGGAGCTGCGTCAGCAGCGAAACCGTGGGTTATAATGATAATAAAAAGGAACCCCACCAGATGGTGGGGTGGCATAGAGGGTTGCCAGATGTCATAAGGTATTTATTTCCATTGTTTTCGATTACAAAATCATCGTAAATACTAACACCTCGCATTATGCCACCCCGCCATTCGGCGAGGTTCGAATAACGTTTATTTCGGCCCCGGGGTTCCGCCCTTCGGGCTGCACCGCCGGGCTACCATATGCCGCCTCGCCATACGGCGAGGCTCTTAAATTCCGCTCGCATCCTCCCGTCTTCGCCCTGCGGGCTTCGCCGAGGCATGCGCCATCTGCCCGATAAATTAAAATTTACCACCCTGCCGGTGTTTTAGTGAAAACAGCCTGCGGCAAGAGAGCACAGCGAGATATACAGAAAACGGGTGCATGTGAAACACATGCACCCGTTTAAAAAGTAGGTCAGCTTAAGCTGAGAAGAACTTAGGCGATGGAATCACCGAGCTTCTTCATAGCCTCAGCGGCACGGTTGGAGTAACCCCATTCGTTGTCGTACCAGCCGCAAACCTTAACCATGTTGCCGCCTACAACGTAGGTGAAGCCGGCGTCAAAGATGCAGGAGTGGGGGTTGGAAACGATGTCCTGGAGAACGAGAGCCTCCTCGGAGTACTCAAGGATGCCCTTAAGGGGACCCTCAGCAGCTTCCTTCATAGCAGCGTTAACTTCCTCAACGGTCACGTCGCTCTTCAGCACGGCCACGAAGTCGGTAAGAGAACCGGTGGGGGTGGGAACGCGGAAGGAGGCGCCGTTAAGGAGGCCCTTGAGCTGGGGAATCACCTCACCGATAGCCTTAGCAGCACCGGTGGTGGTGGGGATGATGTTGATAGCGGCAGCGCGCATACGACGGGGGTCGCTGTGGGGGAGGTCCAAGATGCGCTGGTCGTTGGTGTAGGAGTGGATGGTGCTCATCATACCCTTCTCGATGCCCCACTTGTCGTTGAGAACCTTAACCATGGGGGAAAGGCAGTTTGTGGTGCAGGAAGCGTTGGAAACGATGTTGTGCTTCTCAGCGTCGTACTCGTCATCATTGATGCCGATGCAGAAGGTGAGATCGGGGTTCTTGGCAGGAGCAGAGATGAGAACCTTCTTAGCGCCGGCCTTGATGTGACCCTCAGCCTTCTCACGAGCGGTGAAGAGACCGGTGGACTCAAGAACAACGTCAACACCGAGCTCAGCCCAGGGGAGCTGATCCGGACCCAGCATACCGCCAACGATCTTGATGGCGTGGCCGTTTACAACGAGGTTGTCACCGTCGATTTCGATGGTGCCGTTGAACTTGCCCTGCGTGGAGTCATACTTGAGCAGGTGAGCGGTGGTAGCGATGGGGGTAAGGTCGTGGATGGCAACAACCTTCTCGAGCTCGGTCTGGGACATGGCGCGAAGCACGTTGCGGCCGATGCGTCCGAAACCGTTAATAGCGTATTTAGCCATAATAGTGAGATGTATAATTAAGTTGGTTGATATTCCCGCCAAGCCACCCGGCCCAGCAAGGCATGGCCAGATTGTACTCTCTATGCGCGTTTGAGTCAATACAAATTTGCGTCGACTGCACAAAAATCGCGTTATACACGGGAAAAAAGGGGATATAAAGCGTAATAAGTGAGCAGCAAATCCCGACAAGACAAATAGAACACATTTTGAGCTTGAAAAAAAGGAGCAAATAAGGTAAGATAGGCGGGCGCACGCAATGGAGTTTGAGAACGACAGATACAGCGACCAACCGCTTCCGAAAAATACCCGGCCTACCCGATACATCGGCGCAGGCATTATGCTGTTTGGTCTTGCACTCACATTAAGTCTACTGAGCTATAACCAGCAAGAGATGGGCTGGGCCGTACTCAACGAGAGAACGCATGAAGCAGCAGCAGAGGCTCCGTGCAGTAATTGGCTGAGTGTACCGGGCTTGTATTTGGGAGGGCTGGCTCAACTGTTACTTGGTGGCGGGGCTCTGTATGCGAGCATTATGGCAACCGTCATGGGCACGTGTCAAATGATAAAGCCCGAAAAGCTTAAGTCCGGGCAATGGATATCTGCCGGCTGCATGGTATTATTTGCCTGTGCTTTTTTAGATCTTCAGAATTGGATATTAAATGAGTGGGCGTACGAACTGGAGCTGAAAGGCGCCGGTGGCTACGTGGGGTATGTATTCGGCACTTGTATACTGGCGGCCATGTTGGGCCCCGTGTGGGCTGCTGTGCTGGTGGTGGTAAGCCACGGCATAGCGCTTGTATGTTTTACCCGCATAAAGGCTAAAGCACTTGCAACACAGGCATGGAAAGACACCAAAGCCATGTTGCGAGCCACAGGGCGAGGTCTGCGTTTTATATGGCATAAGATACGCCGCAAACAAAAGCCGACACCGCATTACCTCGAGGATGAAGAGGACGAAGGCGATTGGAAGCAAAATTACGACGGGAAAGCACCCGCACCTCAACCGCAGCCCGAACTGAAGCGCGAGCCGCAGCAGCCTGCTCAACAACCGCGCCAACCACAACCTGCGCAACAACAACCGCGCCAACAAGCACCGCTGCCGCCACGGCAAATGCCCCGTAGCAGCATGATGCAAGAGCAACCGGCACGCAGAGAGGTTGAGCCGCAAGACAGCGATTACCCGGAGCCGACCATCCAAACAGCCCCCCCGCGTTTGCGCATGTACCAACCGCCGGCACCTAAGCAGGAGCCGAAGCAAGAGCCCCAACCGCGCCGCATGCGCGACCCGGAGGCCCGCCCCTTGCCTTTTGAAGAACAAATGGCAGAGGCCGACAAAAAACTGGCAGCTAAGCCCATGGTACAGGCACCGCCTACCGGTAGAGCTCGCTTACCCAAAAAGCAGCAGAACTCTCAAGATAACTACTTGGATTTACTGCGCTCTCGGGATGAAGAATTCGGGCGCAGAAGCGCAAACGATAACGGCCATAACGATTCCGGCAGCACCGGGCAAGCCCCCATCAATCAGGGCGTGCTCAATGCCATGAACCGCAGGCTCGGCAAGCCCGAAGAAAAAGAGGAAGAGGAGGAGGACGATGTCCAAAGCGTACCGCCGCCCCCCCAGACACCGCCGCGCGCACAACGAACTGCGCAGCAGACGCCACCACCGGCCCCTGCACCTGCGCCGCGTAGAGAGCCGGCACCGCTACCGCCACGCAGAGAACCGGCACCAGCACCGCGCACCACAACACGCGAGCTGCCGAAGGATACCCGTGTTATGCAGGAGGATTACCCCCTGCCCTCGTATGACCTGCTGAATTATATACCGGTAGCAGAAGAGGACAACGAGGCCGCGGCAGAAGAAATGCGCGAGACGCAGCAGTGCATTATGGATGCCCTGGAAACCTTCAAGATTAAGGTAGCACCGGGTGACATTACACGTGGCCCCAGTATTACCCGTTACGAGTTTTACCCGCCGCAAGGCTTGCGCTTGAACAAAATCACCAATTTGGCAGATAACCTCAAGCTGGCAGCCCAGGCAAAATCCATCAACATACTGGCACCTGTGCCGGGCAAGAACACCATCGGCATTGAGCTTGAAAATGCAGTAAAAGCACCTGTTTACCTGCGCGAGCTGTTGCAAAGCGAGGCGTTCCACTCCAAGAAGCTCCGTATTCCCGTAGCCTTGGGTAAAGATGTGTACGGCAACCCCGTCATCGGCGACTTGGCAGCCATGCCGCACACACTGGTGGCCGGTACCACGGGTTCCGGTAAATCCGTATGCGTGAACAGTATGATACTGTCCATGCTCTACAAGTTCCGCCCCGATGAGCTTCGCCTTATCTTGGTAGACCCCAAGGTTGTAGAAATGCAACCGTACAAGAAACTGCCGCACTTGGCCTGCCCCGTGGTGACGGTTGCATCTCGCGTCATCGGCGCGCTGAGATGGGCGGTAAACGAAATGGAGCACCGCTACAAGCTCTTCAGTAAGATGGGCGTGCGCAACTTTGAGGACTTCAACAACCGCCCCGAGGATTATGTACCCGAAGAGGAGGAAGAAGAGGTAGAACAATACCAATCGCTGCCCGCAAATTATGATGCGGCAGATGCCATAGTGCGCGACATTGAGGATTCTCAAGGCATAGAAGACATAGCCGAAGAAGAACAGGGCGAGTTTGACTTTGACCAAGACGAGGAGATACCCGCCAAGCTGCCGTACATCGTCATCATTATCGACGAGTTGGCAGACCTCATGATGCAGGTGAAAGAAGACCTCGAAAACTACATTGCCCGCCTTACCCAAAAGGCACGTGCCGCCGGTATTCACCTTGTGGCCGCTACACAAACCCCGCGTGCCAACGTTATCACGGGTATCATCAAAGCCAACATCCCCAGCCGTTTGGCATTCAAGGTGGCAAGCCCGCTGGACAGCCGCGTGATTCTGGATACTAACGGTGCAGAAAACCTGCTGGGTAAGGGTGACTTCCTCTTCTTGCCGCCCGGTGGTATCACTAAGATGACACGCGCCCAAGGCGCTTTCGTAAGCGACCCCGAGATTGCAGCCATTGTCAAGTTCTGCGCTGCCCACGCCAAGCAAAACTTCGTGCAGGGAGTAACGGCAGAGATGAATAATGCCGACAGCACCTCCGGCGGTGGCGACGGTGGCGGCAGATTGGGCGGCAATGGCATGAGCGATGATGATGCCGAGCTTTACACCCGCTGCGTGCAGCTGGTTATCACAGAACGCAAGGCCAGCACATCCCTGTTACAACGCCGTTTCAGCATTGGCTATGGCCGCGCTGCCAAGATTATGGATATGATGGAAAGCCGTGGCGTCATCGGCCCGGCATCCGGCAACACATCACGCCCGCGCGAAGTGCTGATAGAAGCGCCGTAAACGGACCGCTTCCATCAGCACTCCCCTGCCCCACAAAATATAATACCCTTTCCCAAAAATCAACCAATACCTTATATTATGATTTCAGAAACAACCATCAAATGCTTGGCGCAGGCCAAGGGATTACTTGAGCTGTGCATGCAAGGAGCCGAAAACCAAACCACAGATGAAGCGCAAACTGAACGCTGGCTTGAGGATGTGATCAAATTCTGCCGCATGGCTATTCTCCACCTCCCCGGTGAACAACCGCAGCCGGCATCGGTATTCAACACCTGCCGGCCCGATGTATCAACAACAACGGACTACTGTCCCCCGCCGTACGAGCTGCTCAAAGACGCACCGCAGGCCGAAGCTTTAACCCCCGACGCCCGCGCAGAAATGGTTGACATGCAGCAATCGCTCTGCGCAACCATGAGTGACTTCAAAATCAGTATGGAGCCCGGTAACGTAACGCGAGGCCCGGCCTTTACTCGCTACGAGTTTTTCCCGCCTAATGGTCTGCGAGTCAACAAGGTTCTCAACATTGCAGATAACCTGATGATGACAGCGCAGGCAAAAGCGATCAACATACTTGCCCCCATACCCGGCAAAAACACCATAGGAATAGAGCTGGAGAACAAGGTAAGAGATACCGTATACCTGAAAGAAATTCTGCAAAGCAAAGAGCTCCAAACCTCCTCGTACCGCATTCCCGTTGCACTCGGTAAAGATGTATACGGCACGCCCATTATTGCAGACTTAACAAGCATGCCGCATCTTTTGATAGCAGGTAATGCAGACTCCGGCAAATCCGTTTGCATCAACAGCATGCTGCTTTCCATGCTCTACAAGTTCGGACCGAATGAGCTGAAACTCATTCTTGCAGACCCCAAAATTGTGGATATGCAGCCATACAGAAAACTGCCGCATTTGCTTTGCCCTCTGTTAACGGCACCGGAGCGCGTTATCGGCGCCTTGAGATGGGTGGTCAACGAAATGGAGCACCGCCTCAACCTCTTCCAATTAACGGGTGTCAGCAATGTGGAAGAATTCAATAACCGCGCAAACAATGGCGAGGTAGCCCCGTGTGCCGAGGAAACGACGGAACAAGCCGACATCGATTCAGACTCGCTACCCGCAAAGTTACCGTACATCGTCATCATTATTAACGAGCTGGCAGATTACATGATGCAGGTGAAAGAAGACCTTGAAAACTACATTGCCCGCCTTACACAAAAGGCGCGTGCAGCCGGCATTCATCTTATAGCCGCCACTCAGACAACGCGTGCCAACGTTATCACGGGTATCCTCAAGGCCAACATTCCAAGCCGTATGGCATTCAAGGTGACAAGCCCGCTGGATAGCCGCATCATTCTGGATACCTGCGGTGCAGACAAGCTGCTGGGCAAGGGCGATTTCCTCTACCTGCCGGCCGGTGGCATCACTAAGATGACTCGCATACAAGGCGCCTTTGTCAGCGATGTGGAGGTAGCCTGCGTAGCTAAACATTGCGCTAAACATAACGCAGCAGAAATTGTACCTACCCCCAAGGATTGCGGCCTCACCTTGTCGGCAGAGGAAGAAGAGCTGTACGAAAGAGCCGTTCAGCTGGTAAAAAATGAGCGCAAGGCAAGCGTCTCTATGTTGCAACGCCGTTTCAGCATAGGCTACGGGCGCGCGGCAAAAATCATCGACATGATGGAAAGCCGTGGCGTCATTGGCCCGGTCGCCGGCAACTCATCTCGCCCACGAGAGGTTCTCATCTGATTTTAACATGCTTTTCAACAAAAAACGAACCGATTTTTCGATAAATCTTTCGCATAAGTTAACATTTGTATTGCAGAGCGAGCTCTGAACTGATAGAATACCACCATGGACTCTCAACAGCTTTTAGATTACCTTTACCGAGCAAAAGCCGACCTCAACCGTGGGCTCGAAGCACTCAAAGGCATTACTACCGGCACAGGTGACAGCGCGGATGCCGTATGTGATACAGAAAAATGGCTTCAAAGCGCCCGCGAAGACGTGCTGGGAGCCATCGAACTTATGGCTGAATACGACAAGCCGGATGACATGAACGACATTGCGGCCATGTTTAACGAGACGGCAGCAGTGGAAGATTGTGAGAGCTACGGCGCCGATGCCTCCGACATGTGGTTGCATTTCAGCAAGGCATGCGAAATTGCCCTGCACCTCGGCAAAATCAGCGTTCCGATTCTGGTTAACCGCTTGGATATCACACCGGCTCAGGCAGATTACCTTGTCAGCAAACTGGTGGAAGAAGAGATTATACCCGACCTGCAAAACGGGGCCGGTGAATACATCATCTTCTGATACTGAACCACAGTATATCGCTTTAACAACAGCGGTGGCAGATTCTCTGCCGCCGCTTTTTTTGCCCCCACAACAACATACAGAAGTATCGTTTTTTTTATTTTTGCCTTGACTTTTTGTATCTGTTTTTCTACTTTATATATCACAACTTTCACGAACCATGAGCAATTATTATATATCCAAACCGGACGGCACACAGGAAGGTCCGTACGACAAGACAACCCTAATTTCCCTGGTAAAAAACCACACCTATTCCCCGGACTCATACATATGGTGTGAAGGAATGGCGGAGTGGAAGCCCTTCCGTGAGGTTTTTACGGCTAAAAAGAAAGCCCCTCGTCCGGCCTCACCGGTTCCAATGACAACGCACCCTCTTCAAAAGAAAAAAATGAAAGGGCTCATGATAGGCATTATAGCCGGTGCTCTTTTGGCAACAGGTGGTGTTACATACTGGCTGATGAGTGATGATGAGGCCAATACAGGACTAGACTTACCGCAACAAATCAACTCGGTAGAGGAACTATACAAACTATTTGAAAAAGGTCTCCCAAGCTACATCGACATCGTCTATGGCCAAAGTGATAAGATACTGAACGCTATAAGCAATGAATTAGCCAGTGACAGCACAAACTTCGCTTATGTACAAATGGGGCTTATTGTTCTTAACCACAGAGGAGCAACCGAATTCTTCATAAAAAACTATCACCTTGACGAAAGTGACTCTGAGCTTTTCTTACGAAACGCTTTGAAATTTGGGGCCCATAATGTTGCTAAAGTACTGATTGATAAAGGGGGCTATAACTTAAGCGACTATTCAGCAGAAAGACTCATAGGAGAGCTCGTTGGACACGCAGCGTATATAAATTCACCGGGTGAATCGAGCTCTTTTGATATTATGAGTGCGGGAGGCTTAGCATCTAGCTATCATTGGGAAACTAGCAAGATGGAAGTAAACAAAAAAATATTCGTACAAAACCGCAATTGGCAAAAATGTGCAGAATTAGCAATAGAAAGATTGGGGTGCCCGGTAAAACCGGAAGCTGTTAAATCAAGCATCAATAAACTTAAACTGATGGGCAAAGAAAAACCGTTCACAGATTATATTTCATCAAAAATGTAACAAAATAATTTATACGAACTAATTACCCCGCCCCGCAGCCACTCTGCTGCGGGGCTTTTTTTTACAGAACTTCAGCGCGCGAGCAACAGGTGATTTTCAAGTAACGGATGACGCCTCGAGGAAACGATGTTTTGCTTCTTCTCATATTAAAATTGCAGGAATTAAGCAGCTTAAAAATTAGTTATAACTAACAACAAAAAAAGCGCATAAATATAATAGGGGCATACACTTTAGGCTTGAAATTCGGGGCGATAAGGTGTTTAATGTGTGAGCACCAAAGTGGCCTGAGGTGGCCTAAGAGCTTTAGATTATGAACACGACGAAAACTTTACAAGTGCCTGATGCTACGAGCGTAGCGATGGATTACCTGAAGAACGACGCGGAAGACCAAGGCGAGCTGGTAACGCTCAACGTGGGTCCGTCTCACCCTGCGACACACGGCGTGTTGCGACTGAAGCTGGTAATTGATGGTGAAGAGATTGTATCATGCGATCCCGTCATCGGCTACCTGCACCGCGGCATGGAAAAGATAGCGGAAAACTGCCATTATAACCAATACGTGGCCTACACGGACCGATTTGACTACTTGGCACCGATGAGCAACAACATAGCCTACGCCTGTGCCGTAGAAAAACTGATGGGCTGGGAGCTACCGGAGCGCGGCCAAGCCATCCGCGTACTGTGCTGCGAGTTGTCACGCATCTCCTCCTGCTTCTTGGGCACGGGTGTATACGCCATGGACACCGGCGCCATGACCGCCTTCCTCTATGCCTTCGAGGAAAAAGAAAGAGTACACAACCTGTACGAGCAGATTTGCGGCGCCCGCTTTACCTCCAGCTACACCCGCATTGGCGGCATGACCCGCGACCTGCCCAAGGGCATCAAGAAGCAAGTACTTGACTTCTGCGACAGCGCCCTGCGCACCGTAGACGAGATGGAGAAGCTGCTGTTGCACAACAAGATTTTCATTGACCGCCTGGTAGGCGTGGGCGTTATTACCAAGCAAATGGCGCTGGATTGCGGCATGACCGGCAACAACCTGCGCGCCAGCGGCGTAAAACGCGACCTGCGTAAGACTAACCCCTACTTAGGCTACGACAAATACGAGTTCGACGTACCCGTTGCCGAAGAAGGCGACTGCTACGCCCGCTTCCAAGTTCGCATGGAAGAAATCCGCCAGTCCGTACGCATTATCCGCCAAGTTATGGAGACATTGCCGGGTGGCCCCATCTGTGTGCAGACCGACAAAGGCATACTGCCCGACAAGAAAGAAGCCATGCAGAACATGGAAGAGCTCATCCGCCAGTTCATGGTAAGCACCCAGAGCGTGAACGCCCCCGTGGGCCAAGTATACTTTGCCGCAGAGAACCCGAAGGGTGAATTGGGCTTCTTCTTGGACAGCAAGGGCGGCGGCATTGCCAACCGCTTGAAGATGCGCAGCCCCTCTTACTGCACGCTTTCCATTCTTCCCAAGCTTCTGCCCGGCCACTTGGTGAGCGACGTCGGCGCCATTCTGGGTTCCTTCGACTTCGTACAGGGCGAATGCGACCGCTAAACCGATAAACAGCAAACTTACACAATACCAACATGTCTGAAACACCTAACGCTATTGACGCCATAACAGCGGCACAGCCCTCCCCCGGTGAGCAATACTTCCCGAAGTTCGAGGTAACACCTGAGCTTGTCGAGAAAGCAAAGGAGCTTGTTGCCCTGTACCCCGAAGGCAAGGAACAGTCTGCTGTGCTTCCCATCATTCACCACGTGCAAGAGGAGTTCGGTTACATCTGCGCAGATGCCATTCCGTGGATTGCAGAGATGTGCAAGAGCACACCCATCCACGTAGCCGGCATTGTAACCTTCTATCCGGGCATTCACCGCAAATGCCCGGGCAAGTTCCACTTCCGCGTATGCCGCACTCTGGCCTGCGCCCTCAGTGGTGGAGAAGAGCTCATGGCCTACATCTGCAAAAAGATTGGGGTTAACCAAGCAGAGATTTGCGATGCAGAGCCCATGGTAGTGAGCGAGAACGGCCTTTTCAGCATAGAGCCCGTAGAATGCTTGGCCAACTGCGGTTTCGGCCCCAATGTAATGGTGAACGATACGCTTTACTCTCAGGTAACACGTAAGAAGGTAGACGAAATCGTTTCTGCCTGCAAAAAGCAAGTTGCCGCAGAAAAGAACCAGTAACCCTTTAGCGAAACATGAGCGACATAACCTACAAACCCGGCAAAGCGCCGCACCCCAAGGAGACGCGCCGTATATTCAAGAACATTGATCGCGAAGGGTACGATCCCTCCATCAAATGCTTCATCAAAGACGGCGGTTACAAAACACTCAAGAAGGTGCTCAAGATGGAGCCCGCCGATGTCATCAACGAAGTAAAAAAGAGTGGCCTTCGTGGCCGTGGCGGCGCAGGTTTCCCGACCGGCGTGAAATGGACTTTCATCCCCAAGGGCAACACCAAGCCCGTATACTTGGTATGCAACTGCGACGAATCTGAGCCCGGCACATTCAAAGACCGTTTCATCGTACACCAAGACCCGCACCAGTTGCTGGAAGGCATGATTATTGCCTGCTACGCCGTGCAAGCTCACTACGCTGTGATTTACATGCGCGAGGAGTTCCCCGAGGCAGCCAAGATCATGAACAATGCCATTAAAGAGGCAGAGGCAAAAGGCTTCTTGGGCACCGATATTCTGAAGAGCGGGTTCGACCTCAAGATTATCGTACACCGTGGCGCCGGCGCCTACATTTGCGGTGAGGAAACCGGCCTTATCAACTCCATCGAAGGTCTGCGCCCCTACCCGCGCATTAAGCCCCCCTTCTTCCCCGCAGCCATCGGTCTGTATGGCTGCCCCACCATCGTAAACAACGTTGAGTCTCTCTGCCAGGTACGCCAAGTCATGTTGATGGGCGGCGAAGCCTACGCAGCAGAAGGCGCCCAGCGCAGCCCCGGCACCCGCATCATCGGCGTATCGGGCGACGTGAAGCGCCCCGGCGTATACGAGATTATCTCCGGTTCCATCACCTATGGTGAGCTGCTGTACGATATTTGCGGTGGTCCGCGCATCGGCCGCAAATTCAAAGCCATCATCCCCGGCGGTGCATCTGCCAAGGTGATGCGCTGTGATGAGGTACTTACCGACCGCAACCCGGACGGCACCATCCGCGAGATGAGCGTATTCGACATCCCGATGGATTTGGACAGCATCGCCAAGTTCGGCTCCATGAGCGGCTCCGGTGGCGTTATCGTAATGGATGACACCCGCAGCATGCCCAAGTGCCTCAACAACCTCAACCGTTTCTTTGCCTGGGAATCCTGCGGCCAGTGTTCTCCCTGCCGTGAAGGCAACCCCTGGATGCTGAAACTCTCCACCCGTATTTGCGAAGGCAAGGGCTCGCCCGAAGATGTAGATTTGCTCAAGTCCGTAGCAGACAACATCTGCGGCCGCACCGTATGCGCCTTTGGTGAGGCCTGTTCTTGGCCCACACAAGCATTCACCACGAAGTTCCGTGAAGAATTCTTGGCACTTACCAAACCCATTAACGCCCTCAAGGCCCACAGCGAAGAGGCCAAGGAGGCACGCAAGTTCCTGATACGCGAAGACTGAACCTATTTGAACGAATGAGCACAAAACCCACAATACTGCCGAAGGATGCCGCTGCTGCCGAGGGCAAAGTGAACGTCCAGATTAACGGCAAATGGTATCGCTTCCCGAAGGGAACCCGCATTGCGGACGCCTGCAACTCCGTAGGTGTGCACGTTCCCTGCTTCTGCTACCACCCCAAACTTTCCGTCGTCGGCTCCTGCCGCATGTGCTTGGTAGAGCAAGGCATGCCCCCGCGTTTGGCCCCCGGCGCTACCCCCATGTACAACAAAGACGGCTACTTGGACATCCAGTGGATGCCGCGTGCCGTTATCGCCTGCGCCAACACCGTGGCCGAGAACATGGGCATACGCACCAATGCCAAGCTGTGTGAAGAAGCCCGCCGCGGCGTGCTGGAGTTCTTGCTGACCAACCATCCGCTTGACTGCCCCATCTGCGACCAGGCCGGCGAATGCAAACTGCAAGAATACACCAACGACTACGGCAGCGGCACACACCGCTTCACCGAGGCCAAAACAAAGAAGGGTAAGAACCTTTCCATCGGCCCGCGCGTTAACCTTGACCAAGAGCGCTGCGTGCTTTGCCGCCGCTGCGTACGCTTCATGAAAGAAATCGCAGGCGAGGACGTGCTGGGCGTAGTTGGCCGCGGCACCCACAATGCGATTGCTCTTTACCCCGGCACCAGCTTGGACAGCAATTACTCCATGAACGTGGTAGACATCTGCCCCGTAGGTGCCATGACCAGCAAGGATTTCCGCTTCAAGATGCGCGTGTGGTTCCTCAAGAGCACACCGACCATCGACGTGAACTGCGGCACCGGCACCAACATCAACATCTGGACCCGCGAGCAGCAGGTATACCGCATTACCCCGCGCCAGAACGACGAGGTGAACAGCTGCTGGATGCCCGACAGCCACCGCCTCAACTACAAGTACATCAACGCCGACACCCGACTTAAGACCCCCTTGGTCAAAACGGACGTAGGCGCACCGCAACGCCCCAGCACTTGGGATGCCACCCTCAACATGGTGGTAGAGCAGCTGCACTCTTGCGCCCCGGCAGAAACGGCCATCATCTGCTCTGCCCGCATGACCAACGAAGAGTTGTACATGGTGCGTGCCTTGGCTCGCCAGCTGGGTGTTACCAAGATTGACATCGTACCCCGCAAGGGCGAGAACGACGGCATGCTGGTAAGCGATGACCGCAACCCCAACAGCACCGGTGCCAAGATGATTCTCGGCAAGACCGGTACCGGCTTGGCTACCATCCGCCGCGGCATCAAGAACCACAGCATCCGCTTCTTGTTGGCACTGGGTGAAGACGTCACCGCAGACGCCGGCATCCCCGAGGAAGACCTCGACACGCTGGATTACCTGCTGGCCATGGACCACACCGAAAACGCCACCACCAAGAAGGCAGACGTGGTATTGCCCGGTGTAACATTTGCAGAAAAATACGGCACCATGATCAACGTGGCAGGGCGCATACAGCGCCTCAACAAGGCCATTGAGCCCATTGGAGAGGCCCGCCCCGAGTGGGACATCCTCCGCCAGCTCACCGAGCTGTTGGGTTGCGACTGCCCGCGTGTTATCGCCTGCCCCAGCCCGATGATTATTTTGGAAGAAATGGCCCAAGAGTTCGAGCCCATGAAGGGTCTCACCTGGGGCAACATCGGCAACGAGGGTAAGGTTATCATCGACACCGGCGTGACCATCCCCCTCATCGAACGCGAAAAAGCCAAGAAGTAACATTTAAACGAATATTAACACCATGGAACATAATGTATTAGCCTCCATCTTAGCCAACTGCAGCGACAGCGCATGTGGCGGGGTGTGGTTCTACCTGATCGTTACCATTCTGAAGCTCGTGCTGGTATTTGCCGTCATTTTGGCTTTTGTGGTACTTTCCGTGTGGATTGAGCGCCGTGTTGCCGGTTGGATTCAGGACCGCCCCGGCCCCAACCGTGCCGGTATCCCCCTGCACCTTTTCCAGCGCTTCGGCAGCAAGGAAAAGCAACCGTGCAAAAAATTGTTGCATTTCTTCGGTATCCCCGAGACCTGCTGGATTGCCAAGCTCTTCCGCTGGTTGAGATTGGACCGCGAAATCCCGACCTTCGGTCTCATGCAGCCCTGTTTGGACGGTGCTAAGCTCTTCCTTAAGCAAGAGCTTACCCCCAGCTACGTGCGCAAGGTATACTTCACGCTTGCCCCCATGCTGGTATTGGGGCCGCCCTTGGTAGCCGCAGCCGTTATACCCTTTGCCTCCGGGTTCAGCACCCCCTTCGGCGATGTGAATATGTGCGTAGCCAACTTGGGCATCGGCCCGTTGTGGATTTTCGCCATCTCCGGTCTCTCCGTCTACGGTCTTACCTTGGCCGGCTGGAGCTCCAACTCTAAATACCCCTTCTTGGGTGGTTTGCGCGCCACGGCACAGCTTATCTCTTACGAGGTAGCCATGGGCCTTTCCATCATTCCGCTGCTCATGATGTTCGGCACACTCAATCTGCAGAACATTGTACAATACCAAGCCGACAACGGCTGGACACTGCTTCCCCTGTGGGGCGAGGGTCTTACTTGGGAGCGCTGGTTCATGATGTTGCCGCTGCTCATCAGCTTTGTGGTATTCGTCACCTGCGTATTTGCAGAAGCCAACCGTACACCGTTCGACATGGCAGAGTGTGAAACCGACCTTGTAGGCGGTTACCACTCCGAATACTCCTCAATGAAGTTTGCCTCATTCTTCATGGGTGAATACGCCGCCATGGTCATTGGCTCTGCACTGGTAGTTACGCTCTTCTTGGGCGGTTGGTCCATCGGCTTCGGGGCAGATGCTGCCCTGCATGCATGGTGCGACTGGTTTGCCGTGATTTGCCAATTCGGCATGTTCCTCATCAAGCTGGTAGCCTTCATCTTCTTCTTCGTGTGGGTGCGCTGGACCCTGCCGCGCTTCCGCTGGGACCAGGTGATGAAACTCGGCTGGCTCGTCTTCTTGGAAGTCACCGTAGCCAACATCTTCCTGACAGCTGCCATCATCTACTTCGTCAACTAATCACCCAAAGGATTTCACACTATGTCTTACATTCCCGTAAAACGCCCCAAGTTCTCCTTCCTCGACAAGATATACGTTGTCGAGTTGGTTAAGGGGCTTGCCATCACCTTCAAACACCTGGCGCTCTCCCTCATGGGCAAGAGCCGCAGTAAAAAGGAATTCAACGGCAAGGGTGTGGGTGCCTGTATGCCCTTCCCCGAGCAACGTTGGGACGACCACCTGCCCGACTACTACCGTGGCGCCCCCACGCTGGTACGCGGTGAAGATGGCCGCGAGCGCTGCGTATCTTGCCAGCTTTGCGAGTTCATCTGCCCCGCCAGAGCCATCAAGATTACCCCCGGAGCCGTAGACCCCAACTCCTCTTGCCAAAAGCAGGAGAAAGCCCCGGCAGAATTCGAAATCGACATGCTGCGTTGCATTTACTGCGGCATGTGCCAAGAGGCATGCCCGGAGCAGGCTATCTTCCTCTCCAAGGAATACCTCATCACCCCCACGGATCGCAAGGATGCCATCCGCAATAAGGAAACCCTCTACAAGCTCGGCGGCACACGCAAGGGCCTTGTAAACAAGTGGAACCAATACAAATAAACACACAAGATTATGGAAGCAGCAATATCCTCCATCCTGTTTTGCTTGTTCGCGCTCATAGCCGTGCTGAGTGCCTTTGGCGTAGTGGCCTCGCGTAATCCCGTAAACTCCGCCATGTGCATGGCAGTCAGCTTTGCCGCAACGGCAGCTATCCTGTTCTGCATGGGCGCTCAGTTCTTGGGCATTGTGCAAATCATTGTATACGCCGGTGCGATTCTGGTACTCTTCCTCTTCGTCGTGATGATGCTCGACGTTAAGAACGAGGAGCGCAGTCTCTCCAACCTGCCGAGAGCCATTATCGGCGTGATGGTAGCCGGAATCTTTGCCGGCATGGTCACCAAGGTTGCTTTGCTGTTGCCCGGCGCAACAGACAGCAAGTGCCCGGTAAAGGTACTGTGCTGCAGCGACTACGACGCAACCACCTGCCCGGCTGTACCGGAGGGTGAAATGTCCGGTGGCGAACTGCCCGCATTGACCGAGAACAAGGACGACGTCAAATCCTTGGGCGCTACGCTTTTCTCACAATACAATATTCCCTTTGTCATCCTCAGCTTTGCGCTGCTGGCCGGCACGGTAGGTGCCGTAGCACTCGGCCGCAAGATCCGTAAAGACTAACACCAAGACACATCACCATGACACCTTTAGCTCATTATCTGATACTCTCCGGCATCCTGTTCTCCATCGGGTTGGCGGGCGTACTCATCCGCAAAAACATCATCGTGGTATTCATGTGCCTTGAGATGATGCTCAGTGCTGCCAACATATCACTGGTAGCATTCTCACGTGCCCAAGGCACGGAGGGTGTACCGGTATATGACCCGCAAGTACTTTCACTGTTTGTCGTAGCCGTGGCTGCCGCAGAAGTAGCCATTGGTCTTGCCCTTATCGTTGCCATGTTCCGCGCCCGCAAGTCGGTAGAGAGCACGGCCATTACCACCCTGAAAGACTAACCCCAAGGCTTAAGTAATATGATACATAATCTCCCCTGGTTATTCCTTCTGTTGCCGCTGGCAGTTTCAGCCATCAATTGGCTGGGCTTCCGCAAGTGCGCATGCTGTGCTGCAACGCTCTCCATATTGTCCGCACTCGGAACCTTCGGTCTGTGTGTGGCCTACTTGGCCGGCATGCTGCCCGCAGTAACCCCGGACACATACACCTGGATGCCCATCATGACAGAGGGCATGCCCTCCCTGAGCCTTGGTTTGTTGATGGACCCGCTTGCCATGCGAATGATGCTGGTAGTAACCGGCATCGGCCTGCTGGTACACATCTTCTCGCTCGGTTACATGAAGGGTGACAGCTCCAACAAGAGCCGCTACTTTGCCGGTCTGAGCATCTTCATGTTCAGCATGACCATGATTGTGATGGCTGACAACTTGGCTATGACCTTCATCGGCTGGGAAATGGTAGGTTTCTCTTCTTACCTGCTTATCGGCCACTGGTTCAACAAAGAAAGCGCAGCTGATGCAGCCAAAAAGGCGTTCATCACCAACCGTGTGGGCGACTTCGGCTTCCTCATCGGCATTCTGCTTACCATGGCCGTATTCGGCACGCTTACATTCGCAGAAATGGGAACCGCCACTAACGGCATTGCCCCGGCGGTATTAACTGCAACCGTGCTTTGCCTGTTCTGCGGTGCCGTAGGTAAGTCTGCCCAGTTCCCGCTGCACGTATGGCTGCCCGACGCCATGGAAGGCCCCACCCCGGTATCTGCCCTTATCCACGCAGCAACCATGGTTGCCGCCGGTGTTTACATGCTGGTGCGTTTGCAGGTAAGCATGGGTGACGCAGCCTTTACCGAGACCGCTTGCTACGTCATTGCAAGCGTGGGTGCCATCACGGCAGTATTGGCCGCACTCATGGCCGTGCAGCAAGATGACATCAAGCGCATTCTTGCATACTCCACCCTTTCACAGCTGGGTTACATGGTAATGGCCGTAGGCCTGTTGGCCGGTGAAGCCGCCATGTTCCACCTGTACACACACGCCTGGTTCAAGGCTCTGCTCTTCTTGGGTGCCGGTGCCATCATCATTGGCTGCCACCACGAGCAGAACATCTGGAACATGGGTGGGTTGCGCAAAAAGATGCCCATTACCACCATCTGCTTCCTGATGGGCACCATGGCACTCATCGCCATCCCCGGCTTCTCCGGTTTCTTCTCCAAGGAGTTGATATTGGATGCAGCCTTGGCCAAGAGCCCGTTCTTCTTCTGGGTAGGTGCCGGTGTATCCGCCCTCACAACATTCTACATGGCCCGCCTTTGCTTGATTACCTTCATGGGCAATGCCCGCGCTCATGGCGCAGAACACGCCTCTGAGAAGAGCTTCACCATGAACATGCCGCTCATCATCTTGGCTGTCATGGCCGTTATCTCCGGCTATGGATTCATGGCAGATTCTCTCGTACCGTTCGAGGGCTTCCACGCTCATGGCTTTGAGCTTGGCTTGCCTTTCTACGTAAGCATGGGCACACTGGCAGTCGGCTTGGGCTTGGCATGGCTGGTATACGGCAACGGCAAGCGCAGCAAAGACCCCTTGGCCGGCAATGCACTTTCCAACGCCCTGCGTGAGCGTTTGTACATTGACAAGTTCTATGACAAAGGCCTCATCGGCATGCTGCAAGAGTGCGGCACGCGCACCATTGAGTTCATTGATACCACCATCATCCGCGGTATCTTTGTACAAGGCACCTCATGGTTTGTGGGGCGCATGGGCATCCTTCTCAGCTATATACAGGGAGGCTCGCTGAGAGCATACTCCCTCATTATCGCCGCAGGTGTCATTTTCATCATGTTCCTTCTCGCATTCACATTCCAATCACTCTAACCTGATTTTACGACAATGCTTATTTGGCTTATCTTAGTACCTGTGATAGCCGCAGCCCTCATCGGGTTGGCCAAGGCACCGGCTCGCGCAACTGCACTTGCCAGCGCCACCTTCACGTTGATTATGGGATTGTGGGCAGTCATCAGCACTGCAGTGTGCCCCGAATGCACAAACTGCGCCTGCTGGAGCACATTTGCCGGGCATGACCTGCAGTTCACCATGGAGCTGCCGCTCAGCCGCATCATGTTGACGCTCTCCGTGCTTGTAACCTTCGGTGCCATACTCGGCATGAAGGCACCCAGCGCAGAAGCAGAGCGCAGCTGGTGCATCTCTGCACTGTTGTTGTCCACCGGTGCCATCGGTGCATTCCTGTCAGACAACATCATCTCCTTCTACGCCTTCCACGAGCTGGCCCTCATCCCCACCTTCGTGATGATTGGCTTCTACGGCCGCGGTGATCGCCGCACCGTAGCATGGACCGCCACCATCTACCTCGGCTTGGCCTCCATGATTCTGTTGGCCGGGTTGTTGCTGCTGTGCTTCCAAATGGATGCTTGGAGCTTCACCGCGCTGAAAGAGGCATTACTTGCCGGCACCGTACCGAGCGGCTGCTTGATTTCCGGCTTGTTGCTGGTAGGCTTCGGCACCTTGGTATCACTGTTCCCCTTCCACAGCTGGGCAGCTCCGGCCTATGCCAGCGCCCCCACCCCCATTGCCATGTTGCATGCGGGCGTGCTCAAGAAGTTCGGTCTTTACGGTTTGTTCACCTTGGCATGGGCTTTCGGCCCTGCCTGTGCAGACTTCTTCGGCTGCTGGAACAACGTACTGTTGGTGCTTCTTCTGGGTAACGTGCTCTGGGTTGGTTATGTAACCGTTGCACAGACCCGCTTGGACGACATGCTGGGTAACTCCTCCGTCATGCACATGGGCTACATTTTCCTGGCTTTCGCTGCCTACGTAGCCATGGGCGGCACCAATGAGCTTGCTTTCAACGGCGCAGCAGTATTGATGTTGGCACACGGTCTCACCATTGCTCTGCTCTTCTTGCTCAACGGCCAGATTGAAAGCCAAACACGCACCTTGGAGATGGACTCCATGGGCGGGCTTGCCAACAAGCTTCCGTGGCTGGGCTTCTTGTTCGGCCTTGCCGGCTTGGCATCCATCGGCTTGCCCCTGTTGGCAAACTTCGTAGGCGAGTTCACCATCTTCGTCTCCTGCTTCCAAGGCTGGACCCCCGGCGCTGCAGCAGTAGAGGGTGGCATACTGGGTACCATCTCCGGTTGGTTCGGTGGTCTTGGCCCCATCCAATTGGCCACGGTATTTGCCCTGTGGGGTCTTGTTATCAGCGCCGTGTACATGCTGCGTGCTTTCCGTCGCATCTTTGAGGGTGAGGCAGGTCTTGCATCCGAGCGTGCAACGGGGCTGAGCAAAACAGACAAGATTGCCGCAGTATTCCTTGCCTTCTTCATTGTACTCTTCGGTATCATCCCCTACATCGTTCTCTAACCCCACCATTAAAAGAATATTATGGAAACGACTATGATTTCAGCCACATACACTTGGGCACAATTTATTCCCGAGTTCGCACTGGTGGGGATTGCCACCATCATCCTGATGGCCGACTGCTTTCTGCCGAAACTCCCCAAGAGCTTCTATGCAATCTTTGGGGCAGTGGGTGCAGTAGCAACAGCCTTCTGCATGAATCATGAGACAGTACTGAGCCAGTTCCGCGTATTGGCAGTAATAGCTACGGCACTGTCCATTCTGTTGGCATACGACTACCGCAAAGTTACCTGCGACACCATAACCGGCAGCGAGAGCGAAGAGGGCACCTCTGAGCTGTACGCCCTGCCGCTCATCGCATGTGCCGGCATCTGCGCACTCACGCAAGCAAAAGACATCATCATGCTCTTCGTGAGCTTGGAGGTGGTCACCCTCAGCTCCTATGTGCTGGCAGGCTACTTCCGCCGCAACCAAGGCTCCATTGAGGCAGGTGTAAAATACCTCATCCTCGGTGCCATGAGCACAGGCTTGCTTGTATTCGGTGCTGCATGGTACTACGGTATGTCCGGCACTTTCATGCTCGACACCGCCGTGGTAAACAATATCCTGTACCACTCCGATTATGCCTTGCGTATCGGCTTCATGATGGCCATGGCTCTGCTGCTTGCCGGTGCTTTCTTCAAGACCGGTACAGCCCCGATGCACATCTGGATTCCGGATGTATACCAAGGTGCTCCCACCCCGGTATCCGCTTTCTTGGCAGTAGCATCCAAGACCGCCGGTTTCGCCGTACTTTGCATGCTTCTGGCACCGTTTGTAGGCAACCAGCTGGTATCCATTGTGGAATGTCTGGTTATCCTGACAGCTGTAACCTTGATTATCGGTAACCTCGGGGCAATTGCCCAGACAAACGCGAAGCGTCTGTTGGGTTACTCCTCCATCGCACAGGCCGGTTTCATTATGGTATTCCTCATCGGTGATGTAAGTGAATTAGCCCAAGCTCAGGTAGCAAACTACCTTACGGCCTACTTACTTGCCACCATGGCAGCCTTCTACGCCATTGCCATGGTACGCACACAGCGTGGCAGCGAAGAGATCTCCGCCTTCCGTGCGCTCGGCAAAACAAACCCCGTATTGGCTTTCCTCATCACCGTATGCTTTGCCTCCTTGGCCGGTGTACCGCTCACCTACGGGTTCATCGTGAAGTTTGATTCCTTCCGCGCTCTGATTAATGCCTACGGTACGGCAGACATGAATTGCTGGTTTACAAGCTTGCTCTTCATCATGATTCTCGGTGCGACTGCCGGTTTCTACTACTACTTCAAGATTATCCGCGAGATGTACTGGGAGAAACAGCAAACAGAGGACAAGCCCCTCTGCGTGCCCATGGTAACGGCCGGCGTTATGACCGCATGCGTCATTCTGCTGGTAGCACTCGGCACTTGGCCGTTGCTTACAGGTAATCTGTAAAAAAGCAGACAATCATTTTTTCAACCGCTGCCCTCCAACCGGGGCAGCGGTTTTTCTTTCTGCTTGCACTGCTATGCACTTTATCATACAATCTTGCTCATGCAAGCAGGTGAAGAACAAAATTCGACAAAACATCCGCAGGGTAAAAGCCGCCGCTGGTTTCTCAAAACACTTGCAGGCACAGCATGCGCCGTGGGTGTGGGTAAAGGCATAGACCTCTTGCTGCCTCTCACCATCTGCCGCGCAGGCGAATGGCAGGGCCCCGCCACCGACCATTTCAACGGCAAATACTTTTTCAACCCGGAGCGCGTGGGGCTGCACAGCACCCACAAAGCATCCTCTGCATTCCGCTGGTTTTTCCGCAAGCGAGTCAAAGGGCATTACCCCGAAGTAGCAGAAAACACCCACCGCCCGCAATTAGCGGCAAATGTGGATGGCAGCAACTGGGAGATTACCATGGTCAACCACTCTACCCTGCTCATCCGCGCCGGTGGCCTCAACATCCTCACCGACCCCATTTGGAGCGACTACACCAGCCCCGTCCAATTTGCGGGTCCCAGGCGTAAACGCCCTGTCGGCATTGCTTGGGAAGCTCTGCCCAAGATAGATGTATGCCTGATTTCTCACGACCATTACGACCACTTTGACGCTGCTACCCTCAAGAGGCTTTATGAGCGAGACAACCCTCTCTTCATCGTTCCCCTCGGCCTGCGCAGCCTGCTCAACTACCACACCGATGGCACTCCGCGTTGCGAGGAGAAAGACTGGTGGGATACCGTGCAGGTAGGCCCCCATGTAAACATTACCCTCACCCCTGCCCTGCACTGGAGCCGCCGATACCGACACCCCGAAGGCAGCAACCGCTCGCTCTGGTGCGGATTCTCCATCCACGTGAGCAACGGCCCGCATATATTCTTTGCGGGAGATACGGCGTCCTCCCGTTGCTTTGATGATATCTACAAACGACTCGGCTCCCCTACTGTGGCCATCCTACCCATAGGCGCTTACAGACCGGACTGGATACGCACTCACCACACCAACCCGGCAGATGCCGTACACATCATGCAACAGCTGCATGCCCAACAAGCCATCGCCTGCCATTTCGGCACCTGGCAGCTTGCCGATGACGGCTATCAGGAAAACCTTGATGACCTTGCCGCTGCCCTCAAAGCAGCAGGCATCCCCGCAGAACGATTCATTGCCCCGGATAATGGGCAAACCATACGCAATTCCGACGCAGACAGTTTCGAGAGGAGATAATCAGGCAACAAAAAGTCAGTTTTGAACACAAATCGGAGTTTGTCGGGCAGAATCATCCGAGCGTAAGCGAGGCGAATTCCTTAGCCCCGCAAACGCGGGGCGGCATATGGTAGCCCACGGTGGAGCTGCGTCAGCAGCGAAACCGTGGGGTATAATGATAATAAAAAGGAACCCCACCGGATGGTGGGGTGGCAT
>JBGVMR010000080.1:0-96951 GCA_045124875.1 Akkermansia sp.
CCGCCATTCGGCGAGGTTCGAATAACGTTTATTCCGGACCCGGGGTTCCGCCCTTCGGGCTGCACCGCCGGGCTACCATATGCCGCCTCGCCATGCGGCGAGGCTCTGAAATTCCGCTCGCCTACGGCTCCCGTCTTCGCCGAGGCAAGCGCCATCTGCGCGATAAATTAAAATTTACAGGATAACCATTTCAATTTTTTCTCTTTCTTTCCACGCGGCGTGTAGATATTGAATCAACGGTTCCGAAGCTTAGCTTTCTTCGGGCGGGAGCATAAAGAGGAGGCGGTCGAGGCCGTGGGTATTGACCTCGTTCCAGAGAGCTTTTTCTAACGAAGAAACGCGGGCGGCGCGTTCATCATCAGAAAGAAGAGAGGCGCGTTCATCCCCCAGATTTTCAACAAGGCTTTGCTCTGCCATACGGCTTACCAGCTCTGTCCAAAAGGCAGAATCGCGGTAATCCTCAAGTATGTCGGAGTAGAAGGCATCATCCACATACGAGCGTTTGAAGAACCAATACCCGCAATCGGGGTTAAGCTCCATATCGTGAGCAATGGAGGGCAATTGGCGGGCAGACTTGAGGATGGAGACACAAAGCTTGTGCCAAGCCTGCACTTTGGGGTCATCCATATCTGCCTGCATTTGGCCGAACATGGAGAGCACCATGGCGCACATCTCGGCCAAATGTCGCATGTCCGACTCTGCCAGCTCCAAATCTTGCTTACCCATAGAAGAGGAAATCAGATAAGTCCCAACTGCATGCGGGCTTCTTCAGTCATCATATTCTGGCTCCACGGCGGGTCCCACACAAACTCCACATTAACATCGCCCACGCCTTCAAGCGCGTAGATACCGGCCTCTGCCTCGGCCATAATGTGGGGGCCCATTGTGCAGCCGGGCGCGGTAAGAGTCATCATTACATGCACGTATGCACCTTTATCGGGCTGGGGCACCACCTCCACCTCGTAGACAAGGCCCAAGTTGACAATGTCCACGGGAATCTCGGGGTCATACACATTACCGAGCACCTTCCACACGCGTTCCTCTAAAGTGAGGTCGCCCATATCCTCTTGCGGTTTAGGCTCCTCGGGGGGGATAATACCGCCGCGTGCAGCCTCAGCTTTGGTAATGCGCACCAAGCCGATATCGGTAGCAGCGGTAATGGAATTACCCAGCATTTGGGTAATATAGATGCGGGAGCCCTCGGGCAAAATCACGGCATTGCCGGCGGGTACTTGTACGCCGGCAATTTCAGCCTCTGTAATAACCTCTTGATTAAACATGGTGTCTTACTGTTGCTGGGCAGCTGCTTTGCGGGCAGCTTTGGCAGCAGCCTTGGCGGCTTTCTCTGCCATCTTCTGCTTTTCCTCCTCGGAAAGAATGCGGGGGAATACGGGGCTGGGGGCTTGCACGGTGTGTCCGTTCTTGAGAATGCCCCAAGCCAGCGTTTGCGGGGTGAGGGATGCGGCATCCACCTGCAATTGGCTGAGGATGCGAGCCGAGGCATCGGGCAACACGCAACCGAGCAGGTAGCCGATGTGGGCGCAGCTCTCCAGCAAGTGGGCCAGCACGCTCTGCAGCTCGGCAAGGCGGGTTTCATCCTTAGCCAGCATGAAGGGCTGGGTTTTTTCAATAAAGGCGTTACACTGCCCTACGTGAGCATTGAGCACGGACAGCGCCTCAGAGGTGCTGTAATTATTCATATGCTCAGCGAAGCGGGCTTCCGTATCTGCCAAGCTTTGGCGCAGGGAGACGGAGAGCTCATCTTCGGCAAGTGTATCTGCCACCGTTACCACGCCACCGAGGTAGCGCACGCACATGTTGAGAGAACGGTTGCAAAGGTTGCCTACGTCATTGGCAAGCTCTGTGTTATAAATCATCTTGAGGCGCTCGGGGTCATAATCGCTGTCATACCCCACCTTGGTATCGCGCACCAAATAGTAACGCACGGCCTCTGCGCCGAAAACATCGCACAGATCGTTGGGGTCTACAATGTTACCGAGAGACTTGGACATCTTCTCGCCCTTAATGTTGAGCCAGCCGTGTACCAGCAGACGCGGCATCTCTTCGTCTGTAAAGCCCATGGCGTGCAGCATGCACAACCAGTAAATGCCGTGGGCAGGAATCAGGATGTCTTTACCGATAACCTCACATGCGGCCGGCCACAATTTGCCGAAATCAGGCAATGTCGGGTCGCCGTCAGACAAATAGCCGGCAAAGGAAATATAGTTGATGAGCGCATCAAACCACACATAGGTCACGAAATCCGGGTCAAAGGGCAACGGAATACCCCAGCTCAGGCGGTCTTTGGGACGAGATATGCACAAATCGTTCGTTGCGCGCTCAATAGCCATCAACAAATCTTGGCGGCGGAACTCCGGCTGCACGCAATCGGGGTGATTGGTAACAAACTCTTTCAACCAGCCGATGTGGGCAGTGAGATTGAAGTACCAGTTTTCTTCTTCCAGCTCAATCACCTGCCCCCACTCGGGGCCGAAATTGCCGTCTTCCCCACGCTCTTTATCGGTGAGGAATTGCTCTTGGCGCACGGAGTAGAAGCCCTTGTAGGCTTTCTTATACAAACAACCTTTATCACGCAGGTTGGTCAAAATCTTCTGCACGCAGGCCTCGTGGCGGGGGTCTGTGGTAGCGGCCCAGCCGTCATACTGCAAGCCCAAGCGCTCCCACAATGCAATAAAGCGCTGCGTAACGGTATCGGCATACTCTTGCGGGGAGATACCGGCCTCCTCTGCTTTCTGCTGTACCTTTTGGCCGTGCTGGTCTACACCTGTCAGAAAATACGTAGGCTCGCCACACATTCGATGCCAACGAGCTAACACGTCCGCAAGGACCTTCTCATAAGCATGCCCGATATGGGGAGAACCGTTCGTATAATCAATTGCTGTAGTAATGTAGAACATAGCGTGGCTATTCTACTACTCCGGCGCCCTCCTTTCAAGGCAAAAGTCCGCCAACTGACAGGAAAAAGCGCACCGCCACATCAATTTATGTGTGGCGGTGCGCTCTGAAGCATTGAATATACGACTCAGCGCCGAATTCCCTTACCGGCAAAGAACTTGCACAGGGCTTGTGCAGCAGGAGTATTAAAGCCGCTGTAATAACCGTACAGGCTCTTACCATTGAACGTAATCTTAAGATTTGCCTTTGCTTTTACCAACATCTGGGCTATTTTAACAGCTCGCTCGGGGGTGACACTCTCATCCACCGGGATAGCAAACAGGTAACCACCGAAATTGTTTTTCAATATCTGATTCTCATTTACTGAAGCACCTTTATCTAACGCAAGATTTATCAATTCAACATCACCCAATTGAACCAGATGCAGCAAAAGAGTTTCTCCTTTTTCACCGGCAGAGCGGTTGGGGCTCACCCCCCCCTCTAACAGAACACGAATCACCTCCGGCGTAAACGCAGACCAATTCATTTCCCACGTACGAGTACGCGTGCGCAAATCTTGTTTACTACCTTTCAATATAGCCAAACGCATGGCGTTATTGTATGGAGCATCAGTAAGATAGCAGAACGGAGCCACTGGTGCAGACGCACCCCACACCCAATGCATCATATCAACATCGGGATTTGCCCCCCGCTCCATAAGCATAACCGCAATTTCCACTCGGGCTGCAGCAGATTCCTCGGACATACCACGTACCAACATGGCCATGGGCGTATCACCGGGGAAACCGAACCCCTGCCACCCGCTCGGGCGAGCATTTACCTCGGCACCGTTTTCCAACAAAACTTTGGCAAGTTCTACATCTGCATAGTAACAAGCAACCTGCAACGCACTGAACCCTCCCGGGCTAATCAGGTTAACATTGCCGGTGCGAGCAACCTCTCTCAACAACCCGGGCACCTCAATCTGCCATAACTCCCAACCTTTATAATTAAAGCAAGACATATGGCGCTCGTCATAGCGAAGCATATCCTCAAAGCCTTTTTCCGTACGCTCTGCCAATTTATCACATGCGGCGCGGTCAGTTGTGCTCCATGCAAGAGCAGAAGGTGACAGCACTACCCCGGCCATGAGGGCTACACAAAGATTTTTGATATTCATAATGTTTTTTGTTCTGTATGCCTGCCGATGGGGTTCCCCATACAACAACGCGTTTTGTATTTACCCTATTGTTGCCATTCTCACCCAAAATGTCAAGCAAATAGAACCAAACCGCATTTTTTACAATTTTATTTTCTTTGATTTTTCAATACATTACAAAAAACATACATAAAAAATTAAATTTTTCTTCATTTTTTACTTGCCAAACGAATCAAAAAAGAGTAAAATGCCCTCGCACCCCGCAAATGCGGCCTGCGATAAGTGGCTCGGTAGCTCAGTTGGTAGAGCAGCGGATTGAAAATCCGCGTGTCGGCGGTTCGAACCCGTCCCGAGCCACTCTTTTTATGCCCACATATCTCGTCTACCAATCAACAGGGCGTAGCTCAGCCTGGTAGAGCGCCAGCTTTGGGAGCTGGATGTCGCAGGTTCGAATCCTGTCGCCCTGACTTTTTTCTCGAAATGGCTGCACCGATGTTACAGGTAAAGGGATTAAGCGTTGAGTTCCGCAACCGGAAAGGGACGAGCTATGCTGTAACGGATGTAAGTTTTGAAATTAAGGCCGGGGAGACCTTGGGTATTGTAGGCGAAAGTGGCTCCGGTAAATCCGTAACATGTTCTGCCTTGATGGGACTGCTCACCCGCCCGCCGGCCTATATACCGGAAAGCGCGCAAGCCTTGTTTGATGGGGCAGATTTGCTGAAGATGGGGGAAAAAGAATTATCAAAATTGCGGGGCAACCGCATCTCCATGATTTTTCAGGACCCCATGACCAGCCTGAACCCGTGCATGAGCATAGGTGACCAAGTGGCAGAGCCGCTGGTACTGCACCGCGGCATGAAGTGGAAAGAAGCACGCGCCTTGGCTATAGAAGAACTGGCACGTGTGGGAATCCCCGAGCCGGAGAAACGCGCCAAAGCCTATCCGCATGAGTTTTCCGGCGGCATGCGCCAGCGAGTAATGATAGCCATGGCGCTTATCACCCGCCCACAATTGCTTATAGCAGATGAACCCACCACCGCACTGGATGTTACCGTGCAAAAGCAGGTGCTGGATTTATTGCAAGCACGCCAGCAAGAGTTGGGCACTTCCATTATTCTTATTACGCACGATTTGGGGGTGGTACGCCGCTATGCGCACCGTATTCAGGTGATGTATGCCGGCAGCATTGTGGAAAGCGCCCCCACGGAGGAACTATTGCAGCACCCCCGCCATGCTTATACACGAGCCCTGATGGCCTCCCGCCCCGCTGCGCATGCCAAAGGAGAACACCTGCAAACTATCCCGGGGCTGCCGCCTACTCTTAAAGTACCCGTGAGTGGCTGTACGTTCAAAGACCGCAACATCGTCGGCAATGCCGCCCTTTGCCTTACCGACCGCATACCCGAGCTGGTGGAAATTTCCCCTGCACATTTTGTGCGCAACTGTCCCGGTTGTTTAGCCTGATACGAACCATGAAGCCCCTTGCCACCCTGACCTTAGCCATGCTTTGCATGCTGCCCACCTATGCAGCGCCAGCCACACTGCAGCCCCCTGCTCCCACGATACCGGCAGACGCCGGGGCGGTATGTGTCCGTTTGATGGAGCGCCAGCACCATTTGATGCGCAGCATTAAAAGCACAGCAGATGCCGATGCCGCTACGGCTGAACTTCTGGTACTGGGAGAAATAATAATGGGGCTGCTCACCAACCCCGATGACCTGCAACTTACTAACGCGCAGCAAGAACACCTCTGGAAGCTGATGGCTGATATTTTAGCATGCAGCAAAGAGTTGAAAGACAAACATTTTTACGGCTCACGTCTCATGATTACGGCATACGGCTCCATGATGCCGGGAACACTTGAGCCGCCAACACCGGACGAAAAAGCAGCCTGCACGGCCCGCATACGCCGAGAGTACGAAAAAATATCACAAATACTGCCCACCATTACAGACCGCCAAAGCGCAGATGATGCAGCTTTGGCCTTGTTGAGCCTGAATAAATTGGTAAACCTAGCTTGGGAAGCAGAGCTGGTATCGGATGAGTTGATAACCGAGCTGATGAAGCCCAAAGAAGCCACGGCAGAAGACCGCGCAGAAATCAACCGCCTGAAAGCTGCTGATTTTTATGGTTCTCATCTTTTGATGATGAGTTTAGGCCTGTGATTTTCCTATAACCATAATTGATATACACACCATGAAAAGAATGATACGCCTATCAGGCATCCTGTGTCTATTGTTTGTTGTGATTTTCTACTTTTGTTATTATCCCTGCAAAATCGGCAACCCGCATCGCGCCGAAATTTGCTATACGGACGTCAATCTTCGTCAACGCAAAGCCATAACTTTGAATGCCGAACAAACGGAACAATTAGTCGCTGTTTTAAAGGATGCCACCCCCACCATATTCATTCACGAATCCCACGGCATGGGGAGTGAAGATATCCTCATCACCCTATATTACGCGGACGGCACCTGTAAAACCGTATCGCTTTGGCAAGCACGCAGTGTTCTGTATGAGGGAGATGCAGAGGAGATGACCATGGCCGCCATGATGGGTGGGGGAATCCTGCATTTCGGCGGGGATTTGGATGCCGACAAAATACAGGATATACTGCGCCGCGCGGGTGTCGAGGCTGAGGGTCTTTAAACCGCGCAACAAATACGGATTGCAATTTCAAAAAAAGCGTGTATAATACCCGCGCATGCTGACCATCAAGAAACTGACAAAAGCACACGCCGGGCGCACCTTATTTTACGAGACAGAGCTCATCGTAAACTGGGGCGAGCGCATAGCACTGGTAGGGCCTAACGGGGCGGGCAAATCCACCCTGTTCCGCATGATATTGGGAGAGGATACCCCCGATGAAGGTCAGATTATCATGGACGAATACGGCGTGGTAGGCTATTTGCCGCAAGAGGCGGGCGACCCCAGCGACCGCACCGTGCTGGAGATTGCCATGAGCATTACCCCCGAGATGGGGCAAGCCATACGCACCATTCAACTCTGTGATGCCAAGGGCGACAACACCAGCGATGATTACGCCCATGCCATGGATATTTTCATTGCCAACAATGGCTACCAAATTGAGCCCAAAGCAAAGCGCATCCTTAAAGGGCTTGCATTCAAGGATGAAGATTTCCACCGCCCTGCCCGCGAGATGAGCGGTGGCTGGGTAATGCGCGCACACTTGGCTCAGCTGCTGGTAGCCGAGCCGGACTTGCTGATGCTTGACGAGCCGACCAACCACCTGGACCTCATGAGCCTGCTGTGGCTGCGCCGCTACCTCATGAACTACCCGGGCGCCATCTTCATGATTTCTCACGACCGCGACTTCATGGATGAGCTGGTAGAAACCGTATACGACATTGAAAACCAAGAGCTGGTACGCTACACGGGTAATTACACCAAGTTCTTGGAGCTCAAAGAGCAGCGCTATGAAATTTTGCTGGCGGCTTGGCGTAACCAGCAGCGAGAAATCGCCCACTTCGAGGCATTCATCGAGCGCTTCCGCTCCGTTGCATCCAAGGCTGCACAGGTACAAAGCCGCATCAAACAGCTGGAGAAAATACGCCGCATTGAAAAGCCCAAACAAGCCCGCCGCGTCTTCAAGTTTATCTTCCCCCAACCGCCCCGTGCCATGCAGCGCGTGATGGAGCTGGAGAAAGTAGGCCAAAGCTATGGCGAAAAACGCATTTACAAGAATCTGGACCTGCTCATCGAGCGTGGCGACCGCATTGTACTGGTAGGGCCCAACGGAGCCGGTAAATCTACCCTGCTCAAGATTTTAGCCGGGGTAATCCCCATTGATGAAGGCAAGCGCACACTGGGCACAACAACCCGCATCGGGTACTTCTCTCAAATGCGCTCAGAAAACCTTACGCCCAACTTCACCGTGTTGGAGGAAATCATGAATGCCGACCCCGAGCTGCGCGAGGAAGAGGCCCGTGCCGTGCTTGGCTCATTCATGTTCCGCAAGCTCGACTGTGAAAAACGAGTGGAAGTGCTCAGCGGCGGTGAGAAATCTCGCCTCAGCTTGGTAAAATTCTTGGTGAATCCGCCCAACCTGTTGCTGATGGATGAGCCCACCACGCACTTGGATATCATGAGTGTGGAAGCACTCTCCCAAGCCCTTAAGCGCTATGAGGGTACGCTTGTATTCATCTCTCACGACGTACACTTCATCCGCGCGCTGGCAGAGAAAACCCTGCACATTGCCCACGGCACCGTCACCCCCTACGCCGGCGGCTATGATTACTACCTGGAAAAATCCGGCTTGCTCGACAACCCGGATGCCATGAATATGTAAGGCTGCACATTAGCAATTTATTGACACCCGCAGGATAAAACCTGCGGGTGTTTATTTGGCCTGAAACGGGTATTTTTCGGCATAGCAGTCATAATTCCTGCTTGAATTACGGGAAAAATGTGTTAAACTAATATAGTACAAACGCAGTGTCCAACATGAACAAAAAAATCATCCCTTATATCTATGGTGTAAGCGCCGCTACGGTCACAATTGCCACAGCAGGCATATTGTCTATGATTGTATTGCCGGCCGGCCATGAAGAAGAGCTGCCCGTACCGGCAGATCGCGAAGCAGCTAAAGCCATGGCAGATGTAATCATGCAGCACAAATGTGCCGCATGTCACGGCGAAAACCCGCAATACAGCAAGTTCATCAACTTCTTTGCATTCGGCAAACTGCGTCGCGATGTAGAAGGAGCGCAACGCGCCTTTACTATACAACATGATGGCACCGTGCGCGGAGAACTGGTCAACATGGCCAAGATGGACTACGTATTGCGCACCCGCCGCATGCCCCCGACTGCATACACCATTATGCACCCGTCGTCTAAGCTGACCATGAACGACGTCAAAATCATGCGTTATTACTACGATGAAGAGTTTATCAATAACGCAGCATTCCGTGCCATTACCCCGGTTGCAGAGGAAACAGATTCCGTTGAGCAAGCCCGCATTCTTCTGGGGCACATTCTGTACTTCAACCCTGCGCTTTCCACAAACAACGAGATTTCTTGCGCAAGCTGCCACGACCTCACCAAAGGCGGCACCGATAACAGCGCCAAGTCTAAGGGCGTACCCGGAGCAGACGGCAACCCTCAATTGGGTGGCGTAAACGCACCCACTGTTTACAATGCTGAAACCCACATCCGCCAGTTCTGGGATGGTCGTGCAGCAGACCTGCAGGAGCAAGCAGGCGGGCCTCCCCTCAATCCTGTAGAAATGGGCTACGATAGCCCCGATGATTGGGCTACCATTGCACTTGAGCTTGCCAAAGATGACCGCATCTTCGGATTGTTTGTGAAGGTGTATGGTAATGGTACCGTATCCTTAGCAGACAGACATAATCCTGAAGTGGTTGTCAAACTCATTACGGCAGAAACCATTACCGATGCCATCGCAGCATTTGAGAAAACGCTTGTAACCCCGGACTCTGATTTCGACCTCTACCTCAAAGGTGAAGGCACTCTTACAGAAGCCCAAATGGCAGGCATGCAGGCTTTCAAGGACTATGGCTGCTACACATGCCACGTGGGTCCCACACTGGGTGGACAGAGCTTTGAATATATCAACACCAATTCCCCGCTGCGCGCCCATGCAGAGGGCTACAGTGAAGGCGCTTTCGGCTTGAAGGACTTCACTAAGAAAGATGAGCACGAAGACATGTTCCGCGTTCCCTCCCTGCGTAACGTGGCGCTGACAGGCCCCTACTTCCACACCGGTACAGTTACCGACCTGAGAGAAGCAGTGCGCATCATGTTTAACACGCAAACGGCAGTCACCCCCTCAGAGGCAACTATCAGCAACGTTACGGAGTTCCTTAAGGCACAGACGGGTAAATACAAGGGCAAATCCATTGATACTCTGACCACTGCAGACGTAGCACCCAATTATAACCGCGCTGAAAACATAAGAATAAAAGTCAGCAAAGAAGAGGCCCGCGCTAAAGCTGAGGCAGAAGCCGCTGCAGAAGCTGCTCGCAGACAAGCTGAAGCAGAAGCCCAAGCAAAGGCTGAAGCCGAGGCCCGCGCTAAAGCTGAGGCTGAGGCCGCTGCAGAAGCTGCTCGCAGACAAGCTGAGGCAGAAGCCCAAGCAAAGGCTGAAACCGAGGCCCGCGCTAAAGCTGAGGCTGAGGCCGCTGCAGAAGCTGCTCGCAGACAAGCAGAAGAAGAGACTACCGTAGTTCGCCCGCATGTGGGTACCCCTATGGGAGAACGCAGCGTCACAACAGAGACAGAGCAGCAGCCGGCACCGGTGCAAAGCCCCATCGAAATTATCCCCACTCCGGAGAACTGATGAGATTTTCCGTTTTAGCCAGCAGCAGCAAGGGTAATGCCACCGTTATATGCGGTGGCAACACCCGCTTGCTGGTAGATACGGGTATAAGCGCCACAAGAATACGCAAAGGTTTGCAAGAGTGCGAACTGAGCATCAAACAAATTGATGCCGTGTTATTTACGCACGAACACACAGACCACGTATGCGGGCTGGGGCAGCTCGACAAAAAAGAGAAGCTCAACATCTATTGTACCCGCTATATGGGCCAAGAGCTGCGCTATATCGCAGAAAACGCGGTATACACCTACATAGAGCCCGGCAGCCCTGTTCAAATCGGAGATATTCGTGTTACCCCCTTCTCCGTTAATCACGATGCGGCGGATCCTGTTGGCTACCTATTTGAATACCAAGGCAAAAAATTGGGGTACGTTACAGATACCGGCAAAGTAACACGCGGCATGACCGATTTATTAAAAGGAGTAGATGCCCTGTACCTGGAATCAAACTATGACCCGGAGATGCTGCGAAACTCCGGGCGCCCGTTTTACCTGATAGAACGCATAGCCAGCCACTTTGGTCATCTTTCTAACGAGCAAGCATGCGATTTTGTGCGCAGCATTGCCCACAATGGATTGCAACATTTGGTACTGGCACACCTGAGCCAAGATTGCAACACCCCGCAAAAAGCCTTCAACTGCATGCAGAATTCTCTCCGAGAGCTGCAACTGCCAACCAACCTGTACTGCGCACCTGCGGCAACAAGACTGCCTTGGGTACATATAGCGTAGAACATATCCCCTTAACACACATAATAAATCAATTATGAAAAAAACATCACTACTGATGCTTGCTGCCATGGCAGCAACCACATTGTCAGCGCAAGATGCAAAACAAATAGCAGACAGCCTGACGGTTCCCACAGAATTGATAGGCGGTAATAAGTTGCCCATTCCCACGGTAGAAGGTGCAACGGTAGAACTGCTCGGTGCAGACTATGAGCAAATCATCCGTGCAGACGGCAGCACTCACACCGTCATCAGCGATACCCCTGTCAACGTTAACTTCAAAGTCACCAAGGACGGCAAAGAAGCCTTCAGTAAAGACTACGAGATTATCGTAAAAGTTGCAGACAGCACAGCAGAAGGCAACCCCAAACCGCAAGTTATTCCTTCCCTGCTGCAATGGGAGGGTGGAAAAGGCGAATACAAATTGGGCGACAAAGTTGTCGTGTGTTTTGATGGCCTTGCCCAGGAGCGCATCGACATTATTGTAGCAGACCTCAAAGCGTTACTCGGTAAAGAAGTAATCGTGGTAGCCCCCATGAGCGGCACGTACAAGCCGGACCTCTACTTCACTGTTAAAGAAGACGCGACGCCGACAGAAAATGAAGACTACACCCTGAAAACGGATGATGGTGGTATTTTCATATCCTCCGGCAGCGAGAACGGCATTTTCTGGGGGTCTCGCACAGTTCTGCAAATTCTCAAACAAACCGGTGGCAGTGTACCTTATGGTATTGCCTACGACGTACCGCGCTACGAAGTGCGCGGCGTATTGTTCGACATCGCCCGCACCCCATACACTCTCAAAGACCTGCGTGATGTGGTTGATGCCATGGCTTGGTACAAGATGAATGACCTTCACCTTGTTATCAACAATAACTACATTTTCTTGGAAGAATATGTTAAGGACGGCCACGACCCGCTCAAAGAGGCTTACACAGCCTTCCGCTTGGAGAGCAACATGGTAGGCGCCAATGGCCAAAAACTTACCGCCGAAGACGTCTACTTCACCAAAAAAGAATTCCGCGCTCTGATTGAGTATGCTAAGCTGCGTGGCGTCAACATCGTCCCCGAGTTTGACACCCCCGGCCACGCCCTCTCCTTTACCAAAGTTCGCCCGGATTTGATTTACCAGGGCCCGATGAACCACCCCGGTCGCCGCTCCGACCATATCGACGCCGGTAATCCCGAAACCCTCAAATTTGTGGGCGAAGTACTGGATGAATACTTGCTGCCGGATCCCGCCATGGGCAATAAGCCCGTGCTGGATGGCTGCGTGATTCATGTAGGCGCAGACGAATTCTACGGAGAGGCAGAGGTATACCGCAAATATGCGGATGGCTTGCTCAAACACGTCAAGAGCCGTGGTTTTACCCCGCGTATCTGGGGTAGCCTTACCCACAAACCCGGCAAAACAAAGGTTGAATCTCAGGGTGTACAAATGAACCTGTGGAGCTCCCACTGGCAAGACCCCATCGAGGCTATGAATGATGGTTTCAAGCTCATCAACACCAACGACGGGCACCTCTACATTGTACCTTTCGCCAATTATTACCGCATGGATAAAAACCACAAGTGGGTATATAACCATTGGCGCCCCAACTATGTGGGTAATGCCCACATCCCGGCCGGTCACCCCAACCTCATCGGGGCCACATTTGCTATTTGGAACGACATGACCGACCTCAAACACTCCGGCTACGGTATGTATGATATTTGGGATGTCTTCCGTGGCTCGGCAGATGTGCTCAGCCAGCGCATGTGGGGAACGGAACACAACCCGGATAGCTTCGAGGACCACCGCCGTTTGGTAACAGTCATCGGCGAGGCCCCCAGCATCAACCCGCTCTACCTGCGCACAGGCGATGCACCGGTAGTTGTTACCCCTGCCACCCTGCCCTTACAGCTCAATGAGCCCGCAGCCGGCCCCAATTACCACCTCACTGCAGAAGTGGAGCTGACCGAGGCCCCGGATGGCGTAGAACAAGTACTGCTCAGTGGACCTGAAGGCAAGCTTTATGCCTGCATGAAGGACGGCACCGTTGGTTTTGTGCGTAATGATGCCATGACCTTCTCCTTCGGTGGCAAGCTGCCGGTAGGTAAGAAGGTGAAGCTGGAGCTCATCGGCAAACCGCAAAGCACTCAGCTTCTGGTAGACGGCAAGGAAATCGGCACCCTCACCCTCATGAGCTATAAAGACCGCGAGGATGGCTGGAAAAACCGCACCAAGGGCCTGCGCTCCACCTTCATTTTGCCGTTGCAAACCGTGGGCGAGTCCTTCAAAGGCAAAGTCCACAGCCTCAAGGTTGAATTCTCTGCCCCCACCACTGCTGAATAATGGACGCTGAACAAGAATACGCACTTGGAGCGGCTGCTTTTAAAGCCGGCGATGCCGCCACCGGTGCCGAGCACCTGCGCAATGCCGCTTTTGCCGGCCACCCCGAGGCGCAAAACCAGCTCGCGCGTGTTTACTTCGCTCAAGTGAAAACGCTCACTGACCTGGCAGACTTGGAGGCGGCTGCTCAGTCCGGCGACCACGTGGCTCTTTTTGTTCTGGCAATGTGCTTGCTTGACGGTAAATTGCTTGAGAAAGACACAGAAAAAGCATTGTTGGCGCTGCAACATGCTGCGGCTCGCGGCAACGTTATGGCACAAGCCATGCTTAACGGTAATATGCAAGGGTAATTTTACCAAACGCATATCTACACCAATCCCCCGCCTCCCTTTGCGAGGCGGGGGATTTCTGTTAAATGAGCCCATGGCACAATATGAGAGTTAATCCCTGTTTCTATCAGACGATTTCGGCTCGTTGGTCACTTAAGACTAACGAGCCGAATTATTTTAACCTATCCCCCGACATTGCCTGCACTCAGCAAAAATAAAATTTGCGTGTGCTACAATTTTATGATAAAATGCGCCTGCGCACATGAGAGAAGAGTTACCCAAGAATGTGGATGTTGTCGTTGAACAACAAGCCGACAAGCTACTGCGAGAACATAAAAACGCTCGCCGCGGTGTGGTTAGTCGCAAATGGGTACTTGCTTGGTACTTACTGGCGCTGATATCCCTCTTCCTATGGCTGATGCAATTATTGGGGTATATATCTATTGTATAATCTCCTGATTTGCCCCTGATTGTCTATTTACACCGACCAAGGAGAATCATTGTAGGCGGCATCAATTGCCGAGCTGAGCAGGTCGTGTACCTTCTGGGCATCGGCTACATGCAGCAAGCCAATCGGTGTGCGCAGCCCTGCTTCATTGATGCTGTTTTCAAAAATAATATCACCGTATCCATTAGCCTTTTGCTTAAACTCCTGAATTAAGCCGAGCATGAGTAACCACTCACGCGGGGGTTCTTCAGAGGTAAACAACAGCACCCGTTTTGCCGTAATGGCAAAGAATGCATCGCAGCAAGGCATGGAAGCAACTGTTTCCTTTTTACCAAATAAGCGAGCCCATAAAGAAGTTTTGGGCTTCGCCGGAAACGGTGTCAAAGTATCTGCACAAGGAGCGGCGCACACCAACTGCTCCCCTTCTCTCAATACTCCGGCCAAGCGCTGCTGTTGCGTGGCAGACAATAGATTTTGTAAGTCTTGCATATTCTCTCAGCTATGGATTGAAAATGCCCGAACCGGGTTAAGGTGCGAGCATTTTCAGTTATATAATTTTATGTAAGAGGCCTACCGAATTACTCGGCAGAAGCGGCTTCTGCGGCAGCCTTCTCGGCTTCCAACTTAAGGCGGAGCTTCTCGGGCAGCTTAACCTGAATGTGAACATCACGCAGCTGGTTGGGCTCTGCCGGTGCGGGAGACTCGCTCATGAGGTCTGCACCACGGTTGTTCTTGGGGAATGCGATAACCTCGCGAATAGACTCGCACTTGCCGATGAGCATCACGACGCGGTCAAGACCGAGGGCAAGACCACCATGGGGCGGTGCACCGAAGGAGAATGCAGCCAACAGGTGGCCGAACTGCTCCTCAATGGTAGCGTCATCCAAACCGAGAGCGCGGAAGGTAGCATCCTGCAAATCTTTTTCATGAATACGGATGGAACCACCGCCCAACTCGTTACCGTTGAAGATAACGTCGTATGCCTCGGCGCAAATATCGGTGGAGATTTCACCCTTAAGCACCTTCTCTACGTCCTCGGGAACAGGGCGTGTGAAGGGGTGGTGAATAGCGCAGAAGCGCTGCTCCTCTGCATCCCAACCAAAGAGGGGGAAGCGGTTTACCCAGAAAAGGTCAATCTCGTCATTGTCTTTGAGCAGCTCCATGAACTCGCCACAGGCCAAACGCACGCGGCCGAGGATGGTGCAGCTTTGCTCCCAATCGCCGGCAGCAAAGAAGATGCAGTCGCCGCTCTCAATGTTGAGGCGCTCCTTAAGAGCCTCTACCTCTGCAGAGGAAAGACGCTTGGTGATGGGGCTCTTCCACTCCTTGAGGTCGTTGACGTCGCGAACCTTAATGTAGGCCAAGCCCTTGGCACCGGCCTCCACAGCCGTCTGGGTGAGGGAATCCACCTGACCGACGGAGGGATTGAAGCCCTTGGCGTTGATAGCCTTCACCACACCACCGTTGGCAATGGCACCGGAGAACACGCGGAACTCGCTGTTTGCGAAGATGTCGGAGCAATCCGTAATCTTCATCTCGAAGCGGCGCTCGGGCTTGTCGGAGCCGTATTGATCCATGGCGTCCTTCCAAGTCATGCGGGGGAACGGGGTAACGATATCGCGCCCCACGGACTCCTTGAACACACGTTTGAGCATGTTTTCAATCCAAGAGTAAATGTCCTCGGGGGTGATGAAAGAGGCCTCGATATCAATCTGAGTAAACTCGGGCTGGCGGTCTGCGCGCAAGTCTTCATCGCGGAAGCAACGGGCAACCTGGAAGTATTTCTCCATGCCGGCAACCATCAACAGCTGTTTGTACTGCTGCGGGGCCTGCGGCAAGGCATAGAACGTGCCGGGCGTAAGGCGGCTGGGTACCAAGAAGTCGCGGGCACCCTCGGGTGTGCTCTTGGAGAGGATGGGGGTCTCAATCTCGAGGAAGCCCTGCTCATCCAAATAGTCGCGCATGGTCTTAGTGATGCGGTGGCGCAGAATCATGTTGCGCTGCATCTCGGTACGGCGCAGGTCCAAGAAACGGTACTTGAGGCGCAGGTCTTCGTTGGCCACGTTGCGGTCCAGCTGGAACGGAAGCACGGCTGCGCGGTTAAGCACGGTCATGGCAGAGGCATCTACCTCAATTTCACCGGTGGCAAGATCGGGGTTGGTAGCATCTACCTCATCCGTCTTAAGGCGGGCTACTACGGTGCCACTCACTTGGATAACGGACTCTACGCGAAGATTCTCTGCATTATTAGCAAGCTCAGCATTATTCTCAGGATGGAATACTACCTGAGTTTTTCCTGCGCGGTCACGGAGGTCGATAAAGATCACACCACCATGGTCGCGAACGGTATCCACCCAGCCGCAAAGCGTTACTTGCTTGCCGGCGTCAGAAAGGCGGAGCTCATCACACGTATGGGTACGGTAACTGTTCATAATTAATATGCTTGCTTAATAATTCGTCTATTTTCAAGATGCATGAATCGCACCATGAAGCGCGCAGAATTCTACTCCTTCCACCTTGAAAGTCAAGAAAATTTTCTGTTTTAGCGTGGCATAAGGTTTTGTTTTCGCGCAGCGTACACTCTAGACACCGCATTTCTACAAAGCAGCCGAGGAATGAGAGAGGATAAAGTCTCTCTTTCCTCGCCAGAATTAAAGTGCATTAACGTTATACGTTAATGTGTTATCGCAGCATATTAAGGGCTCGCTCGGTGCAAGAGAGGGCGAGGTCTACTTCATCTGCCGTGTTGTAAAGGGCAAAAGAATATCGGGTGGTACCGGTTGTGCCGAGGTATTGCATGAGGGGCTGGCAGCAGTGGTGGCCGGTACGCACGGCAATGCCCATTTGATCCAGCAAGGTACCGAGGTCGTAATGGTGTACGCCGGGAATAATGACGGAGATGAGCGCACCGCGGCCTTCTTTGGGGCCAAGGATGTTGATATCGCCAAGAGCCTGCAAGCCCTCGTACATACGGCGGGTGAGAGCTTGCTCATGGGCATCTATGGTTGCAATCCCCTGCTCTGTAACATAGCGCAAAGCCGCAGCCAGCACGATGTTGCCGCATATATTGGGGGTGCCGGCCTCATACTTAAACGGCAGCTCATTGTATGTGGTACCGGAGAACGATACCTCTTTAATCATCTCACCACCGCCTTGCCAGGGAGGCAGCTGGGCAAGCAATTCCTCCCTGCCCCACAACACGCCCGTGCCGGTAGGGGCATATACCTTGTGCCCGGAGAAAACATAAAAATCGCACCCGAGGGCCTGTACATCCACCGCCATATGCGCGGTGCTTTGAGCGCCATCCACCAATACCAGCGTGGACGGGTTATTGCGTTTTGCCGCTTGGATAATTTGGGGGATGGGGTTAATAATACCCAGGGCATTAGAAACATACGGGGCTGCCACCAAGCGCGTGCGGGGAGAAAGCATGCGTAGATATGCCTCCATATCAAAGGTTAGCTCCGGGGTGAGAGGAATGGGTTTCAGCACGGCCCCCGTACGCTGACAAAGCATTTGCCAAGGCACGATATTGGAGTGATGCGAATCCGTAGTAACCAAGACTTCATCACCGGCAGCAAAAAGGCCCGACAACGCCAGCACTTGAGAAACCAAGTTGATACCGGCTGTGGTACCGGAGGTAAACACAATCTCTCTATCCGTAGCAGCGTGCAAGAATTGGGCAACTGTGGCGCGTGCCTGCTCGTGTTCCTCTGTGGCTAAGCGGCTGAGGTAGTGTGCCCCGCGGTGTATATTGGAGTTGAGCTTTTCGTAATAGTCAAGCTCACACTGCAAAATTTGCTGCGGTTTTTGCGTTGTTGCGGCATTATCAAGGTAAACCAAGGGACGCTTGCCGATGCGAGTGGCAAGAATGGGGTATGAAGCGGGAGAATCCATTATTGTTCAGTCTTTTTGAGGTGCTCTGCCATACGGAATGCTTCTTGGGGCACATATTCTTTCCAGCACTCATCACCGGCGTTAATCATCTGCACAATATCGCGCGGGGTGCGGAAGAGCAATTTCTGGTTGAAATAGGGTACAGAGATGATATCACCATTATCAAGCAAGTGCTTGTACAGGTATTGATACTTCTCGGGGGCAATATAGGTGCCGGCAGTTACATATTCGCCTGTACGGCGATTGATCCACGGGGTGACGTAGAATCTAGTCTTATTAACAAAACACAAGCCGATGCTGGCCAAAATACCGCCGGGTATATCTGCCCATTTCTCTTTAAACAGCTCATTGAGCAAGCCTATAGAAAGCGCGATTGCCACGGGCTCATTGGTGTACTGATTAAGCAGGGTTGAAACACGGTGGAAGTGCGTAATATCCGTCACCATTACGGTTTTACCCAGCGCCGCCAATGCATCTACACGGTCAATAAACTCCAGCAGGTCTACCTCTTTGCCACGCAGGAGGTTGGAGAGCGAAATCTCGCAAATATCCACCACTTTTTCGTGTTGTTCGGGGGGGAGGCTCTCGGTAAACTTGGCACGCACACTGTCCATCATCTCCAGATGGATGTTGCATATGGGAGAGAAACTGCCACGCATCAGGACAATGGGGCGCTTGTACAAGAAATCGGCAGGTTGAGCCACGGTGCCATCCGGGCAGAAGAGCGTAGCCTCCGACAAACCGTTGCGCACCAACTCCAAAGCCAGCAGGCGGTTGTCAAACATATTGAAGCCGTGTCCGGAGAAGCTCATGAAGTCAACCTCGTACATGCTGCGGTCCAGATTATCAGCCACGCTGTTCACAAACTCATCCATATGGTCACGATTGTAACACAAAGCATGTAAAAGGTTAACACCCAAGATACCCAAGATGCGCATCTGGATATCGTGGTCAGGCACCAAAAGGCGCACGTGCATCACAAAATCGCTGGGCGGAGCCTCCGGGCGCAACTGAAAACGCACACCAATCCATGCAGACCACGGACCGTTATCCCGATACCCCTTGCATTTTACCGTATTACAAAAGGCAAAGAAGCAAGTATCTGCACCACGTTTTTCACCTAAACGGTTGATGAGTTGCGTGTACTCATAATCCATCATCTGCAACAAACGCTCTTGCGATACATAGCGGCGAACCGGGCCATACAAGGTATCGCTCACGGTCATGTCGTATGCAGAAATGGTCTTGGCTACAGTTCCTGCTGCACCGGATGACCGGAAAAACCAATTAGCGGTTTCCTGGCCGGCACCAATCTCGGCAAAAGTGCCGTAGATGCGTTTATCCATATTGATACGGAACGCCTTTTCTTGTGTAGCAGCTAGTGTAAGAGCTTCAACAGACATAATAATGCTTGGGTATAATTTTTAAAACTATTCGAGCGGTGATATAGGCAGAGTACGCATGGGGCGCGGCGGCGTGAGAGGGACGAAAATCTCTGTCTTTTTGTCCTTGTCCTTCTCATCCATATTATCTACTTTAAGAGTCTCTTCCTCAACGACCATTTCTTGAAGATGAGCAATATCCTCCTCCGTTTTATAACGCGGATTAAGAGCAGTAATACAGCCGTAGGGGTCCTCTCCTATAAGCGCAGGACTCTTCGGCAATATAGGCACGGCGGGCAAAATGCGAGAAGAAGTGGTCATGCCTACGCCGTATTCAATAAAATCCCCGAGTGAAGAACGGCCTTTACCGTGCACGGTGCAAGATGCCAAGCCGGTATCACCTTTGGGGAAATACTCACGGTATGTCAACATATCGTAACCGGAATTGCAGCCCTCCATCGTACTCGTATAACAATGGTCTGTAGCCCGCATACCGGAAGCTCGGCAAATCTCCACCACCTCGGTATCCGAAGGCGGGAAAATTTCCTCACTTGGGTAGCGACCCTCTGCAGCAGAGAATACAGCACCAACAATGGGAGAACAAATATTAGACGCGAACGCTTGGTGGTAAATAGGCGTATGCTCATTGAGGAAACCGACCCACACGCCGCAGGTAAACGTTGAATCATATGCAAAAAGTGTAGCATCAGCAAAATCATAGTTTGTACCGCTTTTGACTGCTACTTTCTCTTTGTAGGATTGAGGCAAGAAAGTCTTAACTCTGGCAGCTGCGCCTCCGCTCATAGAATCTTTCAAGATAGAATGTATGCGGTATGCAGAGCAAGGCACCGCACCTGCAATCATTTCTCCATTAAGGTTATCTTTTCGTTCCCACAAAATCGCACCGTTGCTGTCGGTAATTTTGGTAATGATAAACGGCGCAACGGGGCGTTTCCCGCAGTTGGGGAACAAGGTGTAAGCCATTACCATTTGTTTGAGCGACATGGGCTCCGTACCGAGGTAGACTCGGGGATAATACTGAGGGTTAGCCTCGGTGCTACCGGGGTTGCGCTCCGGTGGTGTAATACCGGCTTGTGATAAGGTTTGAATAAATGGTTTGCACCCCATAGTCGGGTGAGAGCTGAGAGCAATACCAAGTCTTGCAGCAGACGATATTTTTGACTCAGCCAACGCCTGACGAATGGTAACAGAATCTCGGTAGCGCCCTTTATCCGTTTCTAAGCCCCATTCGCCCAGAATACCCTCTGTACCACCAATACCGGCCAAGCGATTGTCCAACGCATCGTCGACTAAACGAGAACATGGGGTGTACCCATTATCAAAGGCACACATATAAAGAAACGGCAAGAGAGCCGTACCCACCGGACGACGACCAGATTCAATAAAATCATAATTAGAGCGATCGAAACTGCGGCCTGCTACATACACCAAAACAGCGCCCGTTTTATTTTCAACGGCAAAGATTGCGCCATCCAAGTAATTATGAACCGGCGGCTTATCCGGTGGAAGAGGGTCATTGAACTTGGTATGAGAATAACCATCTTGGGATTCAATCTCTGTAAGTTTTTTTGTAAGTGCAGACTCTGCCGCATCTTGCATATCCTTATCGATGGTAGTGTAAATTTTTATACCTGCGCTTTTGATAATTTCTTCACCTCGCACCGGGTCTTTAAAAAGGCTGATGGCCTGCTGCTGCACGAGTGCATGCAGATGAGAAGTCTGGCGACGGATGGGGCGCGGATTAAGCACAAGCTCCGTACGTTTGAGTCGCTCCGCTTCTTCCAAAGTCAGATAGTCCAAGCGCTGCATGCGGTCTATAACATCGTTACGCCATTTTTTATTAAGAGCATGATTGCGAATAGGGTTGTAATTCTCCGGGTTTTTAATCAATGCCGCAATACTGGCAGCTTCACACACGGTCAAATCTGCCGGTTCCTTACCGAAGTAGCCCAGCGAAGCGGCACGAATACCATAATACCCACAGCCAAAGTAAATACGATTAAGATAAAACTCCATAATTTGGCGTTTGGAGTATTTCTCTTCGATTCGCATAGCCAAAAAGATTTCAACCATCTTGCGTTCGTATCTGCTCCCGCCCATGGCTTGTACTCGGCGCTCCAAATCATAGGCATTTCTCGCAAGTTGTTGAGTGATGGTAGAAGCACCTTGGTTGGCGCTACCGCCGGCAGCTATTGCTTCTTTTGCTGCACGCAAAATACCGATGGGGTCGTAGCCATTATGAGTCCAGAAGTTTTTATCTTCTTGCGCCACTAGCGCATCTATCATACAAGGCGCAATTTCGTCATAGGTTACGTAACTGCGATTTTCATCAAAAATACGGCCAATCTCCCGACCATGGCGGTCATAAATAATACACGGATGATCCAAGTTGTTGATATCTTCCAGATTAAACTTCTCCGCCCATTTCTCATATTTAGCCGTAAATATTTTGAATCCGGCATACCCGCAAACAGCTGTCACCAGCAAAATAATGGAGAATACAATAGAAAAGCGAATCAAAAAACGCTTCCACCAACTGCCTTTTCGCACGGGGTTAGCTTTGCGGTCATCGCTATTCTTACGACGCCGATCTTCTGCCGCTTTTCGGCGGGTTTGATATTCATCCAGATTGTCCATCTTTTCCTCTTTATGATAGCAAAAAGCGGAACTGTTTTCAAGGGGCAAATGCGTTTACATAGCTAACAATGACAATTAGCTGCTTAACTTTTCACGACTCTGCTTGCATCTGAGTAAAAACAAGGCAAAAATCAGCAGGGAAATGGATAAAGAGAACAGAGTAGACCCCCCCACAGAAAACAGATTTAAACAACTCGGCGAACATAACAGGAAACATATGCTGACATTAGTCATGAAAAAAGCCGGCAGACTGACAATCCAATGAAAACGCCCTCGTTTTTTGAGCAAGACCGCTACCGCCCACAAAGTAAAGCATGCAAGCGTTTGATTAGCCCAACCGAAGTAACGCCAAATAACATCAAAGTTCAAAGACGCAATAGCAATGACCAACAAAAATAACGGAGCTGCCAGCAAAATGCGATTCAGATTACTATGTTGATTAATCTTAAATACATCTGCCAGCATAAGGCGGCAGCATCGCATAGCTGTATCACCGCTGGTAATCGGCAACACCACTACTCCCAACACGGCCAACCAAGCCCCAACGGGGCCCAACAAAAGTGAGCATATCTTATCTACGGCAATAGCAGGATCCCCAATACCCACCACATCTCTCAAGGTCATACCGGCAACAGCCCAAATAAGGGCTACTAATCCTTCTGCAATCATGGCACCATAAAAAACCGGGCGCATATTTTTGGCCGAGCTGAGGCAGCGTACCATCATGGGACTCTGGGTTGCATGAAAACCGGATATGGCACCGCAAGCAATGGTAACAAACAACATGGGCCATACAGACAAGTTTTTAGGATGCATGTTTTCAAAGAAATTCGTTGTGGGCAGCACCTCATACCCGCTGAGCGGAAGTGCTACCGCAATTGAAATCGCCATGCAAAGAAACAGAGCGCCGAATACGGGGTATATTTTCCCGATAATAACATCAATGGGCAAAACCGTTGCTAAAAAATAGTATAATAAAATGAGACAACACCATTCCATTACGGAGAGAGAGCTCACCAATTCATGCAACAAGCCCGCAGGGCCCGTGGTAAAAACAACACCCACAAGCAACATCAACACTATGCAAAGTGAGCGCATGGCAACAAGCGCATGTTTGCCGAGTTGACGGCCTATAAACTCCGGCAAGTTCTCGCCACCACGTTCTGCGGAGGCCATGGCCGCCATAAAATCATGCACTGCACCGGCAAGTATACACCCTAACACTATCCATAACAAACACACCGGCCCGAAAAGGCAGCCGGACAATGCGCCGAACACAGGGCCCAAACCGGCGATATTGAGCAATTGAATCAAGAACACACGCCATGTAGGCATGGCTACATAATCTACACCATCCCCCTGCAGCTCGCAGGGCATCTTCATGGATGTATTAAAACCGTATATTTTCTCTGCTACACGGCTATAGAGGAAATAGCCCCCAACTAACAACAGAGCACACAGTATAAACATCAACAATCCGTACATAGCGGTATAAAATAAAGGAGCAACAGTTTAAACTGTTGCTCCCCTTATTTCAAGTCTTTTCTCCGGCAATGCCTACCGGCATCCCGTCATATTATTTCTTCTTAGAAGAGCCCATGGGGGTCCAGCCTTCGTCATCAGGGGTGCCCATGGGAGATGCAGACTTGTCTTTCTCACCTTTTGCTTTTTCTTCAGCTTCTCGCTGAGCCAATGTCTTATACGGCGTATCTTTGGAAGGGTCTTGCTCCTTGGGTACCACCCAAAGCGCAATGGCACCCTCTGCATAAGCGCCGTAAATAGAATTGGGGTCAATGTTACGCATCTCCGTATAGACGGCACGCAAACGGTTGGCAGATGCCCCATTGCGGCGCAAATGTCCGGCGTATGCCGCCATGATTTCCTGACGCTGGCGACGGCTGTAAAACCCGGAGGATATCATTTGGCGCACATAGTTATTAGCCTCTTCATGAGACATTGTCTGCAAGGCCTCTACCACAGTGATGGGGTCAAACGGCGTAGCGCCGGAAATTGAGGCCGGCATGATAGCCTGCACATCAGCGGCCTGTGCCAACAAAGAGGCACGGTCATCATTTTTAGCGCGCACTGCTTTTTTAATCAATTTTTCTTGATCCTCAAAGGCATCCAACACAAGTTTCAATGCAGCAGCAGCCGACTCGGCATCTTTCATTTCCTCGGCACTCTGAACAATACCGCGCAGCGCCCCGGAACCATCCAATACAACAAGACAGGGGTAACTCCAAATACCACCGGGAAGAGAATTGTTACCCATTACCTTTCGGTATTCTTTCTGCTCTTTTTCATTGGGCATTTGATAAATAGGAACTTCCAAAAAGACAACAGAGCGCACGGCATCTGCAATACCGCGTTTACGGATAAACTCTTCGTAGATCTTTTCGCTTACCTTATCATAATTTGCACCGTAGCAAAAAAGAACAATCGGTTTTCTGCCACCGGACTTACGCAACGCATCGTCATAACTGCGCGCAGTGGCAGCATGCAAGGGCAACACGTACATTAAAAAGCTGAGAATGATTAATATATATTTCATAACAACCCTAATAAATTATCATTTTGAAGCGCGAGCGGGACGCCCATACACATAGAAACCGATGACGGTAGATTCCCACTTATCGCCATCTCTGAGCAATCTTACATGCCCTGCCGTCAATTTTTCTTTGCGCAGGTCTACGCGCACCATGTTGCCGGTAATAACCGGAACCACATCCGTAGATTCCCAGTTCACACCATCGGAAGAAATCTCGAGTTTGAAATCGCGGTCATTTTTCACGTTTTCATTGAACACGCAAACCACACCATTGAGTTGGCTTGGAGCTTCGAGCGTGACAGTCATACCGGAAGTACCTTCAAACTTAGCGGGAATGCTACCCCCGTGTTTCTGAAGCACTGCCCAATGCTGGCAACATTGTGTCATTTGCCCGGGAGATAGGGTGGTCGCGGTACGAATCAACCCCTTTGCAGAGACAACACGCCCGGGGAAAGAGCGGAATTTCATCTTCTGTTTGGGGAAGCTTTTACGGCACTTTCGGTATGCCAATTTGCCGATGGCTTGGAATGTAAGTACATCGTTATTTTTAGCAGCGGCATATATGGCTTCACTCAGCGTAGCCAATACGGCATCTGCATTCTTCTTATTCGCCTTGGTGCGCCCCATGGCTCTTACAATCAAGTCAGTAAATGTAGCATGGAACTTTTCGGCTTCTTTGTCACCCTTGGGTAATTTGCCTATATAATCCAAGCCCCAAGTCAACACAGCACCTGCGTAGTCGGGCTTGCTCATCAGGGTTTTGAGAGCTTCTTTCAGATACGCCAATTTTTCTTTGTAATCAGCACACCCCTCAATTTGAGCCGTAAGGATGGGGGAAATATCCCAGCGATTAGTGCCGAAGGTGTTGCATCTTTTGAAGAATGCCGCATACATTTTGTTGCGTTCGGTACGGTTCTGCACCATGGGCAACAAGTTCGGGTACACATAGTGGCAGATATATGTAGCAGCGGCATTGTGGAACTTTACAGCTAAGTTGTTAACCACTTTATCATGCAGCTCCTTCCAACGCTCTTTGTTATCCGGGGCCTTCTGTTTAAGATAAGCAGCGTACGAACACAAGGCAAACCAGTTCAGCGGCTGGGCGGCAATGGCTGCATCGTAACATTCGAAAGCCGCCTTCATCATCTTACGAGAAGCCAGCAGCTCTGCTGCTGCCAGAAGTTGGTCCGATACTAATTGACGATGGCGGTCCGAATAGAAATCTTGGGTCAGAATCAAGAAGTCCCAATCATACAAGCCGAAAAAGGTTTTATGCATGGAGTGTTCCCAATAAATGGAGTAGCTCATCTGCCAGCTATTACCCACGCGCACGGTGTAGGCGCAATGCCCGGGCTCGCCCATTGTCATGGCGGGAATACCGGCAGCCAAAGCGCCGAACGCACCATAATGAGAACAAGCGCCGCACACACCGCCGATTTCTCTGTGCGCCCAAGCTGTTGTGTGATTGGTATAATCAAGAATCGGCGCCAAATAATCGGAAGAGAACACAGAATCGCCGGCCACATTGCGCAGACGATACACCAGCTGATTGCAGGCCCCCAAGTATCCTTCGGCCGGGAGTCTCACATTATCTCTCTGCCAAGTAAGAGAACGTACACTACCCCAGCCGCTGGGGTCCTTGCAACCGGTAACGATGCGTGTATCCCAGTACCCTAATGTGCTGAACACAACATTAAGCTTACCCTCTTCAAAGCTCTTATGATAATACTCGAAACGAGCGAGCATATCTTGCTCGGACCAGCCTTCACGAGCAAACTCCAAGGCAGTGGCCGTAGCAATGCGACGCGTGTGAGGAGAGTTCATTTCCTCAATATATTTCTCGTAAATGGTGGTCAGATACAGCAACGCTTTGCCGAGCTTGTCCGTCGGGCCGGAGTACAACAACCCTTGCATCCAATCCAAATCAGAACTGAGAGAGGCCAACATCTGAGCACCCAGCTTTCTCTCCGTCACCTTGGCTAAGCCTTCATAACCGACTTTTCTGATAAGAGTAAGGCAAGCCAAATCAAGCTGAGTTTCTTGCGACTCTAACGCTTTATAACGAGTTTTGGGAGATGCGATGGCGGGGAGCGTTTTCACCAATAAGTCATGATAAATAACATCCGGGCGTTTCCACTGCTCCGCAGTAAACTTTTTGTTCGTATAACCGGCACCGTCTTTACGTTTTTTATCAGCGCGGGCATATTTATCAACCAAATTATCGGCACGGCGCTTATATGCACGGTTGTGCGCGTTGGTGCAAGCTACGGGTACAACGTTTTGCTTGGGATCCACCTCCACATTGGCCTCGCGTATGGGTTTGAGTTCTGCCGGCGGGCGTTTATCCGGCACAAAGGAATCGGAATCTCTGGCAACAGACCAGTCTTCCTCGTCGTCATCAGGCGTAACGACATCATCATCCTCATCATCAGAGAAAAGGCCATCCTCATCATCCATCTCGGCGGCAGAAATACCCTCCCTGTACTTACCGGTATGCACCACTACCGGTGCAGAATCCTCTTCGCCGGGTATGGCCAAATCTTCGTTCTCCTGCTCTTCTGCGGGTGCAGTATCAGGTGTTTGAACCGGGGCTACGGCTACCGGTTGTGGCTTAATCAGGTTATAACATGGCCGCAACAAATAGCCGAGAAGCATGGTGGCAAAAATGCCTACAAGTAATTTTACAAGATTTTGACTCATAACACCATAAAGTTATAATTACAAAGATACGTATTACTTCTGTTCTTCAGCAATGCGAGAATTGATGGCAGAGATAACACTGGCCGCCTTGTGCCTAATGGTTTGATCCACCGCCGTCTCACTGACTTGGCGCAGAACTGGTATGGATTTCTGCGTGCCATAGGGCTCAAGGTATCGCAAAACATCTAACATTTCATTAATTCTGATATCTTGCCGCAACAACTGTTCAATCATGTAGGGCTCGAGCTGGGCAATGAGAACACCGGCCACCTCATTCCATTCTGACGGACTATATTGCCAAAGCTTGAGCACCGGGCCTTGCATCTTATCCGGAGCTTCCTTAGCCAATCGGAGTACTACACACTTTGACACGGGGCGCTGGTTTTTGGAAGAAATTTCAAAATACTTCAAGAGGATATCTGCAACACGGGGCGTTCCCTGGGGGGCATATACCACCAAAGCTTCCACAAGAGCTTTATAGGTATCCGGAGCGGAAGCCCACGGCTCTTGCAGCGTCTCGATTAAACAATTCAAAATATCATTTCTCAATCTTTGAACATCTGAAGTCGCTAAGTCTACGGCAGCAGAACGCACAACCTCGGCATCCAAGCTGCGCAATGCCTCCATATTCAACTCAACGTAGGCCGGGTGGCGAGGATTACGTCTTTCATCCATTTTCCCGCTGATACCTCTCAGCACTTTGCGTTCATTGTAAGCAACCTCGTATATACCTTCCTCGGGGTCGCTGAAGTACACCTCTCCATATCGGCTCAGCATTGTCGTAATGTTTTGCTTCTCCCCGGGAGCATTGGTGATGGTAAAAATAACACCATACCCGGAATCACTTTTAAGGCTTTCTACTTTTGCCCCATGCAGTAAACGAGACAGAGACTTGCGGACAAGAGTAATAGTTTCGTAACTAAGGGGCACGTACTTAATGTTGCCCCCCTCTGCAGAGCCCGGCATTATACTGTAGCGCAAGAAAATAGCGTAATGTACGCGGTGAGGATATCCTTTTTTCGCATTTCTGAACAGCACCAGATCGCGTTCATCCAGCAATCTACCTTCTTGGCGCACCTGTACTTCCGGAGTTTGCGGGTTTTCAAGGGGTACACTGACCAGCTCCGCCTCATCTACCCTGTAATGCCACATGCTGGGCATAGCACCACCCAGCAGCAGAATTACCGCAACAACTGCGCCAACCTGCGTCTTGTGCCCCGAGAAGGAAGGCAAAATAAGCAGAGCAGACACAATAGCCGTGCCCAATGAAATACAGAGTTGGTAGTGATACTCAAGCTGATTCAAAAACGTAGGCTCGCTGCCATCTGACAACAAGAACAAGAATACGCATATTGAAAATAAAAATACAGCCAACGCGCATCTGACTCTACCATTTACACTAAAGGGATTATTGACGCGCAAACGCTTACCGAGTCGATTAGCGCGAGCACTTTGCCGCTGCATTGCAGATGTTTGCAGTTTGGCCACAGCCTCATCACTACCGTCAGACAAAGTCACACCGGCAGAGAACTCATCATTCAAACAAACGGGGCACACATCCTGACTGTCAGACGAAGCCCGAAACATTTTATGACATCTCGTACATTCTTTTTCCACGTGCATATGTATACCACAAATATCACGCCGAATCAAGAACGGATTTCCTTAAAACTTCATCTGATAATAAATACTTACAAATAATTGAGTTCTAGCTTATTTTTTTCGTGACCGATAACAAAAAGCGCCGAATTCTGAAAGAATTCGGCGACTGAAAAAAAAACTTAAGAAAATAATTACAAAGCTGCAGGAACCGCCGGCAAGGAATCGCCGTTGAGCGGCAACGTAGTATATTGTTTGTAGGGCACCTGCTGAACCGGTGTGAGACCGTTATTCTCATATGAGGCGTTGCTCTTCAGCATGCTTGACTGATATCTCCAACCGGATGAAACGGGATAATCAGAAGCAGGCAAAGTAGAAGATTCAGAAACACTCTTATCAAAAGCAACCGTCAAAGGTAACAACTGGACGGGAGAATCCAATTCAATGGAAGCGGCAAAATGCACGGGTTCACTTTGCTGAGGTTGCGGTTGAGATGGTTTTCCGACCACTCTGGCAGAACCGATAGCAGGAGCTATTCTGGGTTGATTTTCAGAAGATTCCGAAGACAACGAGAAGAAACCGATAGCAAGAGCACTCACACCGAGAGTTGTTGCACCGTAGGCATATTTCATTTTTCCGATGCTGGTCAAACGCAGCAAAATATGCTCCCATAAAACTTTACGAGCCGGGCGAGTAACGGCATAACGAGCCACACGCTCTCTGAAATCGTGTACAAAACGGTCTTCGAAGTTAGCTTCAGGATGAGGCTCCATTTTCAGGCCTGCAAGAAGGCTGACAATGTCGTCTTCGTTAAGCTCGGAAGTGTTCGTTTTCTCGTTACTCATACCGCTTTTTTAAAACTACATTAGAAGAGACACACCAAAACAGTTTTTTGTTCAAAAAAACTATTTTTTTTGTAAATTTTCTATTTCAGATCCTCGTGGAGCTAACAAATCAGTGGCATTTTCTAGCACCCATGATTCAATAAGCTGAGCAGCGCGTTCAATTTCCCCACGGCGAACATGGTGAGATTTTTCAGCAATACTCTGCAAGGTGTCAATATCATACAAGAAAACATCAGGCATCAAACCGCAGGCGGGGTCCACATTACGGGGTACCGACAAATCAATTAAAAACAGAGGACGGTGATTTCTGGCAGTCTGAGCTTGCTGCAACACGGTAGGAGCCACCACATAGACGGGCGAAGCTGTTGATACAATAACAATATCTATTTGCTCCAGATACGGCACCCATTCGGCAAAGCGAATGACCTTGCCACCCACTTTTTCGGCCAGCTCTACGGCACGGTCATACGAACGGTTAGCCACAAAAATACCTTCTGCACCACGAGAAGCGAGGCTTTGCGCCGTGCTGCGGGCTATATCCCCTGCCCCCACTATCAGTACATTGGCACCGGCCAACCCACCCAAAGACTCCCCGGCCAACTGCACAGCTGCAGCACCTACCGAGGTGGGGCCACTGGTAATTCGGGTTTCGGTACGCACTTTTTTGCCGATGGTAAAAATGCGCTGAAACGTACGGTTAGCATAAAATGAGGTAGATCCGGCAGATTGAGCGACACGGTATGCCTCTTTTAATTGGCCGAAAATTTCGGTTTCACCGATAACCATGGAATCCATACCGGCAGCCACGCAGGCTACGTGTTGCAAGGCTTGGGCTCCTTCATAACAATAAAAACAAGTAGATAAGTGCTCTGACGCCTGTTTTGCAGCCAGAGTACCGAGGAAGTAGTGCATAATATCGGCCCTTGCCCTGTCGGGCATGGGGGTCCAATAGTAAATCTCCGTGCGGTTGCAGGTAGAAAGCAGCACACATTCAGAAACGGATGCAAAGGCGACTATTTCTCTGTTGCTCTGTTCTAAATTACGCTTGGCAACGGCAAATTTTTCTCTGACATTCAGCGGGGCTGTATGGTGATTCAGCCCCAGACAGAACATCTGCATTGCAGCACTACTGTGTACCTGTTGACTCACTTGTTGAAATAGTTAGCAATAGATTCAACCAAATCAGCGATATTGTGATTCGGGCTCACAATATCGGGTTGTATACCGAACTCTCGTAATGTAGCAGTAGTAACCGGGCCTATGGAGGCAACCTTGCAATTCTCCGGCAACGTCACACCCATAGCCATAAAATTGCGCACCGTGCTGGAGCTGGTGAAGGTGATGACATCTGCACCTTCCGTTTGCATGCGTTCGCGCGCCCCGGTGGGGTCCTCCGTTTCAGGTACGGTATTATATGCAATACATTCGTCCACAATAGCTTGACGCTTCATCAATTCTTTATAAACTACATCGCGGCCCTTTTCACTATGCACCCAAAGCATAGTCACATTGGCAACACCGCCGTACTCATCGCCTTTACGGTCAAACTCTGCCACCAATTCTTCCGCAACGGCTTTTTGCGGCATAATGTCCACCATTAACCCGTGTTTCTTTAACTCTGCGGCAGTACCGGGGCCTACGGCAGCAATGCGGGCACCGCCGATTTCGCGTATATCTTCATACACGGCATAAAAGGCTTCAAAGAATTTGCGCACCCCGTTGGGGCTGGAGAACACCAACCAGTCATACCGCGGACAGTCTACCACGGCGGCGGCAAAATCCTTACGATCGGTCGGCGGAGCAATGCGAATGGTCGGCAGCTCCATCACCTCTGCCCCCAAGGCAGAGAGAGTGGCAGATAAATCGCTGGCTTGCTCGCGTGTGCGCGTTACAACAATGCGTTTACCGGCTAGCGGCATGCGAGAGTACCAATCCAGCGCATCGGCGTAAGATACAACATCCCCAATGACCACTACAGCAGGGGCCCCCAAGCCGGCAGTTTCAACAGCATCTGCCAATGTTGCAACAGTAGCACGCACAGAACGTTGACGCGAAGTTGCGGCCCATTGAATGGCAGCTGCGGGCACATCAGCCCCCTGCCCGGCTGCCATCAAAGACTCCAGCGTTTGGCGCAAGCGGCTCATGCCCATCAGCATAATCTTGGTTCCTTTTGCAGCAGCTATGCCGGCAATATCCAAGGTAGATTCCGTCTTGTTGGCGTCTTCATGCGCCGTAAACACGGTAAATTGAGTACAGCAAGCGCGGTGTGTTACAGGTATACCGGCGTATGCAGGGCCGGCAATGGCAGAGCTGATACCGGGTACCACCTCAAAATGTATGCCGGCAGCATGCAAGGCTGAGCCTTCTTCTGCACCGCGGCCGAATATGTAGGGGTCACCACCTTTCAGGCGAACCACACACTGATATTCTGCAGCAGATTTCACCAAAAGTTCATTGATTTTTTCTTGCGGCAAGGCATGCTTATCTGCCCGCTTACCTACATAAATCTTCGCACAAGAAGCAGAGCACCAAGCCAACATTGCCGGATTAACCAATGCATCATACACCACACAATCTGCTTTTTCCAGCAAGGAACGCCCTTTCAACGTCATCAAAGAGGGGTCACCGGGGCCGGCACCTACAAGATACACACAACCTGGATTATTCTTTTTCATCGCCTTACTGTCTTTATATTACAAAGGAGAGCCACCGCTGATGGTAGCAGCTCCGGCACCTCCGGATACGGAAACCGGCACAACGCTCACATTTTCCGGCTGAAGACCGGGCTGAGCAGTCTCGGCTTGAGCGGCTTGCTTACCCATCTCTATCAACTGAGATACCGTTACTAAAGTGTACCCGCGGGCCTGCAACCCCGTCACAATATCTTCTACGGCAGCTATGGTGGAAGAATGGATATCATGCAGCAGAATAATGGAGCCGGGCTTAGCACTGCCAACCGCACGGCGCACAACCACCCCAACCCCGGGATGACGCCAATCTTCCGTATCTATGCTCCACATAATGCTTCTCATACCGTAACCGGAGAACATCTTATTCACAATGGCTGTATTGGTTGCACCATATGGAGGGCGCATCACTTTGGGACGGCGCCCCGTGGCAGAGGTTATGATGGAATTAGTGCGTGATATTTCAGAGGCAATCTTCTCATCAGAGCTGGCTGTCATCTTAATGTGGGAATATGTATGATTGCCGATTTCATGCCCTTCAGCAACGGCTCGAGCCAAAATCCCCGGGTTACGAGATGCATTATCCCCCAACACAAAGAATGTTGCATGGGCACCGTGGCGTTTCAAAATATCCAACACTTGCGGGGTCAAACTAGAGTTGGGGCCATCATCAAATGTGATGGCCACGTACTTACCGGGCACACTTACAGACGACACACGCGCACCGGGCATTGCCGGCTTAAAAGGTTTAATAGGAGTAGGCTTCTCTACAGTCGGCTTAGTTACTCCGGGTTCTGCCTGTTGCTCCTCGGGGGGCGTCACAATCCCGCCAATCTCCTCTTTCTGTTGCTGCTGAGTAGAACACGCAGCCAAAAACATCATTATAACAGTCGGAATAAAGCGTTTCATTGTCATCTTTCTGTCTCCTTTCAGAGATTCTACCTTTTCAACACTCCCTTGGCAACTGATTTTGCCGTCATGCACAAATTCCACATTTGACTTGCCAAAGCCCCCAGCGCATGATAGAATCATTCTATGATACTTGGCTCTGTTCATTCAGTAGAATCATGCGGCACAGTAGATGGGCCGGGCATTCGTTTTATCTTGTTTTTGGCAGGATGCAGCTTACGGTGTCGCTACTGTCACAACCCTGACACCTCATTCAAATGCAGTGGCAAAGAACGTACGGTGGAGGATGTTATGGAGGAAATTGAGCGCTATGCCGCTTTTGTAAAGGCAGCGGGCGGAGGTGTTACCATTTCCGGCGGGGATCCGCTTTTTCAACCGGAATTTACAAAAGCCATACTGCAAGAATGCAAAAAGAAAGGGTTACACACCTGCATTGATACCTCCGGCCACCTTGGGGCACAGGCGGATGACGAGCTGCTGGCCGCCACAGATTTAGTGCTGCTGGATATTAAATCTTGGGATCCGGAGCAATATCGCAAGCTCACCGGACAAGATTTGCAGCCCACGTTGGAGTTTGCAGAGCGCTTAGCAACCATCAAAAAACCGGTGTGGTTGCGCTATGTACTGGTACCGGGATGGACGGATAATCTTGCCGACATTGAGAAACTGGCGCAATACGCCCACGGGCTGGGCAACATTGAGCGCGTAGATGTGCTGCCATTCCACCAAATGGGGCAATTCAAATGGGCGGAGTTGGGGCTCACCTACTCACTGGCAGATGTAGAGCCCCCTGAACCGGAGCTCACCAATGCAGTGAAAAACATCTTCCGCGCTAACGGCTTTGCCGACTGCACAAAATAAACACGCAAGCGGCCAACAATTATTTCTCTGCGAGGGTGCGGGTGATTTCTTCTACAATCACATCCACACTCATCAAGCGGCCCTGCCCTTCTGCACCGCAGGCGAGCATACCGCATGCCTCGGGGCCGATAATACGGTGATTGTCACGGGCTGCAAGAACAGCAGCATTTTGCTGCGTGGCGGGATGGGACCACATATTACCGTTCATCGCCGGAAAAATAAGAACAGGCGCACGGTTTGCAAGATAAAGGCTGGTGAGCGCATTGGGAGCAAAGCCCTGAGCCATACACGCCATAGTATTGGCAGAGGCCGGCACAATGGCCAGCAAATCCGCCTTTTGTGCGAGGTCGATATGCACCGGCACCCAGCTGCCGGTCTCGTCCTCAAATGTAGTAATGACAGGGTTGCGGGAGAGCGTCATGAGCGTAAGTGGCGTGACAAACTGCAAGGCCGTAGGCGTGCAAACGCAATGCACATCATGCCCGAGCTTGACCAAACGAGAAGCAACATCTGCCGCCTTATAGGCAGCGATGGAGCCACATACACCGAGTATAACCGTAGCCATGGCGCGCTCCCTCCCCCACTCTTCTTAATTAAGCTTCAATCTCAACAATCATGTTGATTTCTACAGCCACACCAAGCGGCAAGCTCACCACGCCCACGGCAGAGCGAGAGTGGGCAGCCTCCGGTCCAAACAGGGCTACCAGCAAATCGGAGGCACCGTTCAGCACCTTGGCTTGGTCTGTGAAGTCGGGCGTGCAGTTTACAAAACCGTTGATAGCCACAATCTTCTTCATTTTCTCAAAACCACCCAGCTCGGCCTCAATAACGGCAAGGCGGTTCAAAATGGCAGCCTGAGCGGCTTTCTGACCATCCTCAATGCTGACATCTGCACCCAGTTTGCCGAAATAGGACACATCTCCATTGATGGAGATACCACCGGAAAGGTGCAGGTAATTACCGGTGCGAATGCAATTGACATAGGAACCAACGGGAGCCGGAGCCGGATTAAGCTTCAGCCCTTTTTCTGCGAGTACTTGTGTATTAAGCTGCATAATCAATATGGATTGTTACCACCAGAGAATACTATATTCCGCACCCGTTTGGCAAGGCATTTCCGACAATTATGCCCTGATTTGTATTTTTTTCAAAAAAAATCGAACTTTTGGCTTGCCATGATAAGGATTTTTGCTAAAGTTTGAACATAAACCTTCCATTTTAATAGGGATAATAATTTCATTACATCATGAAGAGAACACTTTTTCTGACTGCAGTACTTACATATTGCACAAGCGCTGCCATGGGCGCTACGTATACAGACCTCACCAACTCGTGGTGTGATGATGTCAATAACGTTATTTACGATGGTCAGGGCCATTTCATCGTAGAATCAGCCTCCAGCACCTCCGTAGACCTTACCATCAGCCTTGATTCTCTGTTAAGTTACGTTAACTCCAACGACTACAAGTCCGGCAACTACATGTTGTTGTGGGATGACAATGCCGCAGACTACGGTTTGGCAGATAACGCAGATACTTCACTGGACACCGGCAGCCGCACCCCCTACCTGACCGGATACTGGAACAACGCCTCTTGGACCACCACCACCAATATCAGTTATTCAAAGCTTTCCGAATATGCGACAGATGGTTATGTTACCCTCAATATCACCAACAGCTCCACAAATGGAGTAAAAGTAACGGCAACAGATAAAAACGGTGAGTCAAATACCCTTTACGATGCCTCAACACTGAAGGCGGGAGCAAACACTGTAACCAACGGCTATTACGTTAACCTGAACTATGTGACAGCTGTAACGCTTAACACAGTCTCCACACTGGACACCGACAACTATGTGCCACCCGTTGACTACAGCAAACCCTTTGTCAGCCAACGCACGGATGGAACTACTGTGGGCAGAATCACCTTCTTGGGAGACTCTATCACCCACGGTGTCAATGACCAAAGTTACCGTTGGCAATTTTTCAAAACACTTACCGACAACGGCATTGAAAATGAAATAGCCGGCCCCAGAGAGGGATATTTCAACACCCCCGGGCATACGGAAGATGCCGGCAGCAACTACGGTGGTGTAGCGTTTGCCAATGTACACCTCGCACAAGCCTCCGGCCGCACCCACAACATCATCTCCGGCAGCACATCTTACACGGTAAATGGCACTTCGTATTCATCCGGCGTAAACTACGGCGGCCACTCCACCGCCTCTACGGCAGAAGCCTACGACAGCAACACGTGGTTCTGCATGATGGGCACCAATGATATGCTGTCCGATGGCGGCGCCTCTACCACAGACTATTGCAACAAGATGGCCAAAATGCTGGGTGGCAGTGTCAGTTACACGGAAGGAGTGGGCTACACGTGGACCGCAGACAACACTAATTGGGGCACCATGGGCACCATTGTAAGCGATGTACACACCGATGGAGACACCTTCTACATGCTCTCCATCACCCCGTGGACCCAACACAGTAACAGTAACACGGAAAGTTACCACTACGGCGCACAAGAGTTCAACAAAAACCTTGAGTTGTGGACAGAAGCATACAAAGCCCACACCGGCAAAAATGTGGTGTATGTAGATGTTACCCGGGGCATGGTAGACAAGACTGCTAATGTTTCATTCTACAGCCCGGGCGCATTCTTCAATGCCCCCGGTAGCGATGGTCTGCACCCCAACGACCAGGGCTCCATCATTATGGCCGGCAATTTGTCGCGCGCCATGGGCATTGGTGGTCGCACAGCCGGGCTTGAGCGCCAAGGCACGGCAGGATGGAGCAATGTAACCGTAGGAACTGTCAGCAACGGGACTGAGCTTTTGTTCGGCGAGAATGCATTTACCATGGCAGATGGTTACACGGTAGACTTGAGTGCCAACTTCGGCAATGGTGCAACAGACGGATGGCTGGCTTCTACAAACACCCTGAGCATTGCACTGGGCGATGGCACCAACAGCGGCACCCTGAACCTGAGCGAAGGCTACATCATGTGGGGCAACGATGTTCTCTTCTGTTGGGATAACTCCACCCTGGCCTCAGAAGGCAACCTGCGCATAGCATGGCACAACGGCAACGCGGCAGACAACGTGCTACAGGGCTATTATGTATGGCTTGATGATATGCTCATTGGCCAAGGCCTGAGCGCCACGACGGGAGAAGGGCTCAATGGTATTCTTCTTTCAGCCAACGGGGCAAACGGTACGGTTAATACGCTGTCTTGGACGGATACGGCATACGCCCCGACCACGCTCGGCAAGTACTCTGCGGAAAACGCCTACATTACCGTTCAAGATGGTGCAGCCATTTCAACGCTTGTAACCAACACGGCATATGTTACCAGTGGCGTAGATTTCTCTTCTGCCACAACGGTAAGCGCAACGTCCGGGCAAATACTTGTCACCAATGGCGAAACTGCTGAAAACAACGGCACCACTAAGATTACAGCCGGTGCCGGCTGGACCGGTCTTACCAACTGCTCTCACAAGGGAGATATCAACGCACAGGTAACGGGTACCACTACATATACGGTATTCGGCGCCATGAATAATAATGCATCTGCCGGCAAGCTCACCTTAGAAGTGGTGGATGGAGCCTCTGTGGGTGACGGCTTATACTCCGGCCACACGGCAGCTATTGCCGGTTCTTACGGCAATGGCTCTGCAGAATCGTTCAATGTCTATGTGAACGGAGGCACGGTGAATGGCGATATTGTGGGTGGTGCCGTAAACGGCACCGGCTCCATCGACACCGTTAAACTGGTTATCAACGGTGGTAAAGTAGAAGGCCAAGTGATGGGCGGTTCCAAGACAAGCGGCACCGTGGGCTCTGCTACCATTATCGTTAAAGACGGTGAGATTACCGGTGGCATCAACGCCGGCGGCAGTGCCGGCAGTGTAGGCCACGCCAGTGTAGCCATCTCGGGCGGCACCATTGAAGGTAACATCACTAAAGGCAACGCTGCTACATCTCATGTTTCCGTCATTGGCAGCCAAGCGACCATAGGAGGCAGCATCGAGGCAGACCGCGTCAGCTTTATTGAAGCAGATTACAAACTCACCTTATCCAACGTCAATGAAATTGAGCTCACGGAGCGTTCTCAAATTCGTGCCGTAATGGGTGAGCAAGCCGCTCTCGATTCCTTAACACTGGACAACGATACCACCTTTACCGCATGGAAAAACGGCACGGCAGCTCAAGCCGTTACAGACCAAGAAACCTTACTGCGACTCCAAACGCTGAGCGTAGGCAGTGGTGCAACATTGAATGCTAACGTTGAGTTTTCTGCCGAATCTTCGCTTTCACTGGGAGGGACCCTCACCATGGGCAGCGAGCTTGCACTGGCATCCGGCATGTCTCTTAGCCTTAGCAATGAATTGTTGGAGCGGTTGTTCGGAGGTGAAGAAATCAGTCTGTTCACCGGTGTTGACGCCCTCTCCATAGATGGCAAAGACATTGCAGCAGGCACCTATATGGACGCAACGGGTATCTTCACCGGTCTCAGCGATGATTACACCTACTACATGAGCTACGACGGCAGCAAGGTAAATCTGAGCATCCCCGAACCGGCAACAGCTACACTGAGCTTGCTGGCCTTGGCTGCGATGGCTGCACGACGCCGCCGAAAATAAGGCAATGAGATAACTTATACAAGCCGCTACTGTTACGAGGTAGCGGCTTTTTTGCTTGTAATTTTCCACCATTTTGATAGAATACCCGCAATGAAAAAATCATTTTTAACAGGGTTGCTGATGCTCTTGAGCTTGAGCTGGACACATGCAACCGCAGCAGAAAAAAAGCCCAATATCATCTTGATTGTTGTGGATGATATGGGATGGGGCGATTTAGGGCTTAACCAGCCGGCAGAGCATGCGGGTACGCCCCGCATCGACACCCCTGTGCTTGACCGCTTGGCAACGCAAGGCGCGCAACTGCAACGCCACTACACCTGCGCCCCGGTATGTGCTCCCGCAAGAGCCTCTCTCTTTACCGGGCTGCACCAAGGCCACGCAGAAGTAATACGCAACAATAGCTTTGACGCCGCCTTGGAAAACAGCCACACGCTGGGTAGCGTGCTCCAAGCCGCCGGATACGATACCGCACTTATCGGCAAGTGGGGTATAGGCGGTGGTCAAGAAAGTGGCGGCACACCCGTCACCTGCCCCGCATGGCCCACAAAGCGCGGGTTTGACTTCTTCTTCGGCTATAACAACCACTTAGCAGGGCACCGCCATTATCCCAAAGAAGAAAGCAATGCAGACCCCGAAACACACCGCAATGCAATTTGGGATGGAGATGAGATGATAACCGACCAACTGGACGGCTGTTACTGCACGGATTTGTTCACAGCCCGCGCAAAAAAATGGATAGTTGACCAACAAACAGATGGCGAAGATAAGCCCTTCTTCTTAGCTCTTACCTACGTAGCGCCCCATGCCAGATTGGGTATACCCGCAGGCGAATACCCCGCAGGCGGCGGCTTGAACGGCGGCGTACAATGGTTGGGGGAACCCGGCAAAATGATTAACACGGCCTCCCCCACCACATGGGATACCTACATTCACCCGCAATACCACAATGCCTGGCAAGAATACGCCGACACGCGCTACGGCAGCAATGCCACTCATAAGCTGATGACAGCCCGCCGCCATGCCGCCATGATTACCCGCGTAGACGAGGCAGTAGGCGATATCGTACAACTTTGCGAAGATTTAGGTATTGCAGATAACACCATTATCATCTTTACCAGCGACAATGGTTGCCATGATGAACCCGGCGCCGTTGGCGGCTTTAACGGGCACCCGGCCCCGGCTCAAGACCCCTCCTTCTTCCGCAGCTATGGCAACCATGACGGCATTAAGCGAGACGTGTTTGACGGTGGCTTGCGCGTACCGTGCGTGGTATACGCTCCCGGAATCATCAAAGGAGGCATGGTAAGTACAACACCCACACAGTTCCAGGACTGGATGGCCACCTTGTGCGACTTGGCAGATGTGCCCGTACCCGCACGCTGCGATGGCCGCTCTCTGTTGCCGCTGTTGCAGGGAAATGACACCCTGAGTGAAGATTCATCTCGCGTTCTCTATGTAGAATACGCATTCGGTAGCGGCATGGCTCAATACCAAGATTATGCAGCCAACAAAAAGGGACGTACACGCGGCGAGCAGCAAGTGCTCATCTTCTTTGATAACCGCAGCGGTCGCTGGCTCAAAGCCCTTCGCACCGGTGTGAAAACCGGTAACGAAAAGTGGGAGCTTTATGACACCGAGGCAGACCCGCATGAAAGCACCCCCCTGCCCGAAAGCAACAGTGCAGAAATGCAAACGCAGCTGAATAACATGGCGCTGTGGAATCGCCGCGCCTATGATTACCACCGCGCAGCAGATGCCCCAGCCCGCAGAAATCCATGCGGTGGCTTCCGCAGCTACGATATGAACCTTGTGCCGGCTGTATCAACTCCGCAAACAGCAACAGCTACCGGCTTGCTCATGAGCCAAGCCAAAGGCTCGGCACCTTGGGCTCCGGCCGCCACAGAAATGAAGGCTCCCGAAACCACGGCCACGGTTAACCCCAACGACACAGTGCTTCCCGCCGGCACTATCACCACATTCACAGGGTACATCGATGTACCGGATGACGGAAACCACTGGCATTTCTACCTCACACTCAGCGACGTGCCCGGCACCAAAGCATTTGTGAAACTGCACAACTTCAATCTGGTAGATGCAGACTTCAATTATGTACCCGGCAGCACTGCCACGGAAAGCGCCGCAGCCAACACTGTAGAAGAAGATGCCACCCGCACGGGTAAAAAGGGTATTCCTCTCAAAGCCGGTAAGCACCCCATCACCATCACGGTTGTGCAAGGCCAAAGCGCAGACGGCACTCTTAAGCTGGAGTGGAACCGCGGGCCGCATAACGGCAAACAAACACCGCGTGTAACCATACCCGCAGACAGCTTCTTGCACTAAAGCATCAAAGCAACTCTTCCGCTAACGCTCGCACGCGCTCTGCATGCGAGCGTTATTTGTTTCAAGTGAGGCTTGACAACCGCCGCCATGCCCTATACAATGCAAATAACATGACAACAAGCATGACATACAGGCGATGCGGGCACAGTGGTATTCTGCTGCCGGAAATCTCGTTGGGGCTTTGGCACAATTTCGGTGGCGGAGCAGATATGGCAGAATGCCGCACCATGATTGCCCGAGCTATGGAGCTGGGCATTTGCCACTTTGACTTGGCAGATAATTACGGGCCTCCCCCCGGTAGCGCAGAAGAGTGCTTCGGGCGCCTGTTGAAACATGACTTTGCCGAGCTGAGGGATGAGATGTTCATCTCCACCAAAGCAGGGCATTTGATGTGGCCCGGGGTCTACGGAGACTGGGGCTCTCGCAAGCACTTAATATCCGGGCTTAACCAAAGCCTTCGCCGCATGCAATTGGATTATGTGGATGTATTCTACCACCACCGCCCGGACCCCAACACCCCGCTGGAAGAAACCATCGGGGCCTTGGTAGACATTGTGAGAAGCGGCAAAGCTCTCTACATCGGGTTATCCAAATACCCGCCCGCCCTTTTCAAACAAGCATGTGCCATGCTGAAAGAGGAGAAAGTACCCTGCCTGCTCCACCAGTTCCGATACAATCTGCTGGACCGCGCCTGTGAGGCAGAGACCCTGCCCACCGTTGCAGAGATGCAAACCGGCAGTATTGTCTTCTCGCCCTTAGCGCAAGGTATGCTCACCGGCAAATATGTGGGTGGCACCGTGCCCACCGTCTCCCGTGCGGCAGACCCCACTTCCGTCTTCCTGAACGAAGAAAAAGTACAGGCAGATATGGCGCGCGTACAACAGCTGCAAAGCATTGCAGATGCTGCGGGAATACCCCTCACACAACTGGCCTTGCGTTGGCTGCTGCGCCGAGAAGAAGTGACCTCCGTGCTCATCGGTGCGCGCACCGTGCAACAGCTGGAGCAATGTGCCGCTGCTGCCGGCCAAGCCCCCCTGCCACAAGATGTTTTAAATGCTTTGGGGTAATGTCCTCACGCAGTAACCGCGCATTGATCTTTTACCAACCACATATAATAAACAACAAGCTGCTGTCCATGATGGGCAGCAGCTTGTTGTTTGATGAAAAATACAGACGTTAGAGCAATGTGCTTTATTCGTCGTCGGAGGCGTCGAATTCGTCGGAATCGACATCAAAGTCGTCTTCCTCGTATTTCTTGAATTTCTTGACGCGTTGGCCTTGGGGAAGCGGGGTGAGCACCATGGTAACAGTGTTACCGGCAAGCTTGGCCGGCTGGTCTACCTTGCCCATGGTACGCAGGTCTTCAACCACCTTAGCCATCACCTCCAAACCGAGTTGCTGGTGGGCGTTTTCACGGCCACGGAAGCGAAGTTGGAAGCGCACCTTATGGCCATGGTCCAAGAACTGCTCAGAACGTGCCATCTTGACATTGTAGTCATTAACATCTGTACCGATGCGCAATTTCACTTCTTTCATGCGCACGGCCTTAGTTTTATTGTTCTTCTGTTGCTTGGCCAACATATACTTGTATTTGCCGTAGTCAATCAGGCGACAAACAGGCGGGTCTGCGTTGGGGGCAACTTCTACGAGGTCAAGCCCGATTTCTTTGGCTTTGATAAGGGCGTCTCGGGTAGACATCACACCGAGCTGCTCGCCGGTGGCGGTTACGACTCGGACTCTGGGGGCGCGGATGCGGTCATTAACGCGCGTCTGCGGGGCTTTGGCATTCTGATCGCGACGAGTATTGCGATTGCCGGGGTTATTGGTTTTCTGTGGTGCGGGCACGTGTGTGTGTTTCTTGGTTTGTCTGTATGTTGTTTTTCAGCGGCAGGGGGAACAACAAGCCCCCTGCCTGAAAGGTTTCTTTGTTATTGCTGCGGGGCCTCTTTCTGCTCGGGTTCCATTGCCGGCTTAATGAGGCGGGCGTCAATTTCTGCACAAACAGCCTCAACAAAAGCCTCTACGGGCATGGTGCCGATGACATCAAGCTCGCGGTGACGGATGGATACCAAGCCCTGCTCTGCCTCGCGTTGGCCTACTACTACCATGTAGGGCACGCGGTCCAAACGGGCATTGCGAATCTTGGCACCGATTTTGTCGGGGGCGTCATCAAGTGTTACGCGCACGCACTTGGCGGCAAGGGCTTTGCGTACACCTTCAGCGAAATCGGCCACTTTGTCGGAGATGGGCAGTACGCGCACCTGCTCGGGGGCAAGCCACGTGGGGAACTTGCCGGCAAAGTGCTCGATAAGCAAACCGGTGAAGCGCTCCATGGAGCCAAAGGGGGCGCGGTGAATCATGATGGGGCGGTGCGGTTTGTTGTCCGTACCGGTGTAAGAGAGGTCGAAGCGCTCGGGCAGGTTGTAGTCTACCTGTACGGTGCCGAGCTGCCAATCACGGCCGATGACATCGCGCACGATGAAGTCAATCTTGGGTCCGTAGAAAGCGGCTTCATTTTCAGCCTCGATATAGTCAAAGCCATTTTCCGTAAGCACCTCGCGCAGTGACTGCTCTGCCAGCTTCCAGTTCTCGACGGTGCCAACATACTTGGCATCCGTGTAATCCTTATCGCGCAGTGAAAGTCGTACGCGGTAGTCATTCATCTGCAGGGTGCCGAGAATGTGCTTCACAATGCCGATGCACTGTTGCACCTCTTGCTTAATCTGGTCGGGACGGCAGAAGATGTGAGCATCGTCCTGAGTGAAGCCGCGCACGCGGGTCATACCACCCAGCTCACCGCTTTGCTCCCAGCGGTACACGGTACCGAACTCGGCCAAGCGTACGGGCAAGTCGCGGTAGGAGTGAGGTTCGCTGTCGTAAATGCGGATGTGGTGCGGGCAGTTCATGGGCTTGAGCATGAAACCGGTAATGGTCTTGGTGTCAAGCGCATTGAAAAGGTCTGCGCAGCTGGCGTTCTCATCACGCAGCTTCTTAAAGTCATCCGGGTCGGGGATGGGCGGGAACTGGCTTTCCTTGTAGTGAGCCCAGTGGCCGGAGGTCATGTAGAGGTCCAACTTACCGATGTGCGGGGTGTACACCTGAGAGTAGCCGATGCGGTCGAGCTCCTCGGTAATGAAGTCCTGCAACTCACGACGAACGATGGCACCCTTGGGTTTCCACAAAATAAGGCCCTGCCCCACCATTTCATCAATGGTAAACAAGCCCATCTCGCGGCCGAGCTTGCGATGATCGCGTTTACGAGCCTCCTCCAAACGGGCCAGGTGCTCATCCAACTGCGTGCGGTTGGGGAAGCACGTACCATACACACGCTGCAAGCGCGGGCCGTTAGCATCGCCCTGATAATAGGCAGAAGCCACGCTCATTACCTTGAAAGCCTTACAGTTACCGGTGCGGCCAACGTGGGGGCCGGCGCAAAGGTCTGTGAAATCACCATTGCGGTAAATGGAAATCTCCTCGTCTTCGGGAATACGGTTGAGCAAGTCTACCTTGTACTTAGATGCAACATCGCGGGGACCAACGGAGCCCAACTCACCTGACTGAGCCATCTGCATGGCCTCAGCACGGGTAACGGTAGTTCGCTCAAATGTCTGATTTTCCTTGACGATTTTCTTCATCTCAGCCTCAATCAACTCAAACTCAGAGGCAGAGATATTATGGTCAAGTTCAATATCGTAATAGAAGCCGTTTTCTACGGCAGGGCCTGCGGCGAGCTGAGCCTGCGGCCAAATACGGCAAATGGCGGCGGCCAAAACGTGTGCGCACGAGTGGCGCAAACGCTCCAAGTCGCTTGCCTGATTGCGTTCTTCCAGTGTCTTGCGTTCTTTCTGTTCAGACATAATATAGATGTGAGCCCTTAATATGCCCCTAAACGGAGCGAAAATCAAGCCAAATCAATGGCAGAGAGTATATTTTTACGGATTCGTTGTCATTTTCTCCCTACAGAGAAGTATCATCGTCTACATTCCGGCATTATCATACGGAGAGGCTTAGCTATTCTCTTCGGATTCATTCTCATTTCTTTGGCCGATGATAGCCTCCACGCGGCCGTAATCATCAGTAAAACGTTCAATATCCTCCTCTGTCAGGATATCGCCGAGCTGAATTTCGATGAGAGCCAGGGGACCACTGCCTTCATTGCTGAGGCGGTGAATACTACGTTTGGGAATCCAAATAGACTCACCAACAGTCAGCACAGTAATATTACCATCGCAATAGGCGGTGGCCTCCCCCTCTGTCACAATCCAACGCTCAGTTCTATGCTGGTGCCTTTGCAGAGAAAGTCGCTCTCCGGGATATACGAGAATTTTTTTAACGACAACGTGAGACTGTTTATCAAGCACTTGCCACTCACCCCAAGGGCGTCCCCCCTGGTCTCCCACCTCATAAGTTATATCTGACGTATTCATTTTCCGATAGATTGGCGTATGCTGGTAGTAGAACGTACGGGAAGATTCCCGTGGGGGATGCGTGAACTGGTCACGTAGCGAATTCCTTTCGATTCAACAAAGGCTTTCTTTTCATCGCTCGTACCATCAGCATTCACAAAGAAGATATCAGGCTTGATTTCATCCAGAAGAGGAGCAAAATCAAGAATTTTACCGGTATCGGGCCCAATATATACAGCCTTTACAAAACGTATGGCTTCCAGCATATATTTGCGCTCCTGCTCGTTATACATGGTTTTGCGCTGTTTTAACTGCCACACAGTCTCATCAGAGCCGAGGGAAACGTACACATCCCCATAACTTGCAGCTTCTTCCAAGAAAGCAATATGGCCACTATGCAGCACATCAAAACAACCGGAAACAAAAACTTTTGGCATATTAAAAAGAGAAATTAAAAATTGTCTTTCTGCACATTATGACGTCGCATGCGCTCGAGATACACGGGCTCCCAAGGCACGGATTCATCTTTACCGAAGGTACGGCAATAAGGTTCGATGGGATAGAGGTATTCATTCTGTTCGAGAGCAGCAGCACGAGCTTGGGGCGATTCAAACAAATAGAGAGCATAACCGCCATGGCCACCACCACAGTACTTATGAGCAATGGATTCGCCGATGGGGTTCAACGGCTGCATCCCCTCATCCAGCTGAGCTTGGTAACTGAGGTTAACACCAACAGCCAGCACAGAGACATCCTGCTCTTGCACACCCAATCTTGCCACACGGGCAGCTTTGGCAATTTTGCCGTAGTTACGGTTCTTGGCTGCAATCCCGGGGGTATCATGCTTAATGCAGGTATCATACACTGCCATACACCCACGCAAGAACTCACCGGTATTCTTAAAATCAAGCACCGGTTTTGCCCCGGAGAGCCATACACATGCACCGGTCTCAGCAATGACGGCCGGATCTTGCCAGCCAACGCCTAAGCCAAGCTCGGATTTCACGGGATCCCAACCGTTAAGAACGCTCCAACCGCCACTACCGCCCATGCCGGCACCTTGGCGGTAGTTCCATTCTTTAAGAGAAACTGTTGGAGAGATAGAGCAATTGACCACATATTCACCGGGTATAGCACGCTCCGGCACATCCAACCAACCACCCGCAAAATCCACACGCAAGGGCACATGAATGGGGGCTTTTATGCGATCTAATACTTGAGTACTGCTGGTAGGCTTACCAATGGGTGTCGTTTTATTCAACACAACCAACTGAGCCCCGGTTTCCATGCAAAGAGCGCGTTTGGCATCAATATACAGATCATCCGTTGTTATGGCCAGAATATCGGGACGAGATGCAAAAAAAGCAGTTTTAAAAGATAATGCGGCATCGTCATCCGTAGACAAAATCACTTCGTCCACATACGAAATAGAACTCAACACAGCCTGTTTGTCTGCATCATCCAAAACTGATTTTTTGCCGTACAAAGACCATAACAAATCAGCAGGCGGATAAGAAACAATAAGATAGTCGCCCAGCGCGCGAGCCTCCTTAAAAAATTGAATATGCCCGGCGTGCAACACATTAAAAGCACCTGAAACGAAGACTTTTTTCATTAATCGGAGAGAAAAATTAAATCATTCGGCGGATAAAAAGAGGCGCTGCAAAAAACCACGCTTGCGTTTTTTTTCCGGCGCGGCAATACCTAAGCACTTGCGCAGCCACGGAATTGCAACATCAGCAGCCATCTTCGCCATGATGAAACGAACAACACCAAACCTTGAAGCGAGGAGAGTAAAGTCACCCTTCTTTTTACTTTGGAACAGCTTGAACGCAAGAAACGACAAAGTCGAGGATGCAGCAAAGAGCAGGCCTTTACGCACCAAAGGCTTGTGCAAATAAAGCGCTTGTGAGCACGCCCCCGCATGAGACCTCATATCAGCCAACGAGGTCAACAAATGTACGCGATCCTGAGCAATTTGCATCAGGACTCTGTTTTTTCTTTGTTGAGCAGAATTTTCAGACATTCCAAGTCAGTTTTAAGTTCCCCTCGAGTCATTTCAGCAAAGGGAACATTTTTAGAAGAGAGCGCAATGATAAGGAAGATAAGCCCCAGCAACAAATTAGCAATGAGCACAGAAGAAATAGCCCATAACCAAGAGCCGAGCCAATCATACACCAACACACATAACAAGGCGCTCAACAACATGTATGAAACAAGAAACACTACCGCAGCCGCTACAAACCATGCAGCGCGGCGTGTTTGATGAGCTAAATACTCAGCTGCCTCAATTCGCAAAAGAGCAAACAGAGAACCGGCATGAGAGATAGATTGAGAAAGCACACGCCGAATATCGACAACAAGGGCACCACCCTGCTCTTGCAGAGTGGTGACAACCTTGGGCTTTCTGAAAGAAAAGAAAGACATCCGAGACAAAGATTGAGATTTCTAAGAAGCTCGGAATAATTCAACTCTGCCTATCAGCGGCGAGAAGAACCGAGCAACAAGCCGATAATGACACCCAGACCGAGAGCCCCGAGCACGGTACCCGTGGGATGAGATTTCACGTACTCCTCACCGGCCTTGTGTAAATCTTTAGCCTTATTGCAGGTTACACCCCAGCCCTCATTAATCTGGGCACGGGCCTCCTGTGTATACTTGCGTACATGGTCAAGCTGAGTAGCGGCAGCGCGACGAATCTTTTCGTACTGAGCCACAGCATACGCACGAGCTGCAGCAAGACGATTCTTGCTGTCGCAAGTGGGGGCAGACATAACTACCTCTTTTGTTTCTACCTTTTTTTCCTGGTCTTCCATAATATTCTGATTTGTTTGGTTTTTCTGAAGCTTTTATTCGAACGGTGCCGCAGTGCACCATGTTCCATGCCGTATTATAACCACATTTTTTCTATCATTGCAAGCATTCTTGTTTAAAATGACGAATTTTACAGCTTACTTGAACATTTACGCGACGCGCGCACGCATAAAATTACATTATGAGAAGAATAAGCCTTGCTAACAAGGAATAAATTTGATAAGATTGCACGGCTTAAAAGAAAAAACGCATGAAAGCTATTCTTGCACTCGAAGACGGAACGATATTTGAAGGCAGCTCCATAGGAGCCCCCGGAACGGCAACCGGCGAGGTATGTTTCAACACCGCCGTAGCCGGCTATCAAGAATTGATAACGGATCCCGCTACACGCGGATTGATTCCGGTTATGACCTACCCCCTTATCGGCAACTACGGGGTAAGCGAGATGGATAACGAAAGTCCCCGCCCTCAGGCTAATGCCATCGTTGTAACGGAACTGGCAAACCTTCACAGCAACTGGAATTCTCAAGAAGACATGGGGGGCTGGATGACCCGCCACGGGTTAACCGGCATTGCCGGTGTAGATTGCCGCGCCATTGCCACACACATTCGCGACAACGGCACCATGCGCGGTTGCGTTACCACCGAACTGAGCGCAGATGAAGCAGTAGCCGCAGCAAAATCCGCTCCCACCCTTGAAGGCGCAAACTTGGTACAAAAGGGTGCAGAATACGGCGTATGGAATGGTGAATCCCGCGAGTGGAAATTACCGAACAAAACAGCCGGAGATATGACTAACTATAAGGAACTGCCCCCGGCAACCACCAGATTGGCAGTTCTTGACTTCGGCGTACGTTACAGCACACTGGCAACCCTGCGCCGCCATGGTTTTGAATGCGTAGTAATACCCCCCGATACTTGTGCAGACGCCATCCTTGCGGAGCACAAGTGCGAGGCAATCTTCCTCTCTGACGGCCCCGGCGACCCCGCAGCAGTAGCAGAATCCTGCATCTGCCAAATCAAAGCATTGTTAGACAGAGGTTGCCCGATTTTCGGGTGCGGCTTAGGCAACTTACTTTTGGCACGAGCCATCGGAGCCGAGACGGCAAAGCTTAAGTTCGGTCACCACGGCGCCAACCAGCCCGTAAAGGACGAGCGCATCGGTCATGTTCTTATCACCACACAGAACGAAAGCTTCACAGTGGTACGTGACACCATACCGGCAGAGTTTGAAGTTGTACAAACAAACATGAACGACAACACGGTAGCAGCCCTCAAGCACAAGAGCAAGCCCGTATTTACCGTGCAATACCTGCCGTCAGACATTCCCGGTCCGAAGGGAGCAGACTCCTATTACACTGAAATTGCCAAGATGATTAAGGCATAAGCATCTGCCGGCAAAAACTAAATATAGCAGACATGAATACATTAGTCATAGGCTCCCAATGGGGCGACGAAGGCAAAGGCAAAGTTATCGATTTCCTTACCGAGACTGCAGATTACGTAGCCCGCAGTCAGGGTGGCAGTAATGCCGGCCACACCGTTATAGCCAAGGGTAAAAAGTATGTTCTGCACCTTATCCCCTCCGGCATTCTGTGGCCGGGTAAGGTGAACGTCATCGGCAACGGTGTTGTCATCAACCCCACTTCTCTGGTGGAGGAAATGGAGTACCTGCGCGCAGAGGGTGTAGAAATTACCCCCGCTAACCTTCTTATCTCCGACCGTGCGCATGTAGTGCTGCCTATTCACCGCGAAATTGATGCCGCGCAAGAAGAGGCATTGGGAGACCAGAAAATCGGCACCACCAAACAAGGCATTGGCCCTACCTACGCTGATAAAGCCCGCCGAGTTGGCATTCGCATGGCAGACTTTGTAGACCCCGAGCGCTTGGTAAAAGTGCTTAAGGCCCGTATTAAAACGGCCAACGAAGAGTTGGAGCGTTTAGGCTGGCCGGCAGCAGACCCCAACGTAACGTTGGATGCCGTGATTGCCGCCGCCAACGTGCTGCGCCCGCACATTTGCAACACAATTCCTCTGCTCAACAAAGCTGTTAAGGAGGGCAAAACCGTTCTTTTTGAAGGTGCTCAAGGCGCCATGCTTGATATTGACTTCGGCACCTATCCGTTCGTCACCAGCTCCAACACCAGTGCCGGCGGTTGCTGCACAGGTTCGGGCGTAGCACCCACTCGTATCGACCACATCATCGGCGTATGCAAGGCCTATACCACCCGCGTGGGCGCAGGTCCCTTTGCAACGGAGGACGATGAAATCGGTGATTATCTGCACGGGCTCGGCCGCGAGTTCGGCGCTACTACAGGGCGTCCGCGTCGCTGTGGTTGGGCAGACGGCGTGGTACTGCGCTACTCTTCCATGTTCAACGGCTTTAACGAGATGGCCATGACCAATCTTGACGGGTTGGATGAGATGAAGACCATCAAGATATGCACGGCATATCGTTTAGGCGACCAAATTTTGGAATACCCCCCTGCCCTTATCGAGGAGTGGGAGGCATGCGAACCCATCTACGAGGAGCTGCCCGGTTGGATGCAAGACACCAGCAAGTGCACCACATGGGATGAGCTGCCCGAGAACTGCAAGGCCTATGTCAAACGCTTTGGCGAAATCATCGGCTGCCCTGTTGGCACCGTAGGTGTAGGCCCCGATCGTGAGCAGACGATTGCGGTACCGCACTGATAAGCGCTTTCCCCCTAAGTCTCTGCTGTGTAAAATCAGCAGAGACTTCTTTTTTTAATACCTTTGCAACAAAACCGAATATGGAAACACATACTCTCAATCAGAACAAACTACTTAAAGAAGAAGGACGCTGGTTTGTTCTCTACTTTTGCGTATTCCTGCTGGTATATGGGTATACCATACTGCGATTAGGCCTGGACACCGACGATATTCATGACTTTTTCGGGCAAGAAGGAGGTTTATATACCGCAGCCGGAAGGTGGTGTGTCACGCTGTGGCGCTTCATATTCGGAGAAGGTGCTTGCTTATGGGCAGCAAGTATCACAGCCGGTTTACTCATATCCGGCGTTATTATTCTGCAATGTCATTTGCTTAAACTGACCGGCAACCTGCAACGCTTGTTGTATGGCGGGTTTTACCTGAGTTGCTGCCAATTTAACAACATGCTTCAATTCTCGTTTTTGTGCGACACCATGGCAGCCAGTTTCTTGGCTGTAACCGGGGCTGTATGGATGTTGCAGAAAGACGATACTAAAGCAACGGTATTAAGCATCATACTTCTCACCTTTGCATTAGGTGCATACCAAGCTAACTGTTTCTATTTTTCAACGCTTTTCCTTGCTGTAGAGCTGAGAAATATACAGTTAGGAGACGGAGCAGAAGGCTTTAAAAAGAGATTTAAAAAGCTTATCGCCATTGGCCTAATCGCTACTGCCATATGGTACGTTATTTTTAAAATAACAATTCATATGCCCTTTGTTACAGAGGAACAAATCAACTTTGCCTCCGGCTATCAAAGCAGCATCAATTACTGGCACCGGTTCTTCGAGGCAAATCTTCCGGAGAAATGGTACCTTATAATGGGAGCTTGCTCTCTCTCCCTCTTTATCAAGTGGTCCGGTATAGCATCACTAGTTGCCGTGGTCCTTCTCAGCAGAAATTACATTAAGCAGCTCGGCATCAAAAAAGCGAAACTTCCCATCGCGCTACTGATTTTGCTTTGCCTCAGTCCGTATGGATTAAATTTTGCATTATTGCGACCACATGAAGAATGGTCGCTCATTGCAGAACCCATCATGATAGCGAGCGTGTGGGCGTTGTTGACAACAACGCAGCACAAGCTTTCCCCGAGGATGTTACGCTATCTACTCATCTTTCTTGCCTTCAGTTTGGTTAAGGGGATGTATGCCAATGCAGCATGGGCAAAGAATGAGCGGCATGAGCACGAAATGCTGATAGCAGAAATCCATGAGCTGCGCAGCGCATCTAACGCAGCTGCCATACATGCAGGTTTAGAAAAAGCCAATGTTGTACTCTTAGGGGATCCGTGGTTGCGCGAAAATATAGACCAACAGGCATCCGATTGCGCCCTGACATGGGCAAACGTTATGAGATATTATTTACGTTATCTCAAACTGAAAAATATACATGTAGGCACCAAAGCGGAGCATAAGAAACACAACGCTATATTTGAGACTATGCCCACATGGCCTGCTACGGGTAGTGTCCTGGTAGTGGGAGATGAGGTTCTCATCCGTATCGGACCTAACTCATATAAATAAGCTACCAACAAAAAGGCTCAGTTAAACACTGAGCCTTTTTTTGTGATAAAATTAAAAAAATCACCGTATTACTTTGTTTCCGTAACACCAATACGGTCCAGCAGGTCGAGTTTTTCCATAAGGGCATCGGGGGTAAGCTTGCCACGTAGAAGGGCGCGATACGACTCGATGAGGCGCGTTGTTTGTTCGGGGGTTTCGTCAAGCAATTCGAGGCGGAAGCGAGAGAGCCCGGCACGGCGCATAGCATCCGCATACCGAGCGGCAGTTTGAGCCTTACCATTGAAGAGCGTATTACGGCAGCCTTCATCACTACGCAGATAATGCATAGCGTATGTGCGGTCCATCACGCGCACGCGGTGGTGTTCGCAGGGGCGACCGCAATCTTTGAAGTTATGGCCTTGTGAGAGGAATGTGCAAAACACACAATGCTCTGTATGGAACATGGGTATGTGTTGGTGCAGCGTCAGCTCCAGCTCTGGGCCACACCCGCTGCGCAACAGGTCTGCCAGTTGATGAGCATTCAGGTCATACGACACAGTGACGGCGCGCATACCCAGCTCTCTCAACAACAGCACACTCTGGGGATTAGCCGCATTGAGTGAAAAATCTGCCACCATCGGCAGGCCCTTTTCGCGGAAATAGAGGGCAGCGCCCAAATTGCGCACCAGCACACCATCGGGGGCAGCCTCATTGATAAAGCGGAAGTAGCCTGCTTCTTTGGGCTTCATAATGCGCAAGGTAGCAATCCACACAGCCGTGGCGGGGTATTCACGGCGCAGCTGCGCAGTAACGGGTGCCAACTGTTTAAGGTCCGTAAAGTCCAAATAAATACGCTTAATACCGGCAGCTGCGGCAGCAATGGCCTGCTCGGGCTCGCGGCATAAAACAGAGAGCTTATACTTCTCTGCGGCTTGCATCGGGGGGAAGTGTTGCGCCCAACTCGGTGCCGGCAATGGGGTGCGCTCGGAGGCGGCTGCGGCATCTTGAGTAGGCAGTTTTTCTACCAACTCGCGGCGCATTCGGTTCAGAATGCTCAGCGGCAGCATCAGCCCATCCTCCAACGCGTAGGTACATTTACCCAAAACATAGCCGGTACCACCCAAACGGGCAAATTGCCCCTCTATCACCTCGGGCGTCAGGGGGCGTTTTTCCGCAGCCTCCAGCGGTTGTCCGCTACCCACGGTAACACCTCGGCAAGAGGCCGTAAGTTGCGCACCTATGCGCCCCTCGAAATGAATTTCCAACGCAGCAGACGGCGCCTCTACCTTACGCGCAAAATTGCACCAAGTGGCATGCAGACGTTTCTCCAACGCTGGGTCGGCGGTTTTCCAAAGCAAATCTCCCGGGCGCACAAAGCGCCAATCAATACGGCTACCTTTACCATGGAAGAAGAGTCGGTTGCCCTGCACTTTCCAGATACGCCCACCCTGCTCTTCATTGCGATCTTGCCCGGCATCTATCACAAAACCGTCACCGGGGGCAATAGGCATTGCGGGCATACCGGACAATTCTACCCAGCCCTCACCACAGCGTACAATACGCCCGGCCAAAGCGCCGCGTTTCTTACCGAAGCGGCCATGCGTCAGCAAGGGATGGTCCGTTCCCTCCAGCCAACCGAATGAAAAGCCGCGCGAGAAAGCCATTTGCATGGCATACAGAGAATCGGTTTGTTCTGCATGCGGCACATCAGCCCCCTGCAAGGCGGCATCCAAAGCGCGGCGGTAGGCGCGGGTGGTGGCTGCCACATAGGCAGGGCTTTTCAAGCGCCCTTCAATTTTGAAACTACGCACACCGGCAGCCAGCATTTGCGGCACGCGCTCCAGCGCACACAAGTCTTGAGGCGAAAAAACGTAGCGGCGCTCGCCCAAATCTCTCACACGGCCATCCACCTCCAATTTATACGGCATGCGGCAAGCCTGGGCACACTCGCCACGGTTGGCGCTGCGCTGACCGAGCGACTCACTGGTCAAGCATTGGCCGGAGTACGCCACGCAAAGCGCGCCATGGCAAAATACCTCAATGGGTTTGGCCGTAGCCTTGGCGCAGGCTTCAATTTCTTTGAGAGAAAGCTCTCGAGAAAGCACAATCTGTTGAGGGTCGAATAGAGCATCCACCAGCTGCACAGCCTCGGGGCTACTCACGGTCATTTGGGTAGAGATGTGCAGCTCTATCTTGATTCTTCCCTCGCGGCGGTGCTTGGCTATAAGGTCTGCCAAGCCCAAATCCTGCACAATGACGGCATCCACCCCCGCGGCATCCAAGGCATCCACATACTGCATGGCCTGCTCCATTTCTGCCGGGAAAATCAGCACATTCATAGTGACATAGGCGCGCACCCCGCACTCGTGTAAGAACGGCACCAGCGTAGCCAAATCCTCACGGGTGAAGTTGTCGGCACGCATACGGGCGTTAAATTGGTCCAGCCCGAAGTAGACGGCATCTGCCCCGTTTGCCACGGCAGCGCGCACGCAGTCCCAGTTACCCGCAGGGGCAAGAATCTCAGGTTTAAGCAAAGACATGTTGTTACATTAAGGGGATAACGAATTTGCTGCCTAAGGCCAACCAAATGGGCAGCGTGATAAAAGAACACAACGTGGTAGAAAGCAGAATCTGGGTGCCGACTTCGGGAATACCGCCGAAACGCTTCGCCAGAATAACGGGAATCACCGCACTGGGGATGGCACTTTGAATCACCATGATTTTCTTGATGATGGGGTCTACCGGCAAGGCCCATGCCAACAACAATATCAAGGCCGGGGCAATCACCAAACGAGCAATAATGCCCGATACAAGCATGCGCGGCTGCCACTTGAAATTGCGCGTGAGGTCATACATGGAGCAACCGAAGAGAATCAGGCAAATAGGCGTAGCAACCGCACCTATCATTTCTGCCGCTTTCATCACAGGCGGCTGGGCTATGTATTGCCCCAAACCACTCCAAGCCAACAGCAAAGACACACACACAGCCAACAAGGGGCCACGCAAGAAGAGCCCCAGCTTCAAATTGCAGGCACCGCCGCACATCAGGATAACCCCGAGGCTCCACACAAAAAGCTCACACCCCATGTTGTGAATAAAAAGCACCCCCATTGTGGGGTCACCGGGCGCACTGAAAAGCATCTGAATGATGGGAATGACAAAGAACGCGTAATTCTGCACACCGGCAGTCAGGGTAAACGTACGCAACCCCGTGCCGATTTTAAGGCGTAACACTTTGGCCACCATCCATGCAGCGCACACCCCCAACAACAGCTCGGCAAAACCGCAGGCAATGGCCTGCGCAGAAAAGGCAAATGCGGTTATCCCCGGCACGGCTTCCACCACCATGTACTTCATGATGTTGAAAAATATCAGGCAGGGGTAGCCGATATCCATGGCCAACTGCATAATCACGCTATCGTGCTGCGGCTCCAGCGCTTTTTTGTGACGCAGCCAAAAACCAATGGCAAAAAACACGAATACGGGTATTGTTGCCAAGAATGAGTTGAGTACGATGTCGAACATAATCTTAATTAACTATGTAAAGCTTTATAAAAGCGCTCTGCGCTCCACTGCCCGGGCGCTGTGGGGGCATCCCCCAAGTAACCGTAAATAAGGCGAGACCCATGCTCTGCATACAAGATACGGCTCATGGGGCCCAGCTGAGCATCCATCCCCATAACCGCTATGGGGCCGGAGGCTCGGCGCAAGAGCTGTACCCCCCTCATCACATCATCCATAGTCTTGACACGGTAAGCAAACTTTACGATATCTGCCCCCGCGGCGCGGGCTGCTGCCTCAATCTCCAGCATTTCTTCAATGGTCGGAGTCTTCTCAAAATCATGGTGAGAGGCTATCAGCAACACATCATTTTCTTTGGCAGTCTGCACCAAGTCTTGAGCCTGCGGCAACAAGGCAGCCTCCCAATCCACCGCAACCGCCATAGGCAGCAAATCCAGGGCCATGCGCAGGCGGTCATCACCCTGCCACTCTCGCAAACCACCCTCGCTTTGATGGCGGGGTGTCACCAACACCCCCACTCGCGGGAAAACCTCCATAACATCTTTCGCCGTCAGTTCAGATGGCAATGCATCCACACGTAGCTCGGCCCAATCGCAGGGAAGGTTCTCTTTCACAACCTCACGACACCAAGTTGGCCAATTGGGCACACTGCCCACAATTCTGCAATTTATTGACTCATCCATACGACTGCGGGCACATTATAACGCGCCCGCGCGCGAAAAGCAAGCTTCATATACCACAACATAAAGATTGCATAAAATGCCCTACTGTGCTATGGTGCGGGCAGCATGAACAGGCAGACACATACACGAGCGCACTTGATTACGCTGGCGGCGTTTCTGTGTTTCGGGCTGATGAGCCCGCTGTGCAAATGGGCCATGGAAAGCGGCGTAGTCAACGGGGTAAGCATGGCTGCTTTTCGGTTGAGCGGGGCCGCGGCGCTGTTCTGGCTCATATCCCCCATGGTGCCGAAGCAAAGCATTGACAAAGAGGATTGGAAGCACCTCATCATCATGTCGCTCTGCGGTATGGGCATCAACCAATTTTGCTATGTAATAGGGGTGCAATATACATCCCCCACCAATGCCTGCGTCATCACAACGAGCACCCCGGTATTCACCTTTGTCATGTCGGCACTCTTTTTGCATGCGGCCGTTACACTGCGCAAAGTCGGGGGCTTGGTAATAGCAGCTACGGGGGCACTTATTCTGATACTGGGCTCTCAGGTTCAAGGTGGCAGAAGCGGCAATGCGGTGGGCGATATTATTTGCCTGTGTTCTCAGCTATCTGCCACGTGCTATTTTGTTTTCTTCAGTGGGGTCATCAAAAAATATCATCCCATCATCCTGATGCGGTGGTTGTTTCTCATCTCTGCGGTATTAACTCTCCCGATATGGCTGCGGGATATGTGCGCTTTGCAATGGGGCGAATTGGGGTTGCCGGAAATAGTCGGCACCGCTTACACGGTATTGTTCGGGTCTTTTGTCAGCTACCTGCTCATGATTGTAGGGCAACGGCATTTGGCCCCGGCCACGGTGGCGGCATACAACTACATTCAGCCCGTCATAGCCGCCACGGTCGGCATTATGCTGGGGGTAGATGAGCTGACTTGGCAAAAAGTGGCCGCTGTGCTGTGCATTGCAGCCGGGGTATGGACCATTTCTCGCAAAGCCACCAAAGAATTATGACGGCAGCAAACGCACCACGCGGTCTGCACGGGGTATGGTAATGGTAACAGTGGTACCCGTACCCTCTTTTGATGCTAGTGAGAGCGTGCCGCCGTGTTCTTTAATAATGTGGCGCACAATGAGCAAGCCCAAGCCATTACCCTTTCTTTTTGTTGTGCGGAAGGGCTCATACATATTACCCATTACCTCATGAGAAATACCGGTGCCGTTATCGCCGATAAGCACACGCACATCTGTATCACTGTAATCCGTTTGAATATAGATACCGCCTTCTCCCTCGCCGGGGATAGATTGGAAAGCATTGCGAATGAGATTGTAAAATGCTTGAAACAGCTGCCCGCCATCTGCACTCAGCTCGGGCAAATCCTGAGAAAAAGCCTGCTGTACGGCTATACCTCGGGGGGCAATCTCAGGTTCCAAAACCTGTAATACGTGTGTTAAAATATCGTTAAGTTGTACAGTCTCTCGCTGCATATTCCCCGGGCGCATGGACTGCAAAAACTGCCGCAGCAGGGTATCCAAACGTCGCGTTTCACCCAAGGCAGACTCCAAGAGGGGGGATAATTTTTTGTGAGTATCCGCATCTGCCTTCGCCAGCTTGCGTTGCATAAGTTGCAAGTTAAGGCCCAAAGAATTGAGAGGATTACCAATCTCATGCGCCACGGCACCGGCCATGTAGGTAACAAGATTGAATTGCTCCGCCTCGGCATCCTCCTCGCGGCTCTCTATGCTTTCCGTATCATCCCGAATCAGCAAGAGGTACTCGGCCCCCTCTGCCACGGGGCTCATCAAAAAGTTGTAGTGACGAGACTCAGGATAATTGACATGTAAATCTCGAGTAATGGACACACCGCTACCACTCAGTTCATCCCAACTGCAAGTTCCCCCCACCAAACGTTCAAAGGGCATGCGCAACAGCTCATGCTGGGGGCGGTTGAACATAGCGCATGCGGATTTATTGGCAAAACGCGCATTACCCTCCGCATCAAAAAGCACCAAACCATCTCGCAAGGCATCGAACACATCTTGCAACAAGCCTTTCTCGGACGCCAAGCGCAAGAAGAGATGCCGCAACTCATCGGGCTCCAAATGCTCCAAACGGTTCACAATTTTATCAAGCGTGTCGCGTTTCATGGCCATAAGGTATTAAAACTTGATGTTCAACTCGCGGAAAGCTGCCGGCACTTGCATTCTGAATACGTGTTTGTTATCAAACTCACCCTTCAAGGCAACGCCATCTGCCACAGCCTCGGGGGTGGCGGTATGAGGTAGGGCATGCAGTGCCAACTCAAAGGCATCTTTACGGCGAGAGGTATCACCCTCTTGGCGGTGTTTGAGGCTCAGCTCGCGCGTTGTAGCATTGTAGCAGAAGCGGTGCAGCAAGTAGTCGCCGAGGCGGTGAGCCAAGCCATCGCCGGCATCTTCGTAAAACTCACTGCGCAACGATGTTTCGGGCGCCCACCACAAATCAAGCGTGAGGGGCGGGTTCTCCAGCTCGCCCACATACTGCTGCACGGGCCAGCGCGGTATAACGCTGCCACCGCGCACGAATACGGGAATAGCTGACATGGTAGTAGCCACCCAAGCCTCTGCATCTGCCACGGGTGCGGGGGCATCGTTCCACAATGAATACCAATGACCGGGGGGGACATAGAGGAATCTGCCTCCCTCCCCCGGATGGTGCACGGGCACCACATACAACGCATCACCCAAGAAGAACTCACTGCTGCGCCAGTAGGTATCCGTATTCTCGGGGTACATGAGCGCCAAAGAGCGGATAATGGGCGTGCCTTGCTTAGAGTATCGGTAAAATTGAGTATACAGATAAGGCAGCAGGCGGTAGCGCTCGCCAATGGCCTGGCGCACCAAGCTCTCTACCATGGGGCCGAAACACCAGGGTTCTTGCCCACCGTATTCGCCGTTGTTGTGGTTGCGGAAGAATACATGAAATGCGGCCATTTGCATCCATCTGCAGAAAAGCTCGGGCGTGGGGTGCCCCAAAAAACCGCCCGTATCTGCCCCGCAGAATGATACGCCACTGGCAGACAAACGCTGCACCATCAGATTGGCCATCTTCAGGTTCTCCCAGTCAGAATAATTATCGCCCGTCCACGTTGCTGCCCAACGTTGCAAGCCTGCAAACCCGGCGCGGGAAAGCACGAAGGGGCGGCGCTGCGGGGCGGCAATCTCCATCCCCAAACGGGTGGCTTTGGCCATGCACTGGCCGTATACGTTGTGCGCCTTGAGGTGAGAGCAATAGAAACCATCGTAATTATGGCGCGTATCATCGGGGAATGTACGGTCGGGGAAGATGGCCGGCTCGTTCATGTCCGTCCAAATACCGCGCACCCCGTATTCACCCACTTGGCGTTTAAAGAGGTCTGCCCACCAAGAGCGGGTAATGGGGTTTGTAAAATCGGGGAAGGTGCAGGTGCCCGGCCACACCTCGCCCTCCAACAGGGCGCCATCATGCCGGCGGCAGAACACGTTGCGCTCCAAGCCACTGCGCCACACATAATTATCGGGGTTAATCTTGATACCGGGGTCAATAATCGTCACCACTTTAAAGCCGTTATCCCCCAAGCGATTAATCATCCCGGGAGGGTCGGGGAAACGCACGCGATCCCACGTGAGCGCTTGGTAGTTTTTCATGTGGTGAATATCCAGGTGGATGGCATCGCAGGGAATTTGACGTTTTCTGAACTCCCCGGCCAAATCTTCCACCGCTTTTTCGGGATAATAGCTCCACTTACTTTGGTGATACCCCAAAGCCCACATGGGCGGCAGAGGCGGCAACCCCGTAATGCGCGTGTAGGTTTGCACGGTATCAAGCGCATCTTCTCCGCAAATGAAGTAATAATCCATCACCCCGCCATCTGCGCCGAAAAGCAAGCGGTCTTCGCGCTCTTTACCGAAGTCAAAGTATGAGCGCATGGTGTTGTCGAAAAAGATACCGTACTGCGTGCCTTTATTCAGGCACATGAAGAAGGGGATACTCTTGTAAAGGGGGTCGCTTTCCGGGTGGAACTTGTAATGGTCTGCCCCCCACATTTCAAAGCGACGCCCACGCAAATTAAGCGCACAGGGCTTATCGCCCAGACCGAAAAAGTGAGCTTCCTCGGGCAGATGCTTAAGCACCCACACCAACTCATCGCCGGTACGTTCTTGCAAGCGGTGGCCCATGCCTTCCGCATCGGCACACAGCAAACGCCCCCCTGCCCGCTCGTAAAATTCTAACCCACCATCTTCTTTGCGAATGCGCACGGCAAGACGCGGGGTACGCACCTCTATGTAAGTTTCCTCGTCAGATTCCTCCAAGGCAACTTGCTGATATTCATACTCAGGCGCTATACCATAGCTGGGTATATTTTCGAAGACGGCGTATGAAACATAACGACAACGCACCACCCCCGTCTCCGCAAAATATAAGCGCAGACGGTTAGTGGGGAACTCCAGCTCCAGCGTGCCGGGGTTCACCCATTCACAGTGTCTGATAAATGGAAGCTCTGCCATGGCAGGATGCAGACGCCGTGCAGACTAGCCCGGAGGCCACTGCATAGAGCGCCCGCCGATAATGTGAATATGCAAATGGGGCACGGTCTGCCCGGCATCAGCCCCGGTGTTCATCACGGTGCGGAAACCGCCCTCGGCAATACCCTCTGCTCGGGCAATTTCACCCACTTTAAGCATAAGGTGAGCCAAAAGTTCTGCATCTTCTGCGGCAGCAGCCTCAATGCTGGGTATGGGTTTGCGCGGTACCAACAGCACATGCACGGGTGCCACGGGGGTGATATCGCGGAAAGCTACGCACAGCTCATCCTCATACACCATGGCGGCAGGTATTTCTTTATCAGCTATTTTTTGGAAAAGTGTTTTCTCCATTGCAACAGCAAATTTAACACAGCCAGGCGAGCTATGCAACAGAAATCTTGTAAAATGCCTGATTTTTAGGCGAAGAAAACGGGTGCAGGCCGTATCTGCACCCGTTCTCTTGAAATAACAGCTCAAAATCAGCAACCGTACACAGCGGCAGAGCCAAGCTGCTCTTCTATGCGGAGCAAGCGGTTGTACTTAGCCAAGCGGTCTGCACGCGAGAGCGAGCCTGTTTTGATTTGCCCGGCATTGGTAGCCACGGCCAAATCTGCAATGAAGGAGTCCTCTGTCTCGCCACTACGGTGAGAGATAACTGCGGTGTAGGCGTTGCTTGTGGCCAAGCGTACAGCCTCAAAGGTCTCGCTAAGTGAGCCTATTTGGTTGAGTTTCACCAAAATGGAGTTAGCTACCCCCTTGTCTATACCTTGGCGTAAGAAGTCTGTGTTGGTCACAAAGAGGTCATCGCCCACCAATTGGCAGCTCTTGCCGATGGTGTCGGTAAGGAGCTTCCAGCCGTCCCAATCATTTTCAGCGCAGCCGTCTTCTATGGAGATGATGGGATAGCGCTTAATGAGGTCCTCATAATAAGAGGTGAGTTGCGCTGCGGTCAGTTTATCGCCCGTGCTCTTTTTGAACACATACAGCCCGCTATCGGCATCATAAAACTCTGAGGATGCAACATCCAGCGCCAAGTAGACGTCTTTTCCGGGCTCATAACCGGCATCGGTAATGGCGTTCACGATGGCCTCCAAGGCGGCATCGGCACTCTTCAGGTTCGGGGCATAACCGCCTTCATCTCCCACGGCGGTGCTCAACCCGGCCTTGCGAAGTACGGCAGCCAGTGCATGGAACACCTCTGCCCCGCAACGCAGCGCCTCGCGGTAAGTCGGCAGCCCCTTGGGTATAATCATGAACTCTTGGAAGTCGATGGGCGCATCAGAGTGTGCGCCGGCGTTAAGCACATTCATCATCGGCACCGGCAAAATATGAGCATTGGGCCCACCCAAGTAGCGATACAAGGGCTGACCGGTTGCTGCGGCGGCGGCACGTGCAGTTGCAAGTGATATAGCCAGCACGGCGTTGGCGCCTACGCGAGATTTGTTAGCTGTGCCGTCTACCTCGCGCATGCGCGCATCTACGGCTATTTGTTCCGTTGCATCCATGCCTGCCAATGCGGCGGCCAGCTCGGTATTAGCATAGCGTACCGCATTTTGTACACCTTTTCCACGGTAGCGGCTCTTGTCGCCGTCCCTCAGTTCGCACGCCTCGTGCTCACCGGTGGATGCCCCACTGGGTACACTGGCCAACCCCATTTCACCGCCTGCCAACCACACCTCGGCCTCTACTGTGGGATTGCCGCGGGAGTCCAATACCTCTCTTGCTACTATTTTGCTGATGCTTGTTCTCATCTTTTTGTATCCTTTCTATTTTGATGAATTAGTCTCTGCTAACTTTCGTTGACGAAATTATACACAAAATTTCGAAACACGCAAGAAAAATTATTAGCCGGCGCTAACTTTTATGCCATTTTTCCAAAATTCGGCAGGATTTACGCTTGCCAAGCGGGGGCAAAGAGAGTAAACTCGGCCACATGAACGAAACAGTGGGCAAACTCAGAGCATATTTGGACGAGAACTACGCCGCGAACGAATGGCCTACCCTATTATGGCAGGCAGAGGAATGGGCAAAAACTCGTCCGCTAGAAGGGTTAAAATTGCTGGATGCAACCCCGATATACCGGAACACGCTGGCAAAGTTCATGGCATTATTGGCAGCCGGGGCAGAGTTGTATGTACCGGCCCGCACGGTAATGCCGAGGAATGCGGAGATAGCCGACAAGCTGGCAGAGTTTTCGATTAAGACGGCAAGCAAAGAGGATCAATTCGATATCATTTTAGACTGTGCCGGCAGCTGTGCCCATTTATTACCGAATTTAGGATATTCAGAACTCACACGCTCGGGCGTACCGGCCTACGAGCGAACGAAGCGACCGGTCATCGTCGCAGACTCCGGAATCATCAAGCGCATAGAAACCGGCTTAGGCACGGGAGAAAGCTTTTTCCGCGCGCTCGAGCAGCTGGGCTACACCGATATCGCCGGCAAGCAACTGGCCGTGGTAGGCTACGGCAAAGTAGGCCGTGGCATTGTGCACTACGCCCGCCGCCATGACATGAAAGTAACGGTCATTGACGCCACAGATGTAACCAACGATTTGCCGGAGGGCATAGAGTATGTCAATGTACGAGACACCGTGGCGCTCAACCAATGTGCCGCACAATCGTGGTGTCTGGTCACGGCCACGGGGCATTACAATGCCCTACACAACAGATTAGATGTAGCCACCGTGCTTAATCACCCCACCTTATTGGCGAATATGGGTGTAGACGATGAGTTCGGCACAAAAATACCCAAAGACCGTGTACTGAACGGCAAAAAGCCGCTCAACTTCATACTTGACGAACCCACGCGCATGTGCTTCATCGAAACGACCATGGCACTACACAACGCCTGCGCATTGGAGTTACTCACCGCCGACCTACCCCGCCGCTGCATGACCCCGCCGCAGGACCTGGAAGACCGACTGCTCCATATCGCCACCACCCGCGGCTGCCGAGAAATGCAGCACCTGCACCTCTTCTTGGGCAGATAATAAAATCGACCTGTAACACAACTGTAACAGAGTTTGACGGAGCCCGGCCTTGACAGGTGCACGGGTAGGTTATAGTATAGAGAGCATGGGGAATACATGGTCCATATACAGCGTAGCCAAGTACACGGGTATAGGCGTGCGAATACTGATAACGGCATTGGGAGCCGTGCTTCTGATGCTGGTTATCTCATACCCGTCTGCCCTTATTGCACAAGAGCCCTACATCACCTTGCCATGGTTCAGTCAAGAGTTTTTGCTGGAATGGAAAAACTGGTTATGGGTAGTCCCGTGGTTGTTAATGGAAATAGCAGCCATCGCGGGGCCGCGCCGCAACTTGGTGTGGTACAGTGGCTTAGTAGGCGTAATGGTGCTTACCATGCTGGCCTACCCCATTATTCAAGCAACACGCCCGGAGCTGATACACCCGCATTTCAGCCAGAAAGTATACCTCATTACAATGGAAGAGGTAAGAGAAGAGGTGAGCATACTGGCAGCAAACTCCCCCTACCGTGACAAATGCCTGGAGTTCGGCTTTGCTATTATGTGGGCCGTCCTAGGGCTGAGCATCTTTATCAGAACGGTTGTTTTAGGATATTTCGTCAGATTAAACGAGGTGCGCCCGGAAAACGAAATCAACAGTATTGACATGGCGGATATAGCGCCCGATGCAGCAAACGCCCGCACCGTCAAAGAAATTGCAGCCGAGGGCAAAAAGGTGAAATCAGAATTTAAATTCGGAGAAGCAGATCACGAGCTGGTGGCCTACCTGCGCAGCATTTTACAACGGCTGCAGTACCTGCGCACCATGAAGGGATTGTGCTGGCTGAGTGCAACGCTCTTTGTTGTGCTCTGGTTCTTCTTGTACCCGCAGCCTACAAAAGAAGAAGCACTGGAGAGAGACTTGGAGGCCATGTATGAAACTACGACAGATACAGAGGGTAACGAAATTGGCACCACCCGCGCAGTCTATGCGGCCTTACGAATCATGCAATATGTATACGATCACAAAAGCCTCGACAACATGACCGTAGCGGAAGCAGAAAAATGGTTGCGTATGGAACAAGCATCGCCGGAATACCGTCAAACCATTCGCAACGAGAACATGGAGGAGTTAGAATACTTGCCGGACCGTATACGAAGCTACGAAACACCTTACCCTCGCGCCCGATTCGTTACCATTACCGATGGTCGTCACCATGCCGTCATGTTGCTCTATCTCGATGGCGACACCTCAAGCACAAGTGACGACAACCCTCCCCTTCTGCCAAGCCATAAGATTTTTTTCACGGACAGCTTCGAGTTCGGCTGGGATAATAAAGAGGACAAACGCCGCAGTCATCCCTATCTCAGCGACGAGCTCTACCAATTCAATAATTTCTCATTCTTATAATAACATGGCCGTCTTTCACCACCATTCTCGTGTAGCTTTTGCAGATACGGATGCCTCGGGCATTGTTTACTTTGCCAACTTTTTTCGCTATGCACAAGATGCAGAGGTAGAAGCCTTGGTATCCCTCGGTTTTTCTCGCATGGATATGCGCTACCCCCGCGTACATGCCGAAGCGGATTTTATGGCACCGCTGTATTTCCGCGATGAGATACGCACCGAGGCGTCTCTACTGAGCATCGGCAAGACCTCTTTGCACTGGCAATTTTCCATTTACGGACCGAAAGGGTTGAGCGCAGTTGTGCGTACTGTCATATCTCGACGAAAGGAAGATTTCAGCCAGGCGCCTTACTCTGATGCGGAACTCGAGCGATTAGCAACCCTGCTCTTGACTGAAAATTCAACAAAAAAATAAAAAAAATGCGCCATCTACACAAATTTGGGTTGCCAAGCAGACAAAATTAGTGTATACTCCCGCAACCGCCAGAGCCGAAAGGCTCCTGAAACATTTATAAACACCAGTAGGAGACCAAGATGAACATTCTCGACAAAATCGAACAGGAACAGCTGAAGGATGAAGTAACGCCCTTCAACGTAGGTGACACCGTGAAGGTACATTGCCGCGTTATCGAAGGCGGTAAAGAGCGCGTGCAGATTTTCCAAGGTATCGTTATCGGCAAGCGTGGTTCCGGCGTGAACGAAGCTTTCACCGTTCGTAAGATTGCATACGGCGAAGGCGTAGAGCGCTCCTTCCCCCTGCACACCCCCAAGATTGCCAAGATTGAAGTTGTGACTCGCGGTAAAGTACGCCGCGCCAAGCTCAACTATCTGCGTGAGCGCGTGGGTAAAGAGGCTGTTACCGTTAAGACCATCCGCTAAACGATATCAGCTACTGACTTTTTCATTAACTCAGCCCCTTTCATGTTGGGGCTGAGTTTTTTATTCAGCGTTTGCGCGCCTCATATTCGGCAGCATACAGCTCGAGATTCTGTTTTTGAGCTTCCATATATCGCTCATCCTCTTTTAGGGCATATGCTTTTTTAAAAAGAGCCGTGGAAGCGGGGTAGTCTCCATAATGCCGCGCCAGCAAACCGATAAGGTATATGGGCTCGGGGGCTTGTGGGGTCTTACTGTGCGCCACCCTAGCCAATTGCAAAGCCACGGCATAATCTTTGCGGTGGAGCGCATCTACAGCTTGCCGCAACTCGGCAGAAGCCCCGCACAAGTTAACCTTCACAGTATACGGCTCGCGATGAGGGGCGAGATAGGGGTACAAATCGGCTACAAACCTCTCACACAAAGCGGAGGCATTAGCGCGCGTAAAGGGAGGAGTAAGAACCTCAACACAATGGCTACGGCTCCATATCACCTGCCCCCCGTGCACCAAACTGACCCGAGCTTTAAGCACACACAGCATGCTGCAGGGGTATACATTTTGCATACGGCGCTCGTGCCGTGCATTCTGCGATTCATCACCATCCGCGCCAAAATCGCCACCCACTTCGTCACACCTGATAATCACCTTATCTATCACCAAGAACAATGAATTTACGCCTTGATGGTGGTTTATATCATATACAAGGGCAAGTTTTTTTGAAAACGAGCGTTGCAAGGCTCCGGCCATTTTACCGGGAGATTTATTTACCACTGCAAGCGCCCCGGCATCGGGGATATCCGCTTTTGCGGGGAAAAGAGCTTCAAGCTGTACCTGTTGTTGAGACATGCACCCGACCGGCAAAAGAGCCGAGCCCATACACAATAACATGCTTTTTACAAACAACTTCATGGCTTCTTATAAGCAGTCTATAAAAATTGTTGAATTGAGTCAACCGGAAATAAAAAAAGGCGCGAAAAGTGCCGACTGATGGCATATTATGCCATAAAACTGCTTTGATAAAGACTATAAAATGTGCTAATATAAGCAACACAAATTATGGATACACCGAAGAATTACTACATACCTACCGTTATCGAGAAAACCGGGCAAGGCGAACGCGCATACGACATCTACTCTCGCTTGTTACTGGATCGCGTTATTTTTCTCGGCACGGAGATAGATGACACCGTGGCAAACTCCGTCATCGCCCAGCTGCTTTTCCTGCAAATGACAGACCCGAAGAAAGATATTCACATTTACATCAACTCCCCCGGTGGTTCTGTAACCGCAGGGCTTGCCATTTACGACACCATGCAGTTCATCTCTTGCGACATTAACACCTACTGCATCGGCATTGCAGCCTCCATGGCCTCTGTGCTGCTGGCTGCCGGCACCAAGGGCAAGCGTTTCTGCCTGCCGAACTCTCACGTCATGATTCACCAAGTACGCGGTGGCGCCCAAGGCACTGCAGCAGATGTAGAGCGCACCATCAACTTCATGTTCAGCTTGGACAAACGCCTCACCGGTATTCTTGCCAAACACACCGGCAAAGACTTTGATACAGTTAAGGCAGATCAAGACCGCGACAAGTATATGACGGCGGAGGAATCCATGGCATACGGCCTTGTAGACCGCATCCTCACCCACAAAGACTAACCCTCTTTACCTGAATGGCTGACAAGAAAAAAACGCGCCATTGCGCAGCATGTCAAACGCCGGAAGGGCCCACGTGGCCTATTTTGACATGGAATGGGCTTAACCTGTGCTTCAGCTGCATTGAAGACATGGTTCATAAAATGTTTATGGAACCCATGGGCGACCAAGCCGCAGAACACATGGTGATGCATGTGAAAGAGACCCACCCGTGGCTGCTCCCGCAGGATGATGCGGATGGCGCCCCCGTGCTGGAGGTAGAGACCCAGGAGCAATCTACCCTGCCCACCCCTGCAGAAATGCATGCTATGCTCGACAACTACGTTATCGGGCAAGACCTCGCCAAACGCACCCTTTGCGTAGCCGTATACAACCACTACCTGCGCCTGCGCCAGCCAAAATCTGACGATGGCACAGAGATTGAGAAGAGCAACATCTTGCTGGCCGGCTCTACCGGCTCGGGTAAAACCCTGTTGGCAAAGACACTGGCACGCATATTGGATGTACCCTTCTGCATTGTAGACGCTACAACCCTCACCGAGGCGGGATACGTGGGCGAGGATGTGGAAAACATCGTACTACGCTTGCTGCAGGCTGCCAACATGAACGTGGCCAAGGCAGAGCGAGGCATCATCTACGTTGACGAAATCGACAAAATCGGCCGCAAAACTCAGAATGTGAGCATCACCCGCGATGTGAGCGGCGAAGGCGTACAACAAGCCCTGCTCAAAATCGTGGAGGGTACAGAGTGCAACATTCCCCCCAAAGGCGGTCGCAAACACCCCAACGAGGAGTATATACGCGTTAATACCGAGAACATCCTCTTCATCTGCGGTGGCGCATTTGTGGGGCTGGAGGGCATTATCCGCAAGCGCATCGGCTCCTCTGCCATGGGCTTTGCATCCATTGAAGAAGAGCGCGATACCAAAGAATTTACCGAGGAGGAAGTACTGGCAAAAGCCATGCCGGAGGACTTCTTCATGTTCGGTATGATACCGGAGCTGATGGGCCGCCTGCCCATTTTTGCACCGCTCACCACACTGACAGAGGACCAACTGGTCACCCTGCTTACCGAGCCCAAGAACGCCTTGGTGAAGCAATACACCAAGCTTCTGAAAATGAACGGAGTGGATTTAATTGTACAAGAAGACGCCCTGCGAGCCATGGCGCGCCAGGCAATCGAACGCGGCACAGGTGCACGTGCCCTGCGCGGTATCTTTGAGAGAATCATGCTCGACATCATGTACGAGGTACCCAGCGACAAGAGCATCACCGGGGTCACCGTAACAGAAGACTGCGTACTCGGCAAAGGCTCCCCCATTATCTCCCGTGAGGCAGAGGTGGCAAAAACGGCCAAAAAAGCCGCAGCAAACAAACCTAAAACACGCAAAAAGAAAGCCTGAAACCATGCTGGTACTGGGAATCGAAAGCAGCTGTGATGAAACAGCGGTCTCTCTTATAGAAGAAGTAGCAGGAGAAACGCAGCCGAGCGTGCTCAGTTCCGTTATCTCCACGCAGATTCCCCTGCACCGCCTGTATGGTGGCGTCATCCCTGAGCTTGCCTCGCGCAACCACTCCTCGAACTTGCCGGGGGTGCTGCGCGAGGCGCTGGAAAAAGCCGGCAGAAGCATTCACGATGTAGATGTTTTTGCCAGCACAGCCGGCCCCGGGTTGGTGGCTGCCCTATTAGTAGGCAACACGGCGGCTAAAGCACTGGCTTTGGCTGCGGACAAGCCTTTTGTAGCCGTAAATCATTTGGAGGGGCACATGCTCTCCCCCTTCATCACTCACCCGCAAGGGTTGGTACCGCACCTCAGTCTCGTGGTTTCCGGCGGGCACACCTTGCTAATTGATGTACAAGGCAGCGGCAACTACACGCTCATTGGGCGTTCTTTAGATGACGCCGCGGGTGAGGCCTTTGACAAAGTTGCCAAAATGCTTGATTTGCCATACCCCGGTGGCCCCGAGATTGACAAGCGAGCCGAACAAGGCGATCCGGAGCGATTTAAGTTGCCCCGCCCCATGATACATGAGGACCACCTCAATTTCTCTTTCTCCGGCCTTAAAACTGCCGTACTTTACACCTTGCCCAAGCTGGTGCAAAGCGGCAACCCCAACGACTTGGATGAGCAGACCATGTGCGACCTCTGCGCCGGTGTTCGACAAGCCATTCTGGATGTCCTCATCCACAAAGCCATGAAAGCCCTCAAACGCACAGGGCACAAGGTGCTGGCAGTATCGGGCGGCGTATCTTGCAACACCGCATTGCGCAGGCAATTGGCGGAACGCTGCAAACGAGCCCGCATAGAGTTGATTCTGCCCCCCAATAGTCTTACAACAGATAACGCAGCCATGATAGCCTTTGCCGGCTTGTTGCGTGCCCGCAGTGGCGATTTTTCTCCGCTTGATACACCGGTAGACCCCAACCTGCGCTTAGCCGGCGCTCAAACACGCGCCTGATATTTCCCCAACCCGTTATGAGTCTGAGAGACAAATTGGTAGAGATTTTGCCCGACCTCTTACCGACAAGAGAAGAAGAGGCCATTAAGGGTAAAGAACTCATTGCACGCGTGCGCGCTGTGCTGGGGGATGCCTACTCGGACCACTCTCTGCGCTCTCAATTTTCGTTCATCGCATTGGAGCCGGACTCGTGCTTGGCTCGTGTCGAAAACGGGCAAGGCTATTATTTACGCACGGAAGAAACAGCCCCCTCCCTGCACAACATGTTTGAGAGCGAGGCAGAGGCATCTCGCGAGGGGCACGACCCGCTACACAAAGCCTTGGCTCTTGCGGTGCGTTTGTATGACACCGCCGGCATGGGCGTATTCGTCTACCCGTTAGAAGATGAAGAAAGCTGGGAGCACCCGGACCTGGTAGCCGTACAATGGCCCGCTGCAACAACAGATGAAACCGGAGCACTCGTTTTTGAACCGGCAGAATCCCCCTCCCCCTACCTGCGAGCCGTGTGCGTATGCATTGAACCGGATGCCGAGAGCTGCCGCCGAGCATTCTTCCGCACACTGGCCTGCGCCCTCTGCACCCAAGAAGCAGAGCTGCTCATTGTCGGCGATGAGCCGCACATGCCCTCAGAGCTAACACGCCTTGCCTCTCTCTACGGCGTTGGTATACGTGCTATTTCTGCCAATGTGGCAGAGGAAAACGCCTTACCGCGTGCAGATGAAATATTCCGCGCCGATGCCGCAGACGCCAGAGGCCTTTTGTCCGAGCTACCACAACTTACACTGGCACACCCCAGGCACCAACAGCGCACCGCCTTGCCCGAAGCGCATCTGCCCGCCACATCCGCAGCCAAACAATGGGCGCTCAGCTGCATTAACAAAGGGCGTGTAGAAGCCTACGAAATGCGCGTAGCCGTAAATTGATTTTACCCCCACTATGACTCGCAGCCACCATAGCCTCAAGCGCCGCATTTTCCTGTTTACCCTTCTTGCCTGTGGTGCATATATGGTGCTGGGTGCCTTGTGGGGCCTGTGCAAAACAGCCATTTACATTCATGAGACAATACCCGTAACCGGCACGGTGACAGATCTTCGGCAACGCCCGTTTCAAAGCACTAAAGAGGCGCTGAGCAGTGGAAATCTTTCCACCGGTGGAGATATGGCGTATTATCCCATCATTTCTTTCACTTACGAAAACGGGGCCGTTATCAGCAACCACCCCATACAAACACCGGATAATGAGCCCACCCCCATAGGTAGTACTATCGAGCTGCGCGCTTATCCATATGACCCTGCCAAACCCGAAACCTGGCAGCCCCATGGGCTCAAACCCAACCGCGCAGCTCTTCTTTGGGGTGGGGATGCCATCTGGCTCCTCATCGGGCTTACCCTTGCCGGTATAGCCTACCTCAAACTGGTATCTCGCCGAGCTCCGCGACCGGTAAAAGCCGCGCCTAAAAAACAGCCCAAACAGGCAGTCAAAAGAACCAAAGCACCTGCCCCAAAACCGGCACAAGAAGAGCCGTTCACCCTCTCCGCAGAACCCGAGCCCGCTAAAAAGAAACGGACTCGCAAGCCGGCAGACCCCAATGCTCCCAAAAAGCCCCGCACCCCCCGCAAGAAAAAAGAGGAGGACCCCAACGCCCCGCCCAAACCGCACAAACCGAGAAAGAAAAAGCAGACGGCGGAGGGGTAAAAATAATTTTACCCAAACAATACCCCCATGACGCAAGACGAAATCAGCAAGAAATTGCACGAAATCTTTGAATCGGATGATACCGAGGCCCTGCAACAATTTCTGAATGATGGCTTGGATATCAACTTTACGGATTCTTTCCAAAAGACACTTTTATACAGAGCTGCTTATCTTGGCTCAGTTAATTGTTTGCAGGTATTATTACATGCAGGAGCTGATATAACGCTGCGAGACGAGGATAACCAAACCCCGTTACATGCCGCTGCTGCCTGCTGGCGATTCAATGATTCGATGAGCTACAAATCGACCATTTGCGTTGATTTATTGTTGAAAGCAGGAGCCGACCCTGCTGCCGATACCGTCTCATGGATGGGTACACCTTTAGATGGAGCCATCAAAAATGAATACCTCCCCGAAATGTGCCTGCTGAGACAAGCTATTGCAGCACAAAAAGCACCTATCATGCAAGCTGTTTGGGATGCAGACACAGAGGCACTGAAAGGACTCCTGTCTCAGCAGCCCGGAAAACTCGGTCGCATGCTCGGCAAAAAATCAGAGGTCAACAAGGCAGATGAATTCGGCTACACGCCCCTGCACTTGGCCACCTTGCCGGGGCGCACGGTATGTCTGCCCCTTCTGCTGGCAGCAGGGGCCAACCCCAATGCAGCCAACCAAGAAGGTATTACCCCGCTGATGCTCTCTACCCTCATGGCAGATGCCGGAGCAATTCAACTACTGACCCAGGCAGGAGCATCTACGGAGAAGACGGATAAATGGCAAAGAACACCGCTACTCATGGCGGTAGACCACCGATATGTTGAGTGCGTCAAGGTTTTATTGCAAGCCGGGGCAAATGTCAATCACTGTAACCACCGCGGCTGGACAGCACTTTACCAATCCGTCGGCAATGCAGAAATCATGAAATTGCTGATAGATGCCGGGGCTGAGATTGATGCCGCAGACGACTGCGACATGACACCGCTGGCGCATTGCGCGCATTCATACGGTAGCGAAGAACACCTGGCTTGCATGCGGCTGTTAATAGAAGCCGGGGCAGATATCAACAAACAGGAGTTCAGAGGGATTCCTCCCATCTACTGGGCCAGTTCAAGTGCAAGTGGCGAAAAGGGGCAATTAGCCATGTTGATAGAAGCCGGGGCAAACGTCAACCTGTGCGGGCAAAGTGGAATGACAGCACTGCACTGCGCGGCTATGGGAAACGCTGCGTGGGCTATCCGCCTGCTGTTGGCTGCCGGGGCTGACCCCACACTCAAAGATGCCGAAGGCAAAACCCCACGAGACTATGCCAAAGGCAAGGCCGGTAAAGATGCGCGTGATATTTTGGCGGTGGCGTTACGAGCACGCGGCATTTCTCTCACGCACGGCCCAGTGATGCAGGTCAAAGAGATACGCCGCAAGTTGCGTCGCAAAGCCGTCATTTTCAAAAGCTCTGCCGCAGAGCAATATACACCGGATTTCTCCAGTTATTTGGGAAAAGTGGCATGGCAAAGGCCCGGTGAAACATGGCCTACCGATGCAGAGGGTAACATGTTAGAACCCTTGGCTACCATCTTCTTGAAAGACTTACCGACCTTGCCCACAGCCCTCAAGAAGGTGGAACTCATCACCATATTTGCCCCTCAAGACGCTTGGACTCGGGATTCGGATGAGTACCCACGCTTAGGGTGCATGATACGCACCTACTCCACCACAGAGGGGCTCACCCCTTGCAACTATACGGCAAAATCGCTTACCCCTTGTCTGCTTACTCCCGAATTAGTCAAAAACGATATGCCCAACGCCCCGACTTGTGGCGGAACAGACGAGCTGTGGGATCATATTGATGAAACGGAACGTGCTTTGGAAGTAGATTACCGAGAGGATATTCAGGAAGAAGAATACGAAACTCACAAAATCGGCGGTTACCCCACATACGCCCAATATCCGCCCGAGCTTCCCGGTGGTTACAACTTTGTACTGCAAATCAGCTCAGATGACACTGCAGGTCTGGAAATAGGAGACAGTGGCAATTACTATTTCTACTACAACTCTCGCAAAAAAGATTGGCTGGTACATGCGGATTGTTATTAACGAGTCGGGAGAATCACCCTAAAAGGAGGGAATGAAGTCCCGCACTTTTAACCATGACATCATGAATACTTGACGCATCGGCTGGCTTAGAGTAGAGTTGGCATGACTTGGGCGCAAGCCCTGACAATATAACAATTTCAACCTAATATACAAATTATGAAGAAGCTCAATATTTTGGCAGCACTTTTCGCTGCCGTAGCAGCAGGCACCGTTCAAGCTGATATTCTGACAGCAGTAAAAGACGCAGCCGTTCAAGAAGCAAAAACGCAAACGGAGGCAGCCGTACAGAGCAAAGTTACAGAGGTTACTGACTCTTTGACAGCCGGAAAAGACTCTGTTACCGGTGAGGTTACAGAAGCCCTCAACGATGCCCAGCAAAAAGCAGACGCCGTTAAAGCCGAGGTTGACGAAGCCAAAGCCAAGGTAGACGCAGCAAAAACTGCAGCAGAAACCGCAAAAAGCGATGTAGAAAAAACCGTAGCCGACAAAAAAGCAGAAGTAACCAAGGCCGGTGCAGATGCAAAATCCAAGGCTAAAGAAGCTCAGAAAAAAGCTAAAAAAGACACCGAGAAGAAAGCTAAGGCGGCCACAGGCAAAGCCGTGCGCGGCGGCCTGAACAAAATCGGTCTCTAATCTATTACCTCTTCCCGATTTTGCGCACTGCTGCCCCGGGCAGCAGTGCTTTTTAGTAATTTTTTTTACTAATCCGCAAAAAAGACGCAAATTTGGCTTGCCAAAGACAAGCAATTAGGGTATAAATGGCGACCACCATTCCGCAGTGATGCGGGTAAACCTTTTACACAATACACAGATATGTCCAAGCACTCCACACTTAAAGCAACCGGTACCGTTGGCGGTAAGCGTTCTGTCCTCAAGCGTTTTGAGCGTGTTAAGCTCATGAAAGAACGCGGTCAGTGGAAGCAGGGTCAGAGCCCCATCGGTCTGCCCAAGACCAAGTTCGAGGCCTGATGCCGTTCACGCCGGCCCTCAATACTGAGGGTTTACAAACAACATTTTCCGGAGCCTCTCGGTGCAACACCGCGAGGCTTCTTATTCTAATCTTACACACGCGCGCGAAAGCGCCCAAAATACAGACATCATGACAGAAGAGAACACATACCCGCCTGCCCCGGAGGGCAGCGTGCGCCTCAACAAGTTTCTGGCCTCCTGCGGCTATGAATCCCGCCGTGCGGCCGACAGACTGATAGCCGAGGGCCGAGTAGAAGTAAACGGTAAAGCCGTAGACACCCCCGGGTTGCGTGTACTGCCCACAGACTTTGTGAAGGTAGACGGCCGCCATGCTACGCCCAAAGAAGAGGTAGTGGTATTGCTCAACAAACCGCGTGGCTATGTATGCAGCCGCGATGCGCAAGGCGCCATCGGCACGGTATATGACCTACTGCCGGCCAAGTACCGCTACGCCAACTACATCGGGCGTTTGGATGCCGACAGCGAAGGCTTGCTGATTTTCACCAACAACGGCACACTCAGCCAAAGCATCGGCCACCCCAAGGGTGGTATCGAGAAAGAATACTGGGTAACCTTGGACCAAGCATTCGACAGCAGCGTACTCATTCAGTTGCTCAAGGGTGTTCGCATTCCCGAAGGGCAAGCCAAGGCAAAATATGTGTCTCGTCTGAGCGCCCGCCGCGCTTGCGTGGTGCTTGACCAAGGGCTGAAACGCCAAGTTCGCCAAATGTTCGCCTGCCTCGGGCTGCGCGTTAAGAAGCTGGTTCGAGTGCGTATCGGCTCGCTTTGGGGCGGTGATTTGGAGCCCGGCCATGCCACGCTGATGAATGCCGAGCAAATTGCCCAAGCCTCTACCAACCCGCGCCGCCGCAAGGGGTTGATGGGCGCCAAGCAAGTGTTCAAACCGCGCCCGCAAAATCAGCAGTTTGAGCAACGTGCCGACGAGGATGAGGACTACGTTTTCAACCCTGCCGACTTTGAAACGGAAGAAGAAGCTCTGGAATCTGCCACCAAGTTTACGGATGGCGAGGCCTTTGAGCCCGAGCGCGACAATGGCCGCCGCCCCTTCGGCAAAGCCCCCCGCACCAAGCGCGATTCTTTCGCACGTGAGGATGACGACCGCCGTTCTTTCCGTGGTGGCTTCGGTGGCGAGCGCCGTTCCTTCGGCAACCGCGAGGGCGGTGAACGCCGTGGCGGGTTTGGTGGCGAGCGCCGTTCCTTCGGCAACCGCGAGGGTGGTGAACGCCGCGGTGGCTTCGGTGGTGAGCGCCGTTCTTTCGGCAACCGCGAGGGCAGTGAACGCCGTGGCGGGTTCGGCGGAGAGCGCCGCTCCTTCGGCAACCGCGAGGGCGGTGAGCGCCGTAACGGGTTCGGTGGTGAGCGACGTTCCTTCAGCAACCGAGAGGGCGGTGAACGCCGTGGCAGATTCGATGGCGAGCGCCGTTCCTTCGGCAACCGCGAGGGCGGAGAGCGCCGTGGCGGATTCGGTAACCGCAATGGCGGCCATAAGGGTGGCTTCGGCGGTGGTGCCCGCAAGAGCTTCCGCTCATTCAACAAGCGCCGTCCCGACAACAGATAACAACTTAAATAACACGGCCCTGCCCTCGGCGGGGCCGTGTTATATTGAACAAATTGCGTAACAGCTGCATCAGAATATCGGACACATGAAACAACACTTCATATTACTTTCGCTCCTGCTGAGTTGCGCGCCGCTTGTGGCGCAAGAAAGTGAAGCAACGGCAGAACAACCTGCGCAGCCGGCGCCTCAATATGATAGCGACGACGCCGCGTTGGAAGCCGAGCTGACCGAGCTCAAAAAAGAAGCTCAAAACGGTAATCTGGAAGCGGCCATACAAATATACCGCGTTTATGCCTCCAATGGTAGCAGCACCCAGCCGCAGGCAGAAGCTTGGTTTCACCGCTGCCTGCAATTAAAAGAAGCGCGTGCAGAACAAGGCAGTATTACAGACCTCCGCGAATTGGGGCTCTTGTACCTGAACGGCGACCTCTACCTGCCCGTCAACCCGCAAAAAGGCGTCACCCTGCTCTCTCGCGCCTGTGAGCTTGGGGATGCAGATTCAGCCATTTTTTTAGCACGCTACTTCAGTACGACATCTCCGACAGAAAGCCAAAATTTCTATGCCCGCGCATACGAACTGCACAAGGCCATTATAGACACTATTGAGGCTGGCAAAGAATTAACCCCGGCGCAACGAGAATCATTGGTCATCATCGGCACCATGGAGCAAGAAGGCATCGGCACAGAAAAAAATCCCGCCGCCGGCATTGCCCACTTAGAACAAGCTGATACCCCCGAGGCACACCTGCGCTTATTCCAAACATATACCAAAGGTATTGGGGTAGCAGTGGATATGCCGAAAGCCCTGAGCTATGCAGCCAAAATTGCAGACACAGCCATAGATTCCCCGCAAAACGCCGACCCAAGCGCCGGCATTATGGCGTGGATTTTGGCAGATTCTTACCTGAACGGTAAAAACGGCATGCCTGTTAATATCGAACTCGGCGAAAAATACCTCAATATCGCAGATAGCCTCAACATTGTCCAGGCTATCTACAGCAAAGGGCTTCGCTTGCAATCTGCCGGCAACCACTCAGAGGCCTATATCGCCTTCAGCCGCGCTGCATCCATGAGACACCCGGAAGCCCAAATGCACGCTGCCCTCATGCAGCTACACGGCGCGCCCGGTATTGAAAAAAACGAGGAAATGGCCATCGAAAAGCTCCGTCAAATTGCCAATAGCTACGACCGGGGACAAGAATGGTATGTTGGCCGCGCCCCCTACGAACTTGCCCTGTACTATGAGCGAATCGGCCAAGAGGACTTGGCCGATGAGTGGTACCGCATCGCATCCGATCGTAACGTAGTAGAAGCCATGGCACACCGCGGCCTCAGCCACATTCGCCCGGGCTCTGCTGTGGAGTGGAGCCCCACCCTTATGTACAAATGGTGGAAAATAGGCAGCAATGCCGGCGATGCCACCTGCTCCCGTTACCTCAACATCTTCTTGTGGTGCGTTATCCCCGCCATTCTCATCATTGTTTTCGGCCTGCCCATTCTCGTTGTGCACATCTTGAACAAGCGTGCTGAAAAACGGGAAAACGCAGCAGAGTAATCCCCTGTATAACATCTTTACCAACACAACAGGCGGGTATATCACCCGCCTGTTGTGTTAGGCGCACGCAAAGCCGATAATCTCGCTAAATTTTAATTTATCGGGCAGATGGCGTATGCCTCGGCGAAGCCCGCAGGGCGAAGACGGGAGCCGTAGGCGAGCGGAATTTCAGAGCCTCGCCGCATGGCGAGGCGGCATATGATAGCCCCCGGTAAAGCCACGCAGTGGCGGAACCGGGGGTATAGAATAAAAGTTGACCGAACCCCGCCGAATGGCGGGGTGGCATAATGCGCGGTGTTAGTATTTACGATAATTTTGCAATCGAAACAATGGAAATAAATACCTTACGACATCTGGCAACCCTCTATGCCACCCCACCATCCGGTGGGGTTCCTTTTTATTATCATTATAGCCCACGGTTTCGCTGCTGACGCAGCTCCACCGTGGGCTAGCATATGTCGCCCCGCATGCGCGGGGCTCAAAAATTCCGCTCGCTTACGCGAGCCATCTGCTCGACGAACTCTGATTTACCATAGGAATAATTTAACACAAAGTTTTGTTATATTGACAACCAAGGCAAGCCATGCTAATGTACCATTCGTCATGCGTCACGCTATTCAACATTATATTGCAGGCCTCTGTCTTCTGTTTTCATTCTGCGGAAATATCAATGCACAAGTAGACACATTGAATACCGGCATGACGGTACTAGGCGAGGAGCAAAGCTCTGCTTTTTTCCCGTGCGGGCAATTAAGTGATGGCACCCGCTTGGAATACGCCCAAATGGAGGATTGTCTGTATATATTGGCTAATAACACCTTGTACGTATATAGAATCTTGTCGGATTCCGTCACCGTATGGTGCGGCAGTTACATCATCGCAAAGGTGGCTCCCCATACGGTTAACGCCCCCTTTGCAACCATAGAAAAATACGGAAATGATGAAGTACGCATTCTCCGTGAGGGATTCACCTACCGTTGCGAATTCAAAGAAATACAGAGAGGTCTTACCCCCGGAAACGTCGCGGAAGAATACGAGGCATACGTGTACAGATCCAAACGCGCTGAAGAAGTTTTGCAGGTTTACACCCGTTCACGTGAGCACAGCGAACCATAATTCGGAAAAGCTCGCTTCGTTCACATGAAAATTCGCTACGCTCACGTTTTAGATACATTCCCAAAATGCAGAGGTATTTTCCACCCCTCGCATATTCACATACCGCGTACGCAGCAGGCTGCTATCTCTATGCCCTGTCTCATATTGCAAGGCAGTATAATCCTTAAAATGCCGCAGGTGATAACTGGCAAAAGTATGGCGCAGCACATCCGGCTGCCACGTGGCAAAGCCCGCCTGCTTGCGCAAAGCCCGCCAATGCCTAGGCCATTGCGGCGGGCATATGCGCCCCACTTGCGAGCAACGCTGCAACAAGCGCAGCAAGGGCGGCTGTATGGTTACCATGCGCGCCCCGCCCGTTTTGCTGTGCTGCGGTAAAATACAAATACTTTTCCCCCCTATATCCACCTGCTCCCAAGTGATCCTCGCTACCTCATGCGGGCGTATACCTGCATACAACATCATCCCCACTGCTGCTAAACATTGGCCGGTTTCATATTCGGCAGCAGACCGCATCAAGCGCTCTATCTCACTCGGTGTCAATATCTCGATGCGTTTTTCCCGCACCTGCGGAGTCTCTACCTTGGCTACCGGATTCTCGCTGCACCAGCCCTTTTTTAACGCTGTTCCGAATACACCACTGAGCACCCGCCGCGCTTTGGCTCTCTGGCTCGGCGTATCAAACGCCATCTCAATATATTCCGCACATTCCTGCACCGTTATCGCCCGCACCCTCCGCTTCGCCAGCCCCCTGCACCGCTTCATGAATCGCCGTGTTATGTACCGAAAATCGCTCTGCGTTCTCGCCCTCCGCTCTTTCCTTGCCTCCAACGCCGCTGCCACCGCCTTCTCAAACGTCACCGTCTTCTCCTGCCGTTTCAACTCTTCTGCCCCCAGCGCAATTATCTTTTTGCATCGCTTTAATGCCCTGAGCGCCGTAGTTTCGGAGGCGCGAACCTCGGCGTAAGCAGAAAGGGTTCCATTCTGGCGAAGCCGGATACCTCCCGCCTCCAGTGCTGCTTTTGCCACCAATGCAGCTTCTATTAGATTTACCCCCGTTGACCTCAGTATTGCTACTGCCGCTTGCTCTTGTTCTGACTGCGTATTCATAAGCCGGTAGTCAAGCAGAAAAGACGCTTTATTTCAAAATAATTCACTATTGTGCGGTCACTTTTCATACACTACATGCCAAATATTCAACTCGTTTATATCCATGTGTTTTGATAGGATAAAATACGGCTTATGAATACGTAAAATGAACTGCGGAACTGAACATTTCTTCCTTTGAAAGTAAAATCTTCACATAAAACTCACATAGAACCATGAAACTTCATCTCCCTATTACGTTATTAACCGCACTACTCGGAGCATTTGCCGCGCAAGCTGTCGAAATTCCTGATGACTATGAACAGATTGACCTCTGGACCACCAGTTATTTGGATGATTATATATCCAACACGACAGAGGATGAATATGCTTTCATTCTCTGGACTGATTTAGACTTTACGCCAACAACCAATACAACTTGGACATCTTCCACCCCCTTGGTAAAAAGTGGCAACTTGCTTTTTACCACGGCAGATGGATACGATCCACTGGGGCTGAGTTTCAGTAATGGGTCAAATAGCGTATTTTATCAGCCCACGACACTAACGTTTGATACACTGAGTAACCTTACCATTACAAACCAAAGCGGTGCACCTGCTGTGGATTTGGGTGGATCAGGCAAGCTTTACATTCGCAATGTGAACGATGGCGTTGAAGGTACGGCAGATGTTGTTCTTTCAAACAATAAAAAACCAACGTATGGCGGTGCTATTTATGCCTCCGGTAGTAACAGCGTTATCGATATTTCAGATAACGGGCATATTAGCATTAGCGGCAATTCCGCCACCTTCAATGGTGGAGGGATACATTCGACGGGGAGCGTGAACATCCATAACAATGATGAAGTAAGCATCAGTGGTAATTCCTCCTCCTCCTCCTCCGGAGGCGGGATGTATTCGACGGGAAGCCTGAGTATCAATAACAATGATGTAGTAAGCATCAGTGGTAATTCCTCATACTCCCACGGAGGCGGGATACATACGACGGGGAGCATGAGTATCAATAACAATGATGTAGTAAGCATCAGTGGTAATTCCAGTGGTAATTCCACAACCACCTACGGAGGCGGGATATATTCATCGGGAAGCCTGAGCATCAATAACAATGATGTAGTAAGCATCAGTGGTAATTCCGTCACCACCTCCCCATCCTCATACGGAGGCGGGATATATTCATCGGGAAGCCTGAGTATCTGTAACAATGGAGATGTAAGCATCAGTGGTAATTCCTCCACCTGCACCTCCACCTCCTCCTACCACTACACCTACGGTGGCGGGATATATTCGACGGGAAGCCTGAACATCATCGGCAACGACAGCGTTACATTCGAGAAGAACTATGAAAAAAAGGGTAGCACCTATCGTTTACGCAGCATCTATATGGATCAACGAGGAGGACAAAACTTAACTCTATCCGCCAAGACAGGAGGCCATATCACCTTCTATGACTCGGTATACATGGGCGGAACTTTGGCTCCAGTAAATTTCAATTCTGATTACCAAGATGCCGATGGCGTCACACAAAAAGCCGGGGGCGATATCATTTTCAGCGGACTGTACACAGAAAAGCACCTAGCGGAGGTGAAAGGCTCGGCCGCGACATCGAGCGAAATCACCAACTCGCAGACGAGCGAAATCAACAACCGTATCACCCTGTATGGCGGCAGCCTGCAAGTGGTAGACGGAGCGAAACTGAATGGGCAAGGTCTGACGGTGGCGGCGGGTAGCGGGGCCAAGCTCTTGCTGCGGGATGGCAGCATGAGCCACAGATCATACAATTTCACCTTCAACAGCGGCACCACGCTGGAGCTGCAAGGGCAGAATACTATTACAGCCTCGAAAGTGACACTGGGCAGCGGCTCTGACCTGACCGTGACCGTAGGGGAAAACAACCTGAACAAAGCGGCTCTCACCCTGGGTGGAACGGATTTGGCGACTTCTAAGCTTACAGTAAACCTGAACCGTGAAGATGGCTTGACCAGCGGTATGTACAAAATCATCAGCCAAAGCAGCACAAGTGACTTCACCACAAAATCTGCTTGGACGGCAGAGAACGTTACCGTGAACGGCAGTGGCGATGCAAACCGAGCCACATTCAGCGACTTGGTCTGGGAGAATGGCACGCTGTATTACAAAGTAGGGCGAAACATCTGGGGTAATGCATCAGGGGATTTTCTCTGGAACACCACGTCTGACAACTGGACGATGAACGACCGTAGCTACACCTACTTGGACGGCATGGATGTAAGCTTCACCGACTTGGGTGCAGGCAACGTGCAATTGGCAGGCGATATAGCCCCGGCAGACATCATTGTAACCAACAGCGAGGGTAACGATTACACGTTCTCTGCAGCGGCAGGTGGTGGCCGCCTGACAGGCAGCACAGGTATCACCAAGAACGGGGCCGGTGCCCTTACACTGTGCACAGCCAACACACACACCGGGGCCACCAAGCTGAATGCCGGCACCTTGAATGTACACCACAGCACTGCCTTGGGTGCTACGGCAAGCGGAGGCACCGCGACCGTTACCACCTTGGCCGGTACCACTTTGGCCATTGATAACAACAGCCATGTAGTAATGGCCGGGGAAAACAGCATTGCCGGCATGGTAAACGTGGCAGCTGGCTCCTCCCTCGAAATGCAGAACAAGGGATATGCCGCCTCCGCAAGCAGTATCGATGGTACGCTGAGCTTCAACGGGGAGACCGCCGGCACCACCAACGCCGGAAGCTTGACGGGCAGCGGCACCGTGAGTGTGACCGACAGCAGCGTTGCTTTTGCATCGCAAAGCAAGTTTACCGGCAATCTTAGTGTGCAGGGTACCAATGCCAAGCTGAGCATTACAAACGGCAACTACAGCGCTGCCGGCAAGCTGGAGGCCAACGGCAACGGAGCCACACTCAACCTCGGCACCAACAATGTTACCATCAAAGCAGATGGTCAAATTAAGCTTGCAAGTGAGGTTACGGAGGAAAACCGCACCGCAGCCAAACTGACTGCCAACAATGTAACGATATCCAAAGATGCCACGCTGACGGTAAAAGGTACGGAATACATACCGGTGGAGGCAGATGGCACCATCAAGAATCTTACGCTTGCTGCAACCTATGCCCCGCCTGTATTAAACAGCAATCAGGTGGGTATTGCAGATATCTCTAAGTTGACCTTTAACAGCGGCTCTACATTTGAGGGACTGTATGGTAACTTGGGGCTCAACAATGGGGAGTTAACTCTGGCGGTACCCTCATCTTTTGCAGACAAGATTCATTTGGAAGTTCGTTTTGACGGAGAATACAGTAAGGATGCTAAATTGGTACTCTTTACGGATGCCGGAAAGGTTAATTTCATTTATAATGGAGAAACCGTAACGGCTACGGGCACCCAATTATTGACGCTGAATGCGACGGATTACTTTGATGGGGCAGCCATCAATAGCAACACCAAAGTAGTATTCGAAAGCGGAACCGTTTACCTGACCGAGTTCAACAAAGTTATCCCCGAGCCCACCTCAGCAACACTGAGCTTGTTGGCACTGGCTGCGCTAGCTGCACGCCGTCGCCGTAACAAGTAAGACTAGGGTGATATAAACATATCCGGCCGTTGTTCCGCAAAAAGGGGACAACGGCCGAATTGCGTAAAGAGGGGAGGCAAACTTCACGCGAGCACCTGCAAGACGTATTCGAAAAAGTTCGCTACGCTCTCGCAGAGGAATCAAAGATTCCACAGTTCGTAAAGGTCGGGGGGGAGGGTTGTGAGGAAACGTGACGGGGGGCAGAACTGACTATCGTAGCTGTGGCCGTTGTAGCGGGGATAGCTGAGGTACAGTTGGTCTTCTGCACGCGTGACGGCCACGTAAAAGAGGCGCAGCTCTTCCTCAATATCATCCATGTCTCCGCTTTGAATCACACGGTAATGGGGGAATAGGCCCTCGCCTAAGAAGATGACGAACACGACTTTCCACTCCAGGCCCTTGGCTTGGTGAATGGTGCTGAGGGTAACACAGTCGGGGTCTATTTCCGTTTGTGAATCATCCTCGCTGAGAAGGGCGACTTGGCTGAGGAAGGCATCCAAATCTGCGGCATCGGCCAGAGAGCGGGTGAGCTGGCCGATGTCTTCCAAGCGCTCCTCATAGTTTTCATAAGAGGCGCGCAGGTGGGCATCCATAAAGTTTTGCACCAAGCGCACTAGTTCTGCCGGGGTCAGTATTTTATCAGCAGGGTGCAGGTCATCCATCGAGGCAAGGAAACCGCCCCAGTGCAGGCGTGCGGCAGCGGGTACTTTTACCGCGGCAAACACCTCTGAGTGCGGAGCGGTGATGGTGGTGGCCTCCGGGTTGGCCTGCAACCAAGCATCTGCCACAGCAAACCAGTTTTCCCACAGTTTGGAGGCCGTAGCCTCGCCCACTCGGGGGAAGGTGGAGACGATACGGCGGAAGGCGATTTCATCCCTCGGGTTGGAGAGCAAGCGCAGCCACGCGACAATATCTTTGATATGGGCTTGCTCAAAGAAGCGCAAGCCGCTGGTGATGCGGTAGGGGATATGGTTGCGGGTGAGCTCCATCTGCACATCCATACTATGGAAGTGCGCGCGGTAGAGCACGGCAATATCCTTACCGGAAATACCGGCAGCCATAAGCTCATCGATACGCTGGGCCACAAAGCGGGCCTCGGTGCGGTTATCGGGCGCAGGGATAACGGCGGGCTTCATGCAGCCGGTATCGCGAGACGGGCGCAGAGTTTTGGCAAATTGGCGCGTGTTGTTGGAGATGGCGGCATTAGAAATCTCGAGAATGGCCGGCACACTGCGGTAATTGGTCTCGATTTTATAGATTTGGGCATCGGGGTAGGTGTGAGAGAACTCGAAAATGTGGTCAACATTTGCCCCACGCCATGAATAAATGCTCTGCGCATCATCGCCCACCACCATGAGGGAGGAGTCTTGCCCACCGGCCAACAGGCCGATGATGGAAGCCTGCAACACGTTGGTATCCTGATACTCATCTACCAGCACATGTAGGAAACGGCCTTGCAGGTCGGCGCGTATATCCTCATGCTCTTGCAACAGGCGCAGCAGGTTGGTGAGCAAGTCATCAAAATCCATGGCATTGCTCTCCAGCTTGCGGGTGCGGTAGGCATCAAAAATTTTACCGATTACCTCCTCATGTTTATCGAGCTGCCCGTATTCTGTACGCAAGGTCAGTTGCCAGCTGCGCCCGGTGTTGATGGCCAAGCTGTGCAGACTTTGCAACACCTCTGCCTTGGGGAAACGGTCGTTTTTGGAGGTTTTGCCGACAAACTGCTTAATAAGAGCGCGGAAGAGGGCGCGTTGATCATCGCCATCCAGAATGGTAAAACCGGGTTGATACCCAAGACGCGGTGCATGTAAGCGCAAGATGCGGTTTGCGACGGAGTGGAACGTGCCCCCCCATATCTGCCCTGCCCCCATACCGGCAAGGGCGGCCACGCGCTCCAGCATTTCGCGGGCGGCTTTGTTGGTGAAGGTAAGCAGCAAAATACGCCAAGGGGCAATACCGCACTCCAACAAACGGGCTACTCTATAAGTAAGAGTGCGGGTTTTACCACTACCCGCCCCGGCTATGACTAGCGCGTGGCGGGCATCTGTGGTAACGGCTGCATATTGCTCGGGATTAAGCTCGGCAGCATAATCTCTCCCTGCGGCCGCGGGCCTCAGGGTGTATTTCATGATTCGAAATCAAGATAAATCTCGGCACGACGGTTCTCACCGCGCTTGTACTCAATCTGGCTTTCGTCGTCGGTCTCGGTAATCGGGTTACGGGGCTCATTTTTACCGAGGCCGGTGGTGGTAATCTGGTCGGGGGATACACCGAGGTCAATCAACACTTGGCGAACAGCCTCTGCACGGCGCTGAGAAAGTGCGAGGTTATATTGCTCTGAACCAAGGTCATCGGTATGGCCGGCAATATCAAGCTTCTTCTTGGAATCGACAAGAATCTTGGCAACAATCTCCAGCTGACGGATGGAGCGCGGGGTAAGCGTAGAATCATCGAAAGCGAAATACAACGCAATGGATTGGCCACCCTGCGGATTCTTCACCAAGGGAGAATAGCGGCCGCCCTCGGCTTGGGCGCTTTCCAGATACATGGCCAAGAGCTTATCTGTACCAACGGCGCTGATTTTCCAATCCTCACCTATGCGAACGAGGTTTACGGCAATGTGGTTGGAGTCTGTATACGCCACATCGGGATTGTCGGCAGGCACAACATATACCAAATAGCCGGCAGAGGAAGGATTAGAAATGCTGCAGCGGATAGGGGATTTCTTGCTCAGAGAGAACGACCCCTCTTCAAAAATCATGCAGAGGCCGGCCAGAGTGGCATCATCAACACTTGCATGGTCTACCATGTTGCGAGCCTTAAGAACATTGCCCTGACGGGTGGCATGCAAGAAGCACTCTACCAGCATCATGGTATCACCGCCGGGTATCATCATGGTTCTGTCTGCCGGCACAATATGTGCTGCAACAAGGTACGGCTGCTTACCGGAGATATCCGTGGTAAAATCTAACAACAAATCTTGGTCGCCATTGGCAGATACCACACGGTAGCGGAAAAGCTTCTTGTCGGCAGAGTAGCGAAGCACATCGCCCACCTCCTCAACGGCAGCCACGGTGTTACCGGCAAACCACTCCGTAACAACGGCAGAGGCTTCCTCGCTCATCATATTGTTCGCTACCATATAGCGGGTATATTCTGCTGCGTCTTCAGACTTGAATGCTTCTACCGAAGTCAGCGCGCGTTTATGAGCTTCGTTGCTGGTCTTCGTTCCTTCCGGCAGCTGAATATCATCTATGGGCTTGCCCACGGAACCGGCAGAGGGAGTCTCTTCGCTATCGCCCTCCTCCGTAGATGAATCATCGGCACCACTTTCATCCGTCTGCACCGGAGTTTCTACCTCCTCCGGCTTAACAGGCTCAACGATAACAACGGTCTCCGTCTTAGAGGATTCAGTTTGGTCTGCATCGGCAGTAGCCGTTTTTTCATCCTGCACCGGAGTCGCATCTGCGGGGGAAGCTACGGCTTGAGTCTGTTGAGCGGGGGTAGCCCCTTGCTCAAGAGCCGGCTGACTCTTGTAATAATAGAAAGTTGCTACCACACCGGCAGTAACTAAAAAGGTAATCAAAAACAGAATAATGCTACGTTTCATAATAAAAAGATTCAGAAAGTGTTATGGATTCCCGGAGAATGCACCATCAGTCCACATGAAGGTGCCGTAAACCTGAAATAAGGGGTCGGGGAAAGGGGGTGCCGGGTGAGCCTTGATAAACTCATACGGATTAATGCGGTTCATGGTGCCGGTGGGGTGATAAGCCGTAACACCGGCCTCTACCACGCGAGAATCAATCACCTCGAAATGCAAGTGAGCTAAATAAGCACCATCTGCCGTGCCGATAGTGCCAATCTTCTTGCCACGGTACACGGTGTCACCGTAGGCAACATTAACATCCAGCAAATGCGCGTAAAGTGTTTGGTAAACGCGGTCATCACCGGGAATGCGGTGTGCAATGACAACAACCTTACCCCAACCGGCAGAAGGGGTACCGCAATATACCACTTTACCACGGGCAGCAGCCGTTACAGCTTCTCCTTCGTCTGTATTTTGCCCACCTATGCCGTTGAGATCTACACCGGAATGATAACCACCACGTTTTTCATTGAACACGCCAAAACCTTGAGCATCATACATAAATGCCAAGTTACCACCGCCAACCGGCCATTCAAAACCATCTGCCAAAGGAATACGTGCAATCTGCTCTGCAGAAAGCGTTACCATGCAAGGTTTTAACTCTTGAGGCATCTGGGCGAGAGGTAAATCTGCCGCATACACATTGGCAGCAACTTGCTCTCCGGAAGACGTGCATAAATGTAAGCACAAAGCCACAATGCCACCCACCAGCAAAACCGGGACGGCAATACGAAAAAAATCTTTTCTTCTAAGCTTACTCACGCGCGTGGGAATTATACACCACCCACCGGGCTGATTCAAGAAAAATAGCCGTCATTTTCATAAAATAGTGACGCGAGCGGATTTTTCCTTTACAATGGGCACAAACAGGCGTATATTTCGTGTAGAGATGTACAAGCCGAGTCTTTTCCAAACACTTAAAGAGTACAATAAAAAGACCTTCTTCTCTGACCTGACAGCAGGCCTGACAGTAGGTGTGGTCGCATTACCGTTGGCCATGGCGTTTGCCATAGCATGCGGGTGCACGGAGATAACGCCGGCAACGGGGTTGGTAACAGCCATCGTAGCCGGTTTGATCATATCAGCCTTAGGCGGTAGCAAATACCAGATAGGCGGACCTACCGGCGCATTCGTGGTCATCATAGCCGGTGTGGTTGCCAGTTGCGGCATGGGGGGACTCATCATGTGCACGCTATTGGCAGGCCTTTTCCTGATACTGTTCGGCGTGCTGAAAATGGGGGCTCTGATACGGTTCATTCCCTACCCCGTTACGACCGGTTTTACCTCGGGTATTGCCGTGACGATTTTCTGCACACAAGTAAAAGATTTGTTAGGATTGCGCATCCCCGAAGCGGTGCCGGCCGAGTTTGTGGAGAAATGGCACTGCTACTTTAAATACATAGACACCATCAACTGGTGGGCACTGGGCATTTCTCTGTTCACCATAGGCGTTATTCTTCTGACAAGACGCTTTGCCCCGAAAGCACCATTTATGTTGGTGGGCATGCTGGCAGCCACGGTCATTTGTGTAGCATTCGATCTGCCGGTAGAAACCATCGGTTCTCGATTCAAAGAGTTGCCGAAGGGGTTACCCATGCCGACCTTCCCCAGCTTTGAGTGGGCCACATTACCATCCTTGATTAAGCCGGCATTCGTTATTGCCCTGTTGGCAGCTATTGAGTCATTGCTCAGTGCAAGCGTGGCAGACGGTATGACGGGCTCTCGCCACCACCCCAACACCGAGCTCATCGGCCAAGGTGCGGGCAACATAGCTTCTGCTTTGTTCGGCGGCTTGCCTGCCACGGGTGCCATTGCCCGAACAGCTACCAACATACGTGCCGGCGGCAAGACCCCGGTATCGGGCATCATCCATGCCATTACGCTGTTGCTCATATTGTTGCTGGCCGGGCAATATGCAGCCCTCGTACCGCTGCCGGCATTGGCGGGTATTTTGGCCATTGTATGCTGGAACATGGCAGAGGCAAGCACCTTCTGCCACCTGCTCACCGGTCCTAAGCAAGACCGCGCCGTTCTGCTTATCACCTTTATTCTGACCGTGATGATTGACCTTGTTGTTGCGGTAGAAGTGGGTGTGGTATTGGCAGCCCTGCTCTTCATCGGCCGTATGGCTCAGGTAAGCAATGTGGAAATGATTTCTAAGGAAATCGAAGGTGAGGACCCGGAGGAACAGCCGGCACGCTCTCGCTACCTGCGCCACATCCCCGACAACGTGGAAGTATTCGATATTCAGGGACCGTTCTTCTTCGGCGCTGTAGAACAATTCAAGGACCGCGTATTCCGCTCCATAGAACCGGATATGGACTACGTACTGCTGCGCATGCGTTTGGTACCCACGTTGGATGCCTCGGGCTTGCATGTACTGGAAGACTTCTTGTCCTATTGCCGCCGCCGCAACATTACCCTGTTGCTTTGCGGCGTGCAGGCACAGCCCATTAAGGTAATACGCCGAGATTCCCTGTTCATCAGAGAATTAGGCGAGGAAAACATTTGCGAAAACATTGATACGGCCTTGGAGCGCATACAAGAGCTCGAGAAAAAGAAAAAGACAGTCGAGTACGCATAAAGCGCACGTAACACAGCCACAACCCCGGAATCAAATATAAAAGGTTCTGGGGTTGGTGCCTTTAACATCGTAAGAAGTAACCACCTGAGAGGGCAGCGCATCGTCGCACAAGTTAATCAACTTAATGGCACCCGTGGGGCATGCCTGTTGGCAAGCCGTTTGCGGTGTGCCCGCCCCGGCAGCGCTTGCAGCATTGATTCTCTGCACGCAGAAGGTGCATTTCTCCATCACACCACGAGAGCGTACGGTAACTTGCGGATTATGGGGGCGCTGCGTTTTATCGGCATCCGCCTTGGCGTAATCCCTGAAATTGAAAACGCGTGCATGGTAGGGGCATGCCGCCGCGCAATAGCGTGTACCCCAACAACGCGGGTACACCATGGCATTGAGCCCGGTGGATGTATGCACCGTGGCATTCACGGGGCACACTGCCTCGCACGGTGCTTTTTCGCAATGGCGGCAAGCAGAGGGCACATAGTGCAACGTTTGGCCGGCATCTAAATAGCGGTTAACGTGTAACCACTGCATGTCTCGCTCATAGCTCATTTCCTCTGCCCCCACAAGGGGAATGTTATTTTCTGCACGGCACGCCAAAGAACAGGCACCGCAGCCAATGCAGCGAGACAAATCAATAATCATTGCCCATTGGGGAGAAGCCCCGGCACTGTTTACCGTAGGCTTGCCGTGTTGCATAGCGGGCGCACTCTCGGTGGGGCGGTATGGCAGCTTCGGAGCCTCACACTCTTGAATATGAGAGGCTGCCACCCCCACGAACTCGGGCAATAGGGGTAACCATACACCGCTGATACCCGCATGGCGCCATGCAGGCAAATGCAAAGCACCTACCCGCACACCGGCAGGGGCCCCGCCCCCCGGCAGAAAGGCTTCCGGCATGCCGGCCCATCCGCTCAGGGGCAAATAGGTTTCTTGCAGCCATGCATTGTGCCTGAATCTGCCATCTGCATAATAAGGGTGTAAATATAAATTAAGAGCAGATGCCGGGGCAGCAGCCAATGGAGTAGGCATGGGGGCAGCACCTGCCACAAAACCGGTCTTCAAAGCAGCATCTGCATCGGGCACCACTTTCTCCAACCAAGCACGCGCGGTTGAGATTTTGCTACCGTCTTCTGCCGGCAGCTCCCCCTGATTCAGCAAGGCGTGTAAAACCTCTGCCTCTGCCAAAGCCCCATGCAGAGGGTGCATGACAGGCTGGCGCAAGCAGAGGTTGCCATACGCATCGGCATCTGCTCCCCATTCTTCCAAAAAATGCGTAGCCGGTACTTGGTATAAGCAAAGCGCTGCGGTTTTATCTGCCTGCAACGATACAAAGCGCACAGTCTCTGCCGTTGCGTTCTCCAAAGCACGCGCAAAGTCGGCATCAAAAGCGGCGGGGTCTGCCGGGGTGAAGATAAACAGGGCATCCAGCTCCGGCAACTGCTGCGTCAGCGCCGCTAAGTCCCCGAACCCATTATCGGCAAATTGCACGGCAGGGCCAAACGCAGCGGTTTGCAATGACTCCAGCTCCGCAAAACCGGTGGGGCGCGGTGCCGCTGCGGGATCGTACTCAAAGAACTTGGCCCCCGCATAACGGCGCAGCTCTTTTACCTGCTCCATGCGCAGCGCAGAATAACCGCCGGGGAACAAAAAGGCGATGTTGCGCCCCTCTTTCAACAAACCGCTCCACGCACGCAATGAGGCACGGAACGCCGACATGGGGTGTGGTTTACCCGCACGCAACGGTGACTTGAGACGCGCAGAGCTATACAAATCCAGAATAGAAGCCTGCACAAACGCAGGCAGCCCACGGCGCACACTTTCGTAGCGCGGATTACTTTGCAGCGCAACGGGCACACCATCGTGGCACACGGCAAGCAAAGGAATAGCGCCTGTAGCCCAAGGCATGCAAGAGGCAAAACATGTGGCCTCGCCCGGCAGCATCCACTCCGGGCAATCCTCCGGCTGCACGGCAAATTGTTGCGCACGCTTGCACGCGGGTATGGCCATGAGCGCCATCACCCCCAGCCCTTTCAAAAAGCTGCGGCGAGATATTGCATTGTCGTTACCCGTATGTGCCATGCGCGCCCATTGTACGACAAAATACCGAAAAAGCAAACCTCAAATTACAGGTGCACCGCCCGTTTTGTGCGTCAGTGCAAGGAATGAGCTTGATTTTAGGGGTAAGCGTGGTAGAATACGCGCGTATGACGAACGAAGAAACGAAACGAGATTTCATACGTGAATGGATAGCAAGTGACCTTGCAGAGGGCCACTGCAAAACACCCATTACACGTTTCCCCCCGGAGCCTAACGGCTACCTTCACATCGGACACGCCAAAGCCATCTGCCTGGATTTCGGCGTAGCGAAGGAATACGCCCAACAAGGCGCGGTGTGCCACCTGCGTTTCGATGATACGAACCCCTGCAAAGAAGATGTCGAGTTCGTCAATTCCATACAAGAGGACATCAAGTGGTTGGGGTTTGACTGGGGTGAGCACCTGTACTGGGCATCCGACATTTTCGACTTCTACTACGAGTGCGCCATTCACCTCATTAAGAACGGCCTGGCCTATGTGGATGAGCAAGACCGCGAAACCATGCGCGCCCAGCGTGGCAACCTGACCACGCCCGGCATTCACTCCCCCTACCGCGACCGCAGCGTAGAGGAGAACCTCGCACAGTTCGAGGCCATGAAGGCCGGCAAGTTCCCCGAGGGCGGTGCCGTGCTGCGCGCCAAGATTGATATGGCCAGCAGCAACATGAACATGCGAGACCCCGTGATTTACCGCATTTCATACGACCACCACCACAACACCGGCAACACTTGGTGCATTTACCCGATGTACGACTTTGCCCACCCGCTGGAGGACGCCTACGAGTACATCACACACTCCCTCTGCACACTGGAGTTCGAAAACCACCGCCCGCTTTACGATTGGGTGATTGAGAACTGCCCCATACCGGCAGGGTCTCGCCCGCAGCAACGTGAGTTCTCTCGCCTCAACATCACCTACACCGTGATGAGCAAGCGCAAACTGCGCCAAATGGTGGAGGAAAACTACGTTGCCGGGTGGGATGACCCCCGCATGCCCACGATTTGCGGTATGCGCCGCCGTGGTTACCCCGCCAAAGCCATTGTGGACTTCTGCGAGGGTGTAGGCATCACCAAGTTCAACGGCAATACGGATGTTGCCCGCTTGGAAAACGCTGTACGCAGCGAGCTCAACGCCAACGCAGAGCGCCGCATGGCCGTACTCAAGCCCCTCAAGCTTGTCCTCACCAACTTGGCAGACGACCATGAGGAGGAGGTAGAGGTTGTCATCAACCCCGAGAAACCCGAGCTGGGCAACCGCAAGCTCACCCTCACCAAAGAGGTGTGGATTGAGCAGGACGACTTCATGGTAGACCCGCCCAAGAAATACAAGCGCCTCAGCCCCGGTGTTTGCGTGCGTTTGCGCGGAGGTTACTGCATTATTGCCAACGACTACGTAGCAGATGCCGACGGCAACGTGACCGAGGTACACGCCGAGGTACTGCCCGGCACCATCGGCACCAACCCGCCCGAGGGCATTCGCTGCAAGGGCGCTATTCACTGGGTATCTGCCAAGTACGGAGTAAAGGCAGAGGTGCGTTTGTATGACCGTCTGTTCAGCGATGAAGCACCCGATGCCAACCCCGAGGGCTTCTTGGCCTCCCTCAACAAAGATAGCCTTACCGTGTTGACGGATGCCGTGGTAGAGCCTGCTTTGGCCGCCGCCCCCGCAGAGTTCTTGTGCCAGTTTGAGCGCACGGGCTACTTTGTGGCCGACCGCTACGACCACGCCCCCGAGCATCCCGTGTTCAACCGCTCCGTAGGTCTGCGCGACTCTTGGGCCAAGATGAATAAGTAATCTACAATATATTATATCCCCTGTTCGGCGGCTCGCGCCGCCTGTGTTGCGAGCTGCCGAACTTTTTCTTTTTACTCAGTCATGAAGAATATCGAGTTTTCCTCTAAAAACGGTGTGTTTGATATGAACAGCTTTATCTGCGAATGTGATGCAGCAGTAAGCGGAGAGCCCCTGCCCGAGCTGCAGGCAGAGCAAGCACCGGCCCCCGCGAAGGTAGAGCTTGAAATACCCGCCCCCTCTGTTCCCGTGGCAGATGGTACAGACCCCATCGTATACCACCCGCTGGAGGAAGTGTTGTGCGACCTGCGCATGGGCAAGCTGATTCTCATGACGGATGACCCGCACCGCGAAAATGAGGCAGACCTCGTGTGCGCCGGTCAATTTGCTACCCCGCAAAATATCAACTTCATGGCCACCCATGCGCGCGGTCTCATCTGCGTGCCCATGGCCCCCGAAAAAGTGGATGCCCTCGGCATCCCCATGCAAGCCCAATACAACACGGAAAAACTACACACTGCCTTCACTGTGAGTGTAGATGCCAAGGAGGGGACCACCACCGGCATCAGCGCTTTCGAGCGCTCCATCACCACCATGAAGCTGGCAGACCCCAAGGCCACCTTGGATGACTTTGTGCAGCCCGGTCACTGTTTCCCGCTGCGCGCGGTAGAGGGCGGTGTCATTCGCCGTGCCGGCCACACAGAAGGTACGGTAGATATGCTGCGCATTGCGGGGTTGGAGCCCGTGGGTGTTTGCTGCGAAATCATGAAAGAGGACGGCACCATGGCCCGCTTGGGTGAGCTGGGCGAGTTCCAGCGCAAGTTCGGCCTCAAGGCTTGCTCCCTCGCTCAAATCATTGAGCATCGCCAGCATACGGAAAAACTTATTGAAAAAGAGGAGGTAGTCAAACTGCCCACCGATTTCGGTGAGTTCACCTGCCACTCTTACCACTCTAAAATAGATGGCCAAACACATTTGGCCTTGGTACACGGCGAGATTGACCCGAGCAAGCCCGTGCTCTGCCGTGTGCACAGCGAGTGCCTCACAGGCGATGTATTCGGCAGTCGCCGCTGCGACTGCGGCAGCCAACTGCACACTGCCATGCGCCGTATTGCCCAAGAGGGCGGTGTGTTACTTTACCTGCGCCAAGAAGGGCGCGGTATCGGGCTCTCTGCCAAACTGCATGCCTACAAACTGCAAGAGCAAGGGCTTGACACGGTGGATGCCAACATAGCCCTCGGTTTCGCCCCCGACCTGCGCGACTACGGCGTAGGTGCCCAAATTCTGCGTGACCTCGGCGTTACCAAGTTGCGCCTTCTCACCAATAATCCCAAGAAAATCGTGGGTCTTGCAGGCCATGGGCTGGAGGTTGTTGAGCAAATGCCCATCATCATCCCCGCTCATGCGGATAACGAGGGCTACATGAATACCAAGCGCGAACGCATGGACCATATGATTTAAAACATATATGCATTGGCTTGCCCTTGTAGTTTTGTGCTTATACTTTGTGTGTGCATGCACCACTTGGCATGAGGATTTTTCACAAGGCCCCGGTGCGAAAATGCCGGATATAACGCAGCCGCAATACCCTACGCATGTAGATATTGAACTGCAGAACACAAGCATCCACACCGAGTACACGATTAACAGACGCCATTGGACGGGTGGAAGCATCTGGCTGCCTCAACCCGTGGCGCTGGATTTCCGGATTTCAGCCCCCGATGCCCACATTGTTTCGATATCCCCAAAACTGATTTCCCTTACTGATTCTGAAGGCAATGACCTCACAGATTACTATAACGATGCGTTTAGAATAACGACTAAAGTACCCTCGGATGCATATCAGGCAAGCATGTGCATCCTCAGTAATGTTCCGGTAGATTCAACCGTTATGGTACAAGGCGAAGTGGAAATGGTATACACCGGCGTTACTTATGTTAAAACGAAAGAATACGGGGTCACGCCAAAACCACACGGCCCCCACATCAAAGCGCGCGTTCCGTTTAGCATGAAGGTCAACATTCTCACCGGCGAGCAAACCGCCTTCAGATTTCCCCTGTCCGAACGCGAATAACGGAAGGCTTTGCTTAAGTTTTTGGTTGATAGATGCTATACCTCGACAAATGGGAGTTTGTGGAGGTGTTTGAGATAATAGATAGCGAATAATCTAGCGAGCGAAGCGAGCCTAGCCCGGAGCCCCGTGATAGCGGGGCGGTATATGGTAGCCCGGGGTACAGCCCGCAGGGCGGAACCCCGGGTCCGG
>JBGVMR010000081.1:0-329099 GCA_045124875.1 Akkermansia sp.
CATCAGAAACTTTGCCGTAAAGGCTCGTCAAGAGCTGTTGAAGCGCGTCTCTCAAAGGGCGTTGCAATACGGTATTTCTGCAGATGCCGCAGAAGCCGCAGACTCAATCAGTATCAACGGCAATTTGCTTACTACAACAGAGTTGCAACAGCGTAAAGCGCTGTTGTTGCAAATTCAGACCAAAGGCTATCACCAAGTGATGGAGGAGGTAGCCTATACTTGGTTTAACCGTTTTTGTGCGCTGCGTTTTATGGAGGTTAACAACTACCTCCCGTCGCGCGTGCGTGTGTTTTCTGATGATGATAATGCGTTTAAACCGCAGATACTGGATGAAGCCGTAGAGTTGGAGATGCCCGGCTTGTCGAAAGAAGCCGTCTTTGCTTATAAAACAGCAAATGATAAAGAGGGGCTTTTTAAGTATTTGATTATCACGCAATGCAATGCTCTCAGCTCTGTGCTGCCGGGAGTGTTTCAACCGCTGGCTGATTATACGGAGCTGTTGTTCCCCGACAATCAGTTGAGAGAAGGCAGCGTGATTCACCTGCTGGTTAACAGTATAGATGCAGAGAGTTTCCTTGCCGGGGTGCAGCTTATAGGCTGGCTGTACCAATTCTACATTAGTGAGAAAAAAGATGCCGTTTTTGCCAAGAAAGGCAAGGTGTGTAAAGATGAAATACCTGCACGCACCCAGCTTTTCACGCCGGATTGGATAGTACGCTACATGGTAGAAAACTCGCTGGGGCGAATGTGGGTGCAGGGACACCCTGACACCCCGCTTCAGAAAGAATGGCGTTATTATCTGAAGGATGCAGCCCAAGAACCTACTGTGCAAGAACAGCTCAACGCGCTTGGCGAAGAGTATGCCGCCCTAAATCCTGAGGCCATCAAATGCATAGACCCATGTATGGGGAGCGGGCATATACTCGCATACATGTTTGATGTGCTCATGCAGATATATCAAGAGCAGGGGTACAGCGTTGCGGATGCAGTGCGCCATATCATAGAGCATAATCTATACGGGCTTGATATAGATGAACGCGCAGCCCAACTTGCGTATTTTACGGTAATGATGAAGGCGCGGCAGTATGACCGCCGGTTCTTCTTCCGAAAAACGGAAAACGGAGGCGTTCCCCAGCCGCATATCTGTGCCATAAAAGAAAGCAATGGCATAGATGAGTCCCTAGTGGCTTTCATTGCGCGGGGGGATGCTAAGGTTCACTTCTCCTTGCAAACAGTAATAGCGGAGCTGCACGATGCCGGTGAGTACGGTTCGCTGCTGCGTTGCAGTGCTTTGGATTATGAAGCACTGTGTGCTCATATGGAGGCTGTGCGCAAAGATGCCGATTTGCAGCAAACTGCAGCCATCGGCGCGTTGCTGCCACTCATACGGACAGCGCAGATTCTGTCGCAGCAATACGATGTTGTTGTGACAAATCCTCCCTATATGGAATCTTCTGCCATGGGGGCGAAGCTGCAAAAATACGTCAATAAGCATTATCCTGATTCAAAGCGAGATTTGTTTGCCGTATTTATAGAGCGTTGCATGCAAATGATTAAAGATAGAAGGCTATGTGCCATGATAACGCAAGTTGCATGGATGTGCCTGTCCAGTTTTGAGAAATTGCGCGTTAAAATGTTGCAGCAACGTGTGCTGAATATGGCTTATTTGGATGCACATGCTTTCGATGATATCCCCGGTGAGGTTGTAAAGACAACCGCTTTTATTCAATATAAGGGGGCATTGCCGAATCATGCAGCCATTTATTGTAATTTAGCGGAGGCCGGTTCCGAAGCTGCCAAAGAAACACTTTTCTTATCTTCCAAAAATAGGCATATCGTAAAGCAAGAGCGCTTCTCTCAAATTGAGGGCTCCCCGGTAACAGCTTTTGCACTACACCCCAATATTGTAGCAGCATTTCAGACGGCTCCGCCTGTTTCTGATATCGGCATAACCCGTTTGGGAATGACTACTGCTGATAATGCTCGTTTTACACGCATGTGGTACGAGGTGGATACGCAACGGCTTATATTGAATGCTACCTCTGCTCAAGAGGTTTTGGATTCCGGCAAAAAGTGGGTTCCGTACAACAAGGGTGGCTTGTTCCGAAAATGGTACGGCAACCATGATTATGTTTTGAATTGGGAAAACGATGGCTTTGAAATACGAAATTTTGCTGACGATAAAGGCAAGATTCGTTCTACTGTTCCCAATACCGATTATTATTTTAAGGAGTGCATAACGTGGTCTAAAATATCTTCCGGCCGTATTGCTTTCAGGTATCGTCCATGTGGTTCAATTTTTGATGTGGCCGGTGCATGCGTTTTCGGCGCAGACCTTTTTTATTTGCAGGCCTTTCTCAATAGCAAAGTAGCATTGAGTATTCTTCGCCAATTATCGCCCACTGTTAATATAGAAGGTGGACAAATAGCAGATTTGCCTGTAATACGCTCGCCGAGGCGTGAAGAAATTATTCGCATTGTTCAGCAGAATATTGCATTATCTCAACAAGATTTGGATGCCTTTGAAACTTCGTGGAATTTCAAGATTCACCCTTTATTAAGAGGTGATAGTGTGCAAACTGCGTTCAATGCGTGGTCTGAAGAAGCCGAGACGCGTTTCTATCAACTTAAAGCCAATGAAGAAACACTTAACAGCATCTTTATAGAACTTTATGGCCTACAAGGCACGCTTTCTCCTGAGGTTGCCGAAAAAGACATTACTGTGCGTAAAGCTGATTTATCTCGCGATATTCGCAGTCTTATCAGTTATGCCGTTGGCTGCATGTTCGGCCGTTATTCATTGAAGAATGAGGGATTGGTATATGCCGGCGGTAAGTGGGATGCGAGCCTCTATGCGCCATTTTTTGCCGATGCTGATAACATCATTCCCATTTGCGATGATGAGTATTTTGAAGATGATATTGTGGGGCTCTTTGTGCAGTTTATCCGTTTAGCATATGGAGGAGAGTCTCTTGAGCAAAATCTGAGTTTTATTGCTCAGGCTCTCGGTGGTAAGGGGAGCGCCCGAGAAGTGATACGAAAATATTTTCACGATGAATTTTACGCAGACCATCTGAAAGTGTATCAAAGGCGCCCGATTTATTGGCAGTTCGATAGTGGAAAAAAAGGTGCGTTACGCGCTTTGGTATACTTGCACCGTTATACTAAAGATACACTGGCTCGTATGCGTACTGATTATGTACACGAGCAACAAAGTCGTTTGAGAACCTTAACCGAGGAGTTGGAGCGGCGCATCCTCAGTGCATCCTCCGGGGATCAACTAAAGCTGAATAAACAACTCAAAAAGATTCAAGAGCAGAATGCTGAACTACGTGATTTTGAAGAATTAGTACATCATTTTGCAGATCGCTACATCGAAATAAATCTTGATGATGGTGTAAAGAATAATTACGCTCTTTTTGATGGTGTTCTCACAAAAATTAAATGAATCTGTTGTAGTTCCTTTGCGTTGGTAACAGATAAGCCCGCCCTCAGATTCTGAGGGCGGGCTTGTTGAGAGTTGTTGTGAATAAGGAAGATTAGGCGGCAGGGGCTTCTTCTGTATCTTCTGCCGTCTCCTCTTCGGATTCTTCTTCTGTTTCCTCTTCTTCTTCTTCCTCATCTACCTCTTCGTCGTCAGACTCTTCGTTTTCGTCTGCTACATTTTGTTCAACGGCGGGTACGACGGGGGTAAAACCATTGAGGTGTTCTGCAAGGAACCCGCTCAGGTAATCTGCACCGAAAATCTCACGGGTAATATGAATGGTGGGTGCGTCACCGGGATTTTTACCGGGAATATACAAGGCATTGGTGGGTACTTGCGTGCGGCCCAGTTTTTTCATCTCTTCATCAATTTGAGCATTGGGCTTGGTTTTGTCTGCACGCATCAATACAACCCCTGCAGCTTCAAATTGCTTGCATACATCTGCAGAGTAGGCAAACTTTTTATTGGATTGGCAGGTGGCACACCATTTTGCTGTGAAGTCTACATATACGGGATGCCCGTCCTTGAGAGCCTGTTCCATGAGCGAAGGACTCCAAGTGTTCCAAATGGCAGTTTCACCGGTAGCAACGATATAGCTCTTTTGCTGCTGTTGCGCGCTTACCGCAGTGCTGTCATCATGCGGCATGCTACCCCAGATGCCGATTACCAGTAACAGAATGGCAAAGAATGCGCCGATGAGACGAGATTTGCGTGATTTGTACATGGGGCACCAACGACCGTATACCCAGAATGCTGCCGCATAGATGGTAAGGCAGATGAGCATGAGCATACGGGCGTCTTCTCCGACCATGACCAAATAGGTATCGAGAATCCATGCTGCTGCTGCGAACAGGAGGAAGGAGAGGCCTTGCTTGAGGGATTCCATCCAAGCGCCGGGGCGGGGCAAGAATTTCAAGAGTTGGGGGAAGGAGCCCAAGAGAATATAGGGGAAGGCAAGGCCCAAGCCCATGAATACCAAGGCTGTTACCATGCCGGCGTTAGGCAGAGAAAGAGCCATGGGCATGGCTGTGCCCAAGAACGGAGCGCTGCACGGGGTAGCAACAATAGTGATGAAGATACCCTGGAAGAAAGAGCCGAGCAGACCTTGTTTGTTCTGCAGTTTCTGGCCGGCACCTGTTGCGCTGACGCCGATTTCAAATACACCGAACATGCTCAGACCAAGTGTGAGCAACAGGAGAAGGATGGCGTATACCACCCATGAATTTTGCATCCACATAGCCCAACTTCTGCTCTCGCCGTTGTCCGTTACCAACACCAGGATAATGGCAAGAACCAAGAAAGAAAGGATGATACCCAGTGCAAAGATGGCAGAGTGAAGGAATACCTTTTTGCGATCACCGCCACCCATCTCAACGAAGCTCATGATTTTGAGCCCGATGACGGGGAATACGCACGGCATGAAGTTAAGGATAAGACCACCTAAAAAGAGGGAGCCGATAATAAACAGGAAACCGCCTGTTGTTGTTTCTTTTTGCTCTTGAACAGCGGTAGTTCCTGCGGCTGCGGAGGGTGCTGCTTGTGTTGTGGCGCTTTCAGGCGTTGCTGAGAAGTTGATATTGACAACGGCGTGTTTGTTGTCAAAAGTAAGAATGCCCTTAATGATGGGGAGTTCTTTACCTACCAATGACTCGTCTGCCACGGGATGCATGGTGTCTTCGTTGCTGTTGCGGGGCAGCGCCAGTGTATAGCCATTCTCTGTTTTTGTAAGTGTTTGGGTGGCTACCGGGTCAATGCAGTTGTCATCGGAGAAGAAGTAGGCGTTTTCAATGTTATCAACCCCGCTGATGGTGAGGGTAACCTCTTTTGCCGTTTGTGTGGCCGTTACGGTAATCGGGGTGTCGCCCAAAACCTCGGTCTTTGTTTCTTCTGCTGCCCATTCCGGGTTGGCGGCTCCATCACCGGCTGCAATATTTATGGTAACGGTTTTGGTTTCCGGTGCGTTGCAGCCGTTGTCGTTGCATGTTTGCGCCGTGCTGGAGATGGTAAACTCTGCACTTTGGGGGGCATTTGCCTCGGGGGTCACCTTCCATACAGCAATGGCAGACTCGTAGGAGTAAGAGGTGCTGAATGCCCCCTCAACGCGATGCGGTACTTCCCAATAGGGGCCTTCCACTTTGAATCCCTCGGGTGCGGTAAGGGTGGCTGATATGGGGTCTCCGACAGTGCCGGGATTGCGCCAGTATGCGTGATAGGTATCTGCTACTTTGCCATTAAGCGAAATGTAAAATGACTCGCCGGATTTGTACGAGGTAACATTTGCCTTGCCATTGATGGTATAAAAATCTTGCGGTGCAGCAGAAGGGCCGAATCCAAAGCCTATATATCCTTGGGAGGAGCCTCCGCCATCCGAAAGAAAATCATCTTGAGCGATTACAGTGCTACTGAATAGCGCTGCCGATATGATGAGTGCACGGACTGCGTTCATGCGTTTATACTACCATTTTTTTATTGTCATCTCAAGCGCTAAGTACGCATTACGGTAAGAAAAAACGGCGTTACCGCTATGGATAACGCCGTTGAAAGCAATGCTGTCTGCCGATTTATCAGCTTTCTTTCGCTTTCCTGCGCATGCCGATTTTTTCGGCAGTCCAGTCGCGCATGCGGGCAAAGATGGAGTAGAGACCCGGCACCAGGAAAATACCGAATACCGTGGCAAGTAACATACCACTGAACGTGGTGATACCGATTTCTTGGCGACTGGCTGCACCGGAGCCGGTGGCAACTACCATGGGCCATACACCGAAAATGAAAGAAATAGCCGTCATCAATACCGCGCGGAAACGCATGCTTGCACCGTTAATGGCTGCTTTTTTAACCGGATTGCCGCCGAGCTCGTGGTCTTCTTTGCTGAACTCCACCATCAAAATGGCATTCTTGGCAGAGAGACCAATCAGCATCAGAATACCGAGCTGTACGTAAATGGAGAGTGTGAGGTTGCACAGTTGGGCTCCCATCAATGCACCCAATGTTGCAACGGATACGGAAAGCATAACCGGTATGGGCGTGGTCCAGCTTTCATACTGGGCCACCAAGAAGAAGTACGAGAACAGCATGGCCAAGCCGATAAGCCAACCAATGCGGCCATCGTTTTGGCGCTCCTGGTAGGAGAGGTCTTTCCACTCTGCTTTCCACTGGCGGTCTAAGCCTTTGGCTCGTTCTTCCTTGTTGATGTCGTCAATGGTTTGTTCGATGAAAGCCATCACTTGGCCGGAGCCTACACCGGGAGCAGGGGTAATATTGATATCTGCACTCATGTACTGATTGAAGCGTCCATAGGTGGACGGTCCCATGCGGTAAGAGAGCTTACATACGGCAGAGAGCGGAACCATCACGCCGTTTTCATTGCGTACCCATTGGTTGAGAATATCATCTGCCGTGCGGCGGTCGCGGGCATCACCCTGTACCTTTACCTTGAAATTGAACCCATTGAGGGTAAAGTCATTCACGTAAGAGGATGCCATCACGCTTTGCAGGGTTGCGAAAATGGAACGCACGGGGATTTTAAGCGACTGAGCTTTGGCTCGGTCAATCTCCAAGTGAATTTGCGGGGTTTCTGCGTTGTATTCAGAGCGAGCCATGGCAACAAGTTCCGGGTGCGCCATAAGGCGTTGCGTTACTTCTTTTACCATGTCGCCCATGTCTTTAGGTGTGGCGTTGCCACGTGCTTCCAGCACCATGGATACACCGCCATACAAACCCAAGCCTTGAATGGCCGGCGGAGTCACTGCCATGATGGAAGCCTCCGGGATATCTGCACAGGCTATGTTGATTTGATTGGCAATGGCTGATACGGATAAGTCTTCCGTGAGTCGCTCATCCCACGGGTCAAGCTGCACAATAACCATACCCGTACCTTCGCCGGAGCCGGAGGCAAAGCTGAATCCACTTTGCGCAGAAATCATTCTTACACCGGGTATTTTTTTAATACGTTCTTCCATTTGATGGATTACCCAGTCTGTACGCTGTTTTGCAGTTGCCGTGCCCTCCAAATTGACCATACAGAAGATGGCACCTTTATCTTCTGTGGGGATGAAGGAGCTCTTCAGCATTTCGGGTGCAAGGAGGTTCTTGGGCTCAAATTTACTGAGCTGTTTTTTCTTTTGCGCTTGAGCCGCGTTTGCCGGCTGCTCTTCGGCCCAAATCTCATTCCACCACTTGGGGGCACCTGCAAAGTACATGTAGTTGGCATAGATAACACCGCTGAGTACCAGCACGGTTAGCCATGCGTTGCGCACCAGAATACCGGCGCCGGCCAGGTATATGGCTTTGCTCTTCTCCAGCAACCAGTTGAACGGTCTGAAGATGTATTCTGCCAGTTTGTTCTTCTTGCTGCCCTTCGGCTTCAGAATCAGTGCGCAGAGAGCGGGGGAGAGCGTAAGTGCATTGAAAGTGGAGATGCAAAGCGCCACGCACATGGTAACCGAGAATTGCGTGTAAATAACACCCACCATGCCGCCGTAGAATGCAATGGGAACATATACGGCAATGGTCACCAAGGTGGTAGCAATAATGGCGCCTGTAATCTGCTTCATGCCTTTGATGGTAGCTTCTCTCGGGCTTAAGCCTTCTTCCTCAATAAGGCGCATTACGTTTTCCACCACCACGATGGCGTCATCCACCAGCGAGCCGATTACCAGAATCAAGCCGAACATGGTAAGCACATTGATGGTGTACCCCAATACAAACAAGAGCACGAAGGCACCCAGCAATGATACCGGAATTGCCAGCGCCGGTATAAGGGTGGCGCGCCAATCCTGCAAGAATAGGTAGGTGATGAAGATAACCATCAGCAGGGCGATTACCAGCGTTTCGATAATTTCCTCCATTGTTGCCTCAATGGCCTTGGTGGGGTCGTACCCCATGCTCCACGTTACGCCTTCGGGCATCAGGGTTTCAAGTTCTGCCATCTTGGCTTGAAGTGCTGATACAGTGGCCATAGCGTTGGCATCGTTATTACGCATCACTCGCATACCGACCGAGTTTTGCGTTACCCAGTTGCCGTTTTCATCCTTGAACGACATGCGGCTGTAGCCGGAATTGCTTTCGGCGCCCAATTCAATTGTGGCGATATCGCTCAGTTTGGTAACGTGGCCTTCTTCACCACGTTTTACGATAATGTTGCTGAAGTCTTCAACTGTTTTGAGTCGGCCGGTTGCCGTCACTTTGTAAGTGGCGTATGCTTCTTCATCTTGAGAACCCACCGAGCCAGCGGCCGCTTGGATGTTTTGCGCGGCAATAGCCTCATTGACATCTTGAGGGGTGATGTTAAGAGCGCTCATGCGCGTGGTGTTCAGCCACACTCGCATGGAGTAATTACGGCTCATCATCACATCTGCCTCAGATACACCATCCACCTGTGCTAACTGGTCTTTAACATTCATGCGCAACCAGTTAGTAAGCTCAAGAATATCCATCTTGTTTTCATCGCAGGTAAAGGCAAGGAAGCAGAGCATATCGCCCGAGCGCTTGCGCACATGGTAGCCGGTCTTCTTGATGTCATCCGGTAATTTGGATTCTACGGCCTTGATTGCGTTCGATACGTTAATCATGGCGGTGTCATCATCGGTACCGGTGGCAAAGATGAGTGTAAGCGAATATGAGCCGTCGTTGGAGCAGGAGGAAGAGAAGTAGAGCAGGTCTTCCATGCCGATGAGCTGTTCTTCTACAGGTGCTGCCACTACCTGTGCCAATTCTTCGGCACTGGCGCCTGCGTAGCTCATTCTTACGGAAATGGTGGGCGGCGATACCTCCGGGTATTCCGATACCGGCATCTCGCGCAGGCAGAGCAAACCCGCCAACATCATCAATATAGAGATGACGAATGCAAACTTGGGACGATGTACGAAAAATTGAGAAAACATAATCCGAGTAAAATTAGTGTTAATTAGTTATTTGTTTTCTGTTGTGCCGGGATATTGACTTTCAACCCTTCTTCCATTGCGGCAAATGGACCTGTAATGACGGTATCTCCCTCCTTCAATCCGGAGAATATAGGGGTAAGCCCGGTTGCTTGGTCTGCAGAACCACATAATATGCGTGTTTTTTGCACTCTACCTTCATCTGTAATGGTGTAGACGAATCTGCCTCCGGTATCTGTCAGAATGGCTGCTTTGTCTACGGCCGGTACTTTGATGTCGCTTTTACGAGTAATTAAAATCGTGACGATACCGCCGGGGATTAATTGCTCGTTCGTGTTTTCAAATACAGCCCATATGTTTTGGGTGTCGGTAGAGGTTTTAATCACGTTGTCGGCAAAGTGTATGCTGCCTTTTTCTGCGAATATTTTACCTTCTGCAGTAATAAGCGTAACATCCGCTTCTTCTTTCAGTTTTTGGACGGAGCCGAATGCAGAAAGAATTTCATTCTCGCTCATGAAGAAGCGTACGTAAATCGGGCTTATTTGAACCAATGTGGCCAATGGTGCCTTAACATCGTAAATATAGTTACCTTCAGAGAACAATACACGCCCCAGACGCCCGTCTATCGGGGCCTTAATCGTACAGCGCTTAAGATCGTCTTCAGCAATAACCAAGGCTGCTTCTGCTGCTTTCTTTTGCGCTACCAATTCATCCAATGCCAGTTTCTGTTTTTCGACTAATACTTGGCTGGTACCCTTACTGTCCTGATAGCGGCGGTATTTGACTTTTGCGTCTTCTATTTTTACGTTCAAGCCTTCTATTTGGGCTTTTATTGCATCTACTTCTGCTTGATAACGAATGGGGTCGATGCGGAAAATGACGGACCCGCTTTTAACGATTTGACCTTCTTTTACAGTGTCGGCTGCTTGACCTGTTTCCGCAGCGCTGGCCGGTTGTTCGAGCAACAAACCTTGTACCAAGGGGCGGAGGTCTACTCTGTTGATTGCCTCAATTCTTGCACCGTGGCATTTAAACACGGTGGGGTCCTGCATACTTGTTACCCTTGTTATTGTTACATCCGTAGCAGGCATGCTGTCAGCTGCCTGAGCCACTTTTGCATTGTTCTTTTGCGGAGCTTCTATCCCGATAACTGTATCACCCACTCGTATTTTATGCGCACCGTCCGTGATAACTGTTTGACCGACGGATACGCCACTGTATACGGCTTGTAAGTTGTCTTTTACAGAACCCACGGCAGCTTCTACTCTGGCAACTTTGCCGGTTTCGTCAACGGTGTAGATGTAGGCTCCGTTTTCATCGTAATGCACAGCTGTGAGGGGTACCATACACACTTGTGCAGGATTTGCCAATGATACCTTCAGCGCTCCGATACCTCGCGGGGTGAGAATTTGATCTTCGTTATTAAATTCTGCCCACAAGGTGTATGTGTCGGACTCACCGGTTAGGATATTGTCAACAATCGTAATTTTGCCATCATGCTCATACTTGAGTCCGTTTGCCAAGGTAAGCTCCACTTTTGCTAAGTCTGCGATACCTTCCGTTCCTCCGAAAATACCATTGACATCGTACTGGCTGAGGGGAAAACGCACGTAGATGGGTTCTTGTTGTTTGATGGTAACAAGTGTTTCACCTCGGGTAACGTAGTTGCCGGGGGATAAGTTAATGCGCCCGACTCTGCCGGTAATTTCTGCGCGCACGGTACAGTCTTTTAAGTCTTGTTGCGCTTTTGTAAGGTTGGCTTCTGCTTCTTTTTCTGCTGCTTCCAACTCCTTAAGGGTAGCTAATGCCGTGTCTTTTTCCTGTACGGCGGTTGCATTTGTTGGTGCCAAGCCTTCCAAACGTTGGTAATAACTGCGTGCGTAGGCGATTTGCGCTCGAATCTGCTCCAATGCTGCTTCTTTTTGCTGCACAACGGCTTGGTAACGCACCGGGTCAATGGTGAAAAGAACTTGCCCTTCTGTTACCGTGTCGCCCTCCTTAAACTCCATCGTTTGGATAACACCTTCTATCGGCGCCTTAGCATCAACGGAGTTTTTTGCTTCCATTCGACCTATGCTTTTTCGGGTAATGTTATCCGTACCGATGGTTACTTTGCCAACCTGTACGTGTTGCTTGCCTCCGGGCATTTGGGCCTGGAGTTGGCAAAGACACCCCGACAATAAAATCATTGCGCAAGTTGTAATTCGCATGTGGTCATCTTAGCACTTCTGATTTTAAAATCAATTAAAATTTGCTAATTATGTCAAAATTGTCACAATTGACGAAAAAGGGTAGAGCGCTAAACAAACGCGTCTACCCGTAACGTTTGGCATCGTCGGTTAATTATAAGCTTGCAGAATACAGTTGTTTAAGTTGCTCTGCTAACTCAGGAAACACCGGTTCAATTTGTTGAATCAGCTCGGGTATCCAAGGCATGATGCATATGCTGACTATTTGGTATGATATAAAAAGGATAAATACGCAGAGGAGCTTGGCCGGCTTTTTATCGGGGATATTCAAAGCAATGGTGCGTGCTCGTGAATCCCAAAGGGAGAGCCCACCCTTATTTATCATATTGTAAGCAATAATCATCATGATAATGCTGATAATGGGGAAAAAGCACCCCATACCCATGATGAAAACACCTAAACTGCGAGAGAAAGCACAGCCCATAGATGGTTTGTTGCCATCTAAAAGTGAGCGCACGGTAATCCCCATCAGCTTTTTACCGGGCGTGGTCCCGAATTGCGCCAACAGCAAGCTTTCTATCAGAATAGATGGCAGCCAAAACAGCGGTTCTGAGAGGAAAATATGCTGATTGTACGGTATCTTGAGCAGATAGCATATGCTCATGAAGATGGCTGCGTATATGGCATAGTCCGTAAGTCGTGCCAGCATTCGCATGCCGAATGTCGGCGGAGTGAGTACCGCTACGGGAACAGGTATTTGGCTCGGCGTTGATTTTTCGGGTTCCGATGGTGTAAGTAACTTGTCAATCTCATCATCGGGTGTTTCTTGCTGCTCCTGTGTTTGTTTGCTCTTATTGCGTAAGTCGGACAGAAAATCCGCCAGTGCAGGCAGCTCTTTGAGCGGTATCCATTTTTCACACCCGCTGTGCCACCCGAGGGTGGCTTCGGGGTCAATTTCTCCCATTTGTATGCGGGCAATGATATCCGGCACTGCAATGGGGCCGTGCTTTTGTTTGTTTTCTATCCAGTAAATTTGCATGGTCGACTGTAAATCAGTTAGAGCGCAGTGCTTTTGCCGGGTCTTGTCGAGATACGAAAAGTGCCGGTACGATAGAAGCAATCGTTACCATGATGAACGCAATGATGGCTTGCTTGATGAAGATTTCCGTTCTGAACACTGCCGGCAGTGTGATACCGTGAGCCTCCATGGGGAAGGGATCCATACCAATGCCGGCCAAAGCACCTTGTATTTCTAAGCGGTAGTGCAAGACAAGCAGTGCTAACAAAATACCGAGCACGGCACCCACAAAACCGATGATGACACCCTGCCATGCGAATATGCCGATGATTTTTTTCGGCGTGGCTCCCAATGCCTGCAATACGGCAATCTCTCTCTTGCGCTGGAGCGACATGGTAAACATGACGGCCATGATACAGAAACTTGCTACCAAGGTGATGCTGGAGAGTACAAAACTCATCATCACGCGTTCATTTGCTATGAGTTTGTATAAGGTTTGCAGCGCATCTGTCCACGGTACGATTTCCCAACGTTTCGGGGTTGCGGGGGCTTCTTGTACTGCTACTTCCGGTTCTGTCGCAATATCCGGTTCGCTCACTGTCGGCACGGCTACTTCTTCAACGGGTTCGCCTTCGCCTGTTGACTCTTCCTCGATATATTCTACTTCTTCGGTAACAGGCGGTGCGTTTTGTTCTTGAGGGATGACTTTATATTTTTTTGTCATCTCTTGCATGACGCTTTGGATATTACCCGGGGTATGAGGATCCTTTAAGCGGAGACAAATGCCCATAACGTTGTTATCCGTATAGCCGATGGATTCTTGAGCTATGTGGAGGGGTAAGAATAAATCCGGGCCGGGCATGTTCTCCGGTGTTTGGTATATGCCTACAATTTCGAGGTCTACCGGAACGACAAGAGAACGCAATTTATTGATTTCTTTACCGTTTTCTTCATCTCGGTTCAACGCCGTTATGGCCTGCAAGGTGGTATCCCACTCTGTCCGGTTTTCTGCGCTTTGCTCCAAACCGAACTTGAGAATGTTAAAAAGTGTCGTGCATGCATCAATTTCTGATTGTCTTAACTTACGAACAACCGGTCTGATAGAGACTTTTTCTTCGTCCGACAATGCCGTTTTATTGAGTAATTGGCAGAGTACGAGCTCTCTCTCCCAATCGGGCATATCAACATATGGCAGCAAAAGTATAACGACCTCTTTATATTTTTCTTTGTCGAGCACGATGCCTGCCTCCGTAACTGTGGCATCGGCGAAAAGTCCCTGCAGAGGCGTCAAGAAAGCCGGGTCTTGCGTGAGTAGCTCACCTTCAATACGCTGAAGAATATTTGCCATCTCTTCGATATTACCGCTCACCGGGGTCAGTGTCAGACGGTCGCCCGGGCGGAGAGCGAATTTTTTAGCGACATTGTAAGAAATAACGCACTTGTTGTCCATGCCAAGGTCAAAATTGCCTTCCTTGAGCATTCCTCGCATGGGGGTAAGGTGCGCGTCATTGTCGGACTCCACGGCTGAGTACATAAGTGTGGCATTTTGTGTGCCATTGATTTGCGCAAATGCCATACCCTCCAATTTAGGGTATACACAAGCCACATTGGGTTGTTTGCGCAGTTCTTCTGCCATGGCAGGCCAGTCAAACTCTGCGGGGCTGATGTAGTGCGGGGTTCCGGTGAATTGGTCATACAATGCTGCCGTGTAATGGGGTTGCAAGGCAAATCCCTTTTCCTCCATTTCCTTTTGCAGACCCTCCATGACAGAGAGCACGACAATCAAAATCATGACACCCAGAGCAACACCACCCAGGCATATCAGTGTGATAATGGAAAACATGGTTCGCAGCGGGTTCAGATAACGAACCGCCAGCATGAGGCTGATATTTCTTCTGAGTATCTTCATGTGCAAAGCAGTATCTTAGAAAAACTGATAAAAAGCAAGCCCGAATACCGCCATACTGAGTATTCGGGCTTGCAAAGGTGTTAATCTTGAGTCCTCAGATGGGGAGGTCTCCGGTGGGAACATCCCATACCGGCTCTTGCTCCGGCTCGCTATCGGGCGTTGCGGTGGGGTCGGCGGAGATGGTTTCCGTGTGGCTGTTGATGATAGTAGGCGTGCCGGCCGTGGGGTCATAGCCGTAGTCATCTTCTTCTGCCGAAGGCGGGGGGATAATCGGCGTGGACGGCTGAATGACAGGGCGTTTTGTTGTTTTTTTGCCGCCCTCTTCATCCAAGATGCTCATATCCACAAAGTCAGCAAACCCTAAAGCATATCGCATGATGGGTGGCAGTTCTTTTCGGGAAATATCTTTCACGTTCCAGCTGACCATGGCGCTGTCGGAACGAAGGTGAATTTTCTTGGTTTTGCCTTCCTCAATCTTGGTAATAACTGCATTTCTGACGATGGAATTTGTTTTGCGATTCGTTACAACCGGAATCGGCAAGCCCGGCAACTCCGCCAATGCCTTAGCACGCAAATCTCGGTCGGTTTCGCGCAGGTTATAGCGGGCGCTGTCAATGGATTGCTTTACCAGCTGAATGGATTCTTTCAGGTTTGCGCGAACACTCTTGGCGTTATCCAAATGGGTGCGGGCTTCAGCCAATTGTTGGTCTAACTGTTCAATGCGGCTTTGTAATTCTTTTACCTGTTGAACCTCATTAATTTTTTGCTTATCAGTAGTAAGCATGTTGTATTCCTGCTGCAGACGGTCGTTTTCTGCGCAGGCCTCCTCATAGGCAGAGGGTACTCTGTATTCATCCAGCTTGGTCTTAATAAAATAACCGCTTACGCCAATGATGAGTACAAGCGTGGTAACCAGCAACGTATCCAACAGATACCCGGATTTTTTCTTGCCGGTTGAATCTGTCGCTGCCTCATTTGCTGGAGCCTCTGTGGATTGGGGCTTCCCATCATTGTTCTCAACAACCGGTAGCGGTGATGCTTTCTTGGCTTCAGTTTGGTCGTAAACGATATTGCTGAACTGAATATCGTTATCATCAGGCTTATTTCTGGAGATGCTCATGGCTACGGGTGTACTTTAATTTTGCTTTATTTGCAGCGGCTCGCTCCTTTTCAAATTGAGTTTCGAGCATGGTGGTGGCCCCCTTTAATTCACTGAGCTTTGCATTGCAAAGATCCAATTCTTCCGCTAAGGCTTTATTTTCCGATAAGATAGCAGCCTCTTCATCCAGAACGGCCTTTAACTCTGCTTCTTTGGCCGCAACTCTTTCTCCCAGTGCAGACGGTGCTGTCGTGTCGGCTTCTTTGATGCCTTGTTTCAGTTGAGTAATGGCGCTTCTGAGTTGCGCATTAGCTGTTTGTATTTTTTCTGTATACATCTGCTCATTCTCCTCGCTGTTGCATGCTGTCGTCAGCATGCAGAGTGAGGCAAGCAGGCATGTGCCGGTTATGGAAAGTCTATTCACATCTGTAATGATGCGTTATTCCGTATCATTCGTCAAGCTTGTTTTGCGTCACGCCCTTGTGATTTATCACCTATCTCGGGCCATAAAGCGGCTAAACGTAGGGTTGCGCTGTCAGCAGGTGGGGTAAGCCCCCCTATTTCTTCCCTTGTAAACCACCCCAGTGCGTCAGACTCATCAGATATGGAGTATTGCTCGTGCGGGGCTTGTAACAGGTAGCGCACATCGTAATGCAGGTGCTGTGGTTGCCCGCTGGCAGGGTGTGCCGGTATGGTGTGTATGTCTACATCAAATATCTCTGCATCTACCACGCGGATGCCGGTGATACCGCTTTCTTCCATCGCCTCGCGGCACGCTACACGCAATACATCGGAATCTCCGTCTGCGTGGCCACCGGGTTGTACCCAAATACGCAGTTTGCGGTGCAGGGTAAGCAAGGCTTTATCACCGGTCGGGTTGAGCAACCAAGCAGACCCCGTAATGTGGCCTGCTTGGTGCTCTCTGCAAAAACAATCCGGCGTTTCTTGTACAAAGTGTAACAAGCGCAGTGCATTTTCACGATTATCCGGGTGTTTGTCCAGATATCGCTCCAATTGCTCGCAAAGCAGTCTGCGTTCGTCCTGCGGCATATCAGGCTTCGGGTTTCATGCAACGGCGACTTGTCACAAACATGAAGAGCAACCCGATAAGCACGCTCATCAACGCATAGAGGATAAAGGCCTCTGTTGTTGCCCCCGAGATAACAGAGGTGATGCATATTACCAGCACATTGCCCAGTGCAATGGTGAGACTCCAGAAGCTGCTTACTGTGCTCTTTTGCTTCTCTCCTGCAGCTGTGTAGGCGTATTCCAAGCCGGTGGTGCTCACCAGAATCTCTGCCACTGTAAGTACAATGTACGGTATACCTTGCCACAAGATAGACAACTGGGTGCCGGAGTCGAGAATAGATTGTATGATGGCAACGATGCCGAAAGAAAGACCGGCAAGCACGATACCTATCCCCATACGCACCAAGGGTTTGGCCAGCTGCTTGACTTTGGGATAGATTACCAGTGTCAGCAAGGGGATAAGTACCATCACCAACAAGGGGTTGATGCTTTGCATCTCTTCTGCGCCGAAATTGAAATCCGTGCCGAAGATATTGCAATGGAGTTCCTGCATCTTCGTGCCTTGCAAAATCCAGCTGGACCCTGTTTGGTCAAACAAGCTCCAGAAGGGAATAATTAACGCGAAGGTGACGAGAATACGCAACATGTTACGGGCGTTTTTGCGCTCTTCGTGGCTGTATAGCTGTTCCGTGTGCTCTTTTTTACTGAACAGCATGTTACCCACGGTGCCGAAGAAGTTACGCATGCGCATGGTTGCGGCCAGCTTGAGCCCTGCTATAGCTATGGCCACGATGTATAAGAACACGGCAAGCAGCGCGCAGAGTTTTACCTGCGTTTCATTCAACCCACTCAATACGGCTAAATCCGTAGCGCCATTGTATGCCATGACTGCTAATGCAACAATGATGGGTGCCACAACGATGAAGGTGGCAATGCGCATGGCTGTGGCTGTGGTGGCAGCTACTTTGTCGCCGCCAAACTTATCGCAGGCTTTGCTCGCACCGTTGAAAATACGACAGCAGAGAATTTGCAGAAAATCCGGTTGGGCAGGGGCTTTGTGGGTATATGTGCGCCTGCCTAACCAGAATAACAAGGTTGCCAAGGCCATGAAGATGCCCGGTATGGCAAAGGCTATGCCATAGCCCCAGTTGTCTCGCACAAAGGGGATGATGAGGAAGGCAAAGAATGAACCGAAGTTGATAGACCAGTAGAAGGCGGAGTAAATACGGGTCATGGTCTGTGAGTCGAATCCGCCGGCTTGGTCGCCCACAAAGGCAGATACACAAGGTTTGATGCCACCCGTGCCTATGGCAATAAGTAACAAACCGGTGAAGAGGATTACCTTCTTGCTTTCGATATCGGTGGCCAGGTCAGAGGTGGCCAGCACAGCATTGCCTAAACAGTACAGTATAGATATGAAGAAAATCGTCTTGTAGCGCCCTAAGAAACGGTCTGCTAACCAAGCTCCCAGTAGAGGTAAGATGTAGATAGCAGCGTTGAAAAGGTGTACAATTTCTTGTGCTGAATCTTCTGTCATGAGAAGCACCTTTGTCATGTAGACGATAAGGATGGCTTTCATGCCGTAAAAACAGAAGCGTTCGCAAGCCTCGTTGCCGATGATGTATTTAGTTTGCGGAGGAAGTGTTGCCATAATATCTGTATTCTTATAAAAAAAGCATGAGGCCCGCTTTTGTTCGAGCCTCATGCCGAGATGAGGTGAATGTGTGGTATGTATCTACCCGTTTCTTATTCTTCTGTTTTGGGTACCATTACCTTATAGCGTGTGTAGGCGGTAATGACCCATTCTTGCATCAGCGCCTGAGCCAATAACATGTTGCTCATTTCAGGGGCTAACGCAGGTTCTTCGGTGTTGATGGTTCTGCTGCTGACGCCTGTGATGATAACCGTGGTCGGGGTCTTGACTATGGGGGCCAAGCTGCCGGTATGCGTGCGGCGCAGCTCAGAATCTTGCGGGCCGGCAATAGTCAGGTGCGGCACATCCGTAAACTCTTCTACAGTGGCACCGGCGGCTGTTGCTGCCTCAAAAGCGCTCTTCATATCCTTGCCGGCGGCAAGTTCCTCGCTCACTGTTTTCTGCAAAGCATCAGCCTTTTCATAGAAGTTTTTGATGCGCTCATTTGCAATCCAGTCTTGGCGCACGGCTTCTTCTGCCTGCTCAAAGCTTTGCGGTGCAGAGGGGGTTATGCTGTCAATACGGATAATGTAGGCGCACAAATCGCCTTTCTCGGGATAGTAGGTGCTGTACTGACCGGCTGTTTGCGTGGTGAGTGCGCTGTTGAAAATGAGCTCATTGAGGGGGATTTCGGCACCGTTGAACGATACGTTTTTCTGTTTAAGCGCATCGGGAGCAGTTGCGAGCGTGCACTCTTCGTATGTCTGTATCTCGTAGTCGAAAGCCTGTTCCTCCGGGGCAAGGTCAGCAAGCTGTGCCGTAATAATGGATTCGGGGGCGGCACCGGGTGCTTTTACCAAAACTTCATGTATTTGTGCTGCGGTTCCGGTGACGTCTTCAGCGGCGCTCAACTTAATGACGGTGAAAGAACGCTTCTCTTCCGTCATGTATTTATTTTGATTTTCAGCCCAGTAATGTTTCAGTACCTCGGCAGAGGGAGCTGCAGGCTCTTCTTGGTTTTCCAGCTGCAGGGTGGCACGGAACCCGCTGAGCTTCGGGTTTGTTGCTTGCGCTACTCTTTGGTGCGCTTCTGTGTTTACAGATACATTAGCTGTTGCAAGGCTGAAAATGGTGTCGCAAATAATCATATCTGCCACCAGTTCTCGTATGTCGTTCTCTGCCGTGCTGTCGAGTTCTCCATTACGATACCCGATTACCTCTTTGTATGCCTCGTAGTTGAATTGACCGTTTACCTGGAAGGCAGGAACTCTCGTTTTAATGTACTCATCAATCTGATCATTAGAAGGACAGATACCCAATTCTGCAGCTGCTTCTCTCAACAGCAATCTGTTTACTGCAAGATTTTCCTCTCCCTCCAACACGCCGATGCTCCACATATACAGCATATCTACCCTTTGCATGCGGGCAAGATAATGCTGCGTCTTGCTACCCATCTCCATGGTGTGTTGCGCTTTATAGCGGGTGCCATTTACCTCGATGCGATAATCGCGGGAAAATGCGCTGCCGGAGTTGCCGTAGTCCATCATGATGAGGCCTACAAGTATGCCGACAATGACGATGACGGCTATTAACAGATTCTTACGGATGAATTCGAGGAATGTCATGGCTTTGTTTTTTAAGACTGAAGTTGCGTGTGCAAGCTAACGCGCGTATTTTACTTTTATGTGTACGGCGTTGCAAGCATGAAAATCTCTAACTGTGTCATTTTTGCTCTGTTTTCTACTTGTTTGAAAAATATTTTTAATTTTTCTTAAAAAATGACTTGACTTTGCGTGTGCTATCTTGTAATATCTCCGTGCTGCCTTGCGTAGCATACAGTGCGTGAATAGCTCAGTTGGTAGAGCAGTAGACTTTTAATCTATTGGTCCCGGGTTCGAGTCCCGGTTCACGTATCTGACGAAAACCCCGAGGTTTCTACCTCGGGGTTTTTTAGTACACTGATTGCGTGATATGCTCAGAATTACAACAACAAGCCCCACATGGCCAATGCTAATATGCAGCAATTGCATGTGGGGCTGTAAAGTTTGTATGTAACGTGTTAATCTTTTTGTCGAGACGGATCTGTGTTGGGAACGATTCTATCTGCTTTTGCCTTAAGGGTAGAAAGTGCACTCTCTGCTCGGGCAATATGCTTATTTATTAATGCGAAGAGGGGAGTGTTTTTCTCTTTTTCCCGGTTCGCTACAAAACTCGTTTCCTCCTTGAGCTTTTTCTCAAAAGAGAGCACGTATTCATCCATCAACATCATGGCAGCAAGCGCATTGGGGATGGTGTAAGTAACAAGCTCTTTAAAAATTGAGTCTTCCTTTACAACGAGGTCCTCTGCCACGGCTTCCAATTTGGCGAATAAATGGTGTGTGGCTGCAGTGTTTACTTGCTCGTATGCCTCTTCTGCTGTGTCTGACAGGGCATTCATTCGAGCCGGCGTCCAAGTGTCAAAATGCCGCATGTAGCATGAAAGTTCTGCACCGGGTTCTGAATAGGCGAATGACGGCGTCTTCCCGCGTATATCAATGAACAATCTGACAGGTGATCCACTTGCCAAGTTTACCTCTTTTCCCAAGTTTAAAATAGGTCCATCATATATGTACCTTAACGAGCTGCCCAACACGATGTAGCAAATCCAGGCTTCCCTTTCTTTATCGCTGATACGGTTATGAAAGTAATTGCTGAAGACGTAGGCTTGACGTTGGTTGTAGTCAAAGCTATTCATTGCTGTCATGATTCTGTCAGATATAACAGATCCATCAAAAAAAGAGGACAGCTCTTTATAGGCTTTATCTGCAACTTGAAAATCTCGAGTTTCTGTATATACAAGAAATCTCGCCACGCGTTGGACATCTTTATAATAGTCATAATGATGCACCGTACACGCAGAACGGAATGGGCCGATAAACCAGCGCATCAGCATTTCTGAGCGTGTAATCATGTGGTCTATTCTCGTATACTGCTCGCTTGTCAGGTTCGGTTTTGCTTTTTCCAGAGTCGTTCTGCTCAGAACCCCATCGCTGAATTGCCCCGCACTTGTTGAATACGGATGCCTGCTCATCAGTTGCGCTAGATTTTCGGCGTGGATAGCGTCTGCACACGGTGCCCCGGTACATTCTGTATAATCTCTGTCGATGGGAATTTCTTTACAGCAACGTGAGATGATGGCTAAAACATCAGCATAGGCTTGGTGGCATGCCGCTTCATATTTGATACCGTCAGATATCAATGACATTATCGCTCGCTGTGCATCAGGTTCGCTCTCGGTCACTTCTTCATCAGAAAAGTCGAAACCTGCTTCTTGAGCCGTTAGCTGAATATTGAGCGATAAACAGGCTAGGAGAAGAGGGCAAAAAAAGTTCTTGCGGTTAAATATAATCATATTATTGATTACGTTTATGTAGGTTCATTCAGTCTGTTTTTCTTGATGGGTGAGAGCTTGGTATTAATTTACTTGCGTTGTTATAAATGTCATTCAGGTCAGCTTTGACAGATCTTACGATGATATTCCCCCATTCTCTTATAGAATACTTGTTGCTTTTTTTCAAGTTATCAAGAAAAATAGTCTCTGATTTGAGAAAGTCCTCAAAACTCCATAAAACTTCACTCATTTTGGATAATTGAGGTAGAGTTTTATCGCGATAGTACAGGTATGTATTGAAGTAGAGATCTTGCGCTCCATTCTCAACGCAGCTTACGTAAGCATCGTATAACTCATTACCGCCTGCCGGCGTGGCTAATAGATTAGCTGTTTTACCCAGTTTTACGGTTGCCTCAATTTTTTCTGTGGTCCAAAAGTCAAACCTGCATTCGTAATTAGATAGCTCTGCACCTTGCGCTGTAGGTGCATATGCTGAACCGTTTTCGTGAAGCCGTATATACTTATACACAATACCATCGGGGGCACCGAGTATTACTGTATTATACCAGTCTTCGCGTTCTTTCATATTTAATTTATTATGATATCGTTCAAAGAATGCCAAAGCTTTTTGCTGAGCCGCAGCTCCTGTTCCTGTAAAAGTTTGTTTTTCTTTATATGATAGGGTTATGGCTTCACCATCGTTGAAAAAATCCCACAATAGCGCATAGTCTTTTTCTGCTCGACGGTACTCACTGGTTTGAGTGAGTTCTTTGAATCGGCTTACCATTTGAACTTCTTCATAGTATTCTTGGTCAAACAAGGCACATGTTTTTGCGAATGGCCCCATAAACCATTTGAGCATGGTTTCTATGCGGGTAATACGAGATTCTATATGCTCGTAGGCCTGCGGGGTGAGCATCGGTTTGGCTTTGGCCAACATATCACGACTGAATGCTCCCTTTGTTATTTCTCCGGTTTCTACATTAACTCCATATTTTGAGATGAGTTTGGAGAATGCTTCCTGATGAATGGCTGCAATGGTTCGTTGGTCTGCGCATTCTGTAAGTTCTATGTTTCTACCTATGCCTCGGTAGCAGTTACCAACAATGAGCAAAATATCGCTGTATGCTTGTTCACAAGCCATACGATATGAACGCTCATCATTGAGCATTGCCAGCATTTGGCGTTCTTCTTCTTCATATGCAGCTACTTCCTCTTCCGTAAAAACGAAGCCTTCTTCTTCTGCCGTGGTGCTCTGTATAAAAAGACTTGCCCAGCAAATGCATAAAGCACCTATACTTTTAAGTTTCATATTGTATCGATGTTGGGTGTTTTCTGATATAAGATTAGAAGCGAATTTCGTAATCGTCCACGTACCAGCGGCCTTTTTCGCCGCCTTTTCGGATGAGCTTATGCGTATTTTTCTCGCCTACTTGCTTACCATTGGCGTCAAAGGCTTGGCTTTTAACTGTGGCGTGTTCAACTTTTTCACCTTGCATCTTAACGAGGTGGTCACGCTGATTGTCATCCAAGAAGAAGTTTTCCAAGTCATTGCTGTCATCGTGCCCCTTTGCAACGGTTATTTTTGTATCGCTGAAAGTAGCGTGGACGTATTCCCCATGGAGTCTCTGTTGGTGCAAATCCCAGTGATAACGCAAGAGTGACTCTGCTGTTTCTGTTGCGTATCTTTCCGGGTTAATGCATTGCAGGTACAAGTCATAGTTCTTCTCTTTAATGGCGGTTAAGAATATTTCCATCACTCGCTCCGGCGTAGCATCTTGGGGTACGCTCTTTTCGGTATACCAACTTTCTTTGATGCCTGCTACTTTTTCTTCTTCTACATAAGAGCCGCCTTGCTCATGGTTAGCGTCAAAAGTAGCGACGATTCTTCCGTCTATGTATAAGGCTTCGGGCTCAACAACCCAGCCCCATGCCATACTGAGGCGTCTGTTGCCCGGTATTTCCATTACAGGACCGGTTACTTTGCCCAACACCGTGAATGTGAGGCTGTCTCCCAGAGAGCCGTCGACCTCTCGGCGGAAGCGTTTAATAGCCTCGTAAGGCCCAAGCCATTCACGCCCGCCGATATTGACAAAGTAGAATCCCGTAGAGGGTTTGCCAACAACAATGTATTCGCCGGAGGCGCCCACAAATTGATTGTCAGGGTACTTAACATCGGTAAGAACTATGGTTTTGTCTATAGGTGAAAGCTCTTCTGTATTTTTAAGCGGGTCTACTGCGGGGAAGGGCTTGGTTATAACTTCTCTCCCTTTTAGCAGCTCTTCCCATTTGGCAATACTGAGCTTGGCGTAGCGCTCGCGCAATTCTTTTTCATTGTTGAGATAAGCAACCATGGCAGGGGTAATCTGCTGGTAATTACCTTTACTCATCATCAGCGCGGCACGAGCTCGTTCATAAAGCGCTATGACTGCAGGGTCTTCGGGGTAAGCCTTCATCAAGGCCTGCACACGGCGAAGTGCCTCATCCTTATTGCGGTACAAGGTGTTAGCGTTGCCATTGGCTCGTTTTACTTCGGCCTCAAACTCTTTAAGATAGTATTCTGTGTAACCTATGTCTCTTTGGGGAGCTTTCTTCGGTTCAGCCATTGCCGTGAAGCTGAGTGTTATAAGCGGTAAGATAAAACGAATGGATTTTTTAAGCATATGTTTATATTGTGGGGGATTGTTAAAAAGTTATATAAAAATGTTCTGATGATTTCAGTGGTTATTCTTGGCTTTGCGAAGGATAGCGCGGATAGCGGCTGCATTAGGACCACCAACGCAGTCTTCTACACCGGCACCTTTAGCTGTTTTTGCATGGATATTCGCGCCGTGGTCGACAAGCCATTGAACGAGCTCTACGTGGCTGAGCCCGCATGCATTATGAAGCGCTGTAGTGCCGTTGGCGTTTGCGATGACGGTGTCAACGTGGGCTCCTTCCATAATCTGCGGCAAGATGGTGAGCAATCTCTTTTGGTACAGGCGTTCTACGGCGCTTTGGTAGGTACGTTTTTCCAAGTCTCGTACAATATCTCCCAGCCCATCGTCTACACTTTGTACGGCTCCGTCTGATTCTTCCTCCCGGGGCATGGCAACGTAACCCGATTTGACCGTGGCTGAGTTTATATGGAATGTAGCGCCTTTCACATACCATGAACCACCCTCTTCATGCCATGCTATATCAGCATTGCCACTTGTGGCAGCAGAGAATGTAAGCTGTATATCCACATGCATGTCATTACCGGTAATGGTAATGGCCGAGTTTTGTGGATGATAAGTTACTACAACGGGTGGCCATGGGCTGTCTTCCGTAGATTTATATAATTGATAACTGTATGTGTTGTTTGCGTTGGCCGGGAAATGGAGATAAAGCGAGCTGTGTTTGCACTCGGCCCAATCTGTTGGGGATTCGTCCATTTCGGCAAAAGCCTGTTTCCCGTTGCGTACACAAACTTCAAGAATCGTGCCGTCCAGAGTAGCGGGTGTAGCCCATACCGGGGCTATTATCGCTGCTGTTGTGATGATTGTGTAAAAGCCTGTTCTCATAATCTGTCATCAGTTTCCAAAAAAACTATCTGCTGCGCGTTGCACTTTATCGCCAAACCATTTTGATATATCTTCCGAGTAATGTAATAAGGTGTAGCCGAAGGCAATGAGTGCCAGCGCGCAAAGTATTTCTTTGATGTAATATATTATAAATTGAAAGGTGGTAGGTTCTTTTTTTTCTTCGTTTTCAGCCATTCTCTTGGTTATTTAAGTGAAAATGTTCCCGTATGTTGTGTTTGTTCTGTATATTTTGTTTCTTTGGTACAGGTTGCAGTACCCCCTGACTGTGAGGTAAATTGCAGCTCGAAGATGTACATAGACCAGTCGGATGCGTATTCGCCACCGGGTGCCCATTGAGAGTCTCGTTTTACTGTTGCTGTATAGGTTCCGGTTTTGGTGTAGGCAACCTCTACAATATTCCAATCTTCGTTTTGTTTAACTTTCCCGCTTTGTTCTGCGTTGCTTTTCTCCCACGTTATGGTGATTGGTGTATCAAAATCCGGGCTGGTAAAGGTGAATGTTTTACCTGCTACACTTTGAGGCGAATCCGTAAAGTTATTTTTAATACCGAGAATACTCTGAACCTGCTGGAGATTTGGCGTATTGGCGGGCAGGGTGGTGGGCGAGCCTTGCTCATTAAGTAATCTGCGGTCTGCGCCGTGGTCAATTAACCACTGCAGAAGCTCTACATTGCCCTCGCAAGCTGCGCGATACACGGCCGTGGCTCCATCTGTTGTCATGCCTTCATCCTCACGGCTTAGTATCATGTGGGGCAATCTTGCCAATGTCATGCCGGCGCCTCGCCATGCTACTTGCTTGCAGCGGCGTATTTGTTTTAAATCTCGCAGTATCCACTCTACAAACATATCTTCACTAACCTTGGCGTTTCTGACGCGTATAAGATGCTGCCCGGTTGTGTCTGTGACGGATACCCCGAGACTTGCAAGCCCGTTGCCTGATTTGATATAACGATATACAAGCCTCGCACACAGTTCTGCCTTTTGCTCATCTATCAGTACATCATGCGCCGGGTTTTCTAAGTCTATACCGGAGAACTCTACCTCCAACCAAGCTGCGGCTTCTCTTGCCGTAACTGAATCAATTTCCGGGCCTTGGTAAGGGGTGTCTCTCCAAGCTCTGGCTTCTGCGAGCATCGCTTTGATTTGTTTGGCGTTTTTACCGCTGATGCAGGCATCTATGGAAGCGCCTTTGTCTGTGAAGCTTTCTAAATCGGCGCCATGCTCAATCAACCAGCGTACTAATTCTACATGGCTTAAACCGCAGGCGTAGTGCAGGGCGGTATTTCCTTTATAATCAGGAGATGTCCATGAGGCATCTTGTAACACCATGACTATAGGAAGAAGTGATACCAGTCTCTTTTGGTAGAGCTTATCGGTAGCCGTGCGGTAATTGGCTGTTTCTATGGAGCTGATAATATCTTGCAGACCGTCATTCCACCCCTCGGGGCTGGTTGAGATAATTTCCTCGGGTAACTCAACTCGGGCGGCTACATCAAAATCATTTTGTACTGTGAAGTGGATATTGCGAATGTGGCGCGTATCTCCGGCTTGATGCCACGCTATGGTTGCCGTTCCCTCTGAGTTGCTTGTGTATGTAAGTTCCACTTGCACGCAGAAATCTGTGCTCTCCAGCTTGACGTATGCCTTGTTTTGCTCTGCATCAGGTGTATAACTCACTTGTACATTGCTTTTGAGGAAATACTCTGCGGTAGTGGTGAATGTGGCGGTCTCGGGAAAATCAATCACGAAATCCGTAACCTCATCTAACCAATACCATGGAGCTTCCGGTGCTTGGTTAATATCAGAACGCGCGATAAGCGCATCTCTCATGCTGATGCGTATCGTTTTGTTGGCTATATCCTCAGGCCCCAGCGCCCAAAGAGCAGGTGCCCCCACTAAAGCCAATGTCAAGATGGGCAGCTTCATACCTTATTCTATGGTTACATCAATATTGCTTGCGTTTGAGTAGTCTACACATTCTTTGCCGTCCATATAAAGCATGATGGAACGTGCCCCGTCCATATCTATTGCCTCGCCTGTATCTGACGGCTGGGCACTAACCGTCGACATAAGATAGGTGTTAGTGGCCACGGTGTATACCGCATCGGGGTCTATGGGGGTGCCATTTTCCAATGTCGCTTCTGTTATGCGCATGGGTTGGAGTTCTTCTGCCGGTTTTACGGCTTTATACCGCATGCCGGATACACAAGGCGCGCCGTGGTGGTCGGTAGCAGGCACTGCGTTCAGAAAGTCAATCAATTCTCGCCCTGTAGCGCGGAACACTACTGTTTGATTGCAGAAGGGATCCAGCCGATAACAATCTTCTACGGTGAAGGGGCCTGCAGGAAATTCTGATAAACGCACATTGCCGAAGTTGACAATGGCAACATCTGTTTTAGTATAAGCGCGTAAAGCATCGGCCATCAGGCAGCCCAAACTCTCCCTGCGTGTAATGTCTGTAGTGATGGTGGTCAGCACGCGGCGCATGTATGGGTTGTCTTTGGTTTTATCAACTGCTGCCAGCATGTCTGTATCTTTGGGGTAATTGTTGAGGGAAACTAACTCTGATTTTTTGCTGGTTACCAGACCGTTTTCTACCTCAAAGGTGAGACGCGTGATGTATTTTACCTTGTTTTCTGCTTGGGTGATGAGAACCCCGTTCTCGACATGCCCGTTCTCAACGCGTGTGTGCGTATGGCCGCCGATAATGGCATCTGCCTCCGGGAATATACGAGCTAACTTTACATCTGCCTCAAAGCCCATGTGAGATAAAATGATGAGTACCTCGCATTCTTTTCGTAAGTAGGCATAGTCGCGTACAACCGCCATCGGGTCTCTGAAGATAAGCCCCTTACAGTTGTCCGGGTGAACATCCGGTATGCCGTTAGCGCCTATTTGTACCAACCCTAATACGCCGATTTTTATTCCGTTTTGTTCAAAGATATGGTAGGGCGTTATGTTAAGTGTTTCTCCTCCATCTGCCAGAACATTGGCACAGACAAAAGGAAAGTTCGCGGCGTGGATGGCCATTTGCAGTCCGTTTCTCCCGGTGTCAAACTCATGGTTCCCCAGGGTAGAAAGGTCAAATCCTATCATGTTCATGAGTTGAATCATGGGTACACCGGGTTGTTCTCCGTTGTCGACATAGGGATTTCCCGTGCGATTGTCACCGGCAGACAGCAGCAGAACGTGCGGGGTAGTATCTCGCTCGCTTTTCACGAATGAGGCAAGCTGAGGTAAATCATCTATGTTGGCGTGCATGTCATTGATTCCTAACACTGTAACTTGCTCGCCGTACAGTGATGAGATTAGCACGAAAGTAGAAAGGATAGCGCGTTTCATGATTGTGGGTTTTTTGAAGATTTTATAGTGAAGATATGCCGCCCCTCCGTCATAGGACTGTCATTTGCAATCACATTGCCGAAGATATCGTACAACTCTGTATAAGAAATATCTACTGCCAGATTCGATGCTAAACGACGCACGGCATCTGCAGCGGTGCAGCCGTTGAAAATTCTTACTTCTTGATTGTCTACGTATACCAACATTATTTGCTTGGTACGTTGAGTTCAAATGTCAACGGGAAAATCTCGAGAGCTCCGTGGGTTGTATCAATGATTGTGCCACCGATTCTTCCGGAGTAGTTATTTCCATTCTGTGCCTCGAACAAAATGGTTCCATTGAAGATAAGAGAACCACTGCGGAATCCCAGTTCTGCCATATTAGCACTCACCGGTTTATAATATATGACGGAGAAGGGGGATGCCCCATTCTCGCCGAAGACCATGGTGCATATATCACCGGATTCGGAATGTTCTCCCTTGAATATGAGCTTACATCCACGATGAAGTGTGGCAGGCATGTTGATGCCCGATGGTGTCTGTGCACCTTGCAATATCTCTGCTGCTGTCTCATGTCCGAGCTCAGCTGCTTTTTTGAGCAGGGTATAGCCCAACATCTCATTTTGAGTAACACCCTCTGCCCCCCAATAATAAAGCATACCGAGGTTAGCAATAGCGTTGATGTGGCCTTTTTCCGCAGCCAATTTTTGCCAGAAGTGGCTCATGTCTCGTAAAGGCTCCAAGCCGCCTATCCAATTCACCATGGGGTTTACATCACTTCCTTCTCCGGAGTTGTAGAGTAACCCTATCTCGTAGCAGGCATCGGCATTGCCTGAAAGGGCTTTTTTATAAGTATCTTTTGCCTTTTTGGTGACAAGCTCACATGGAATACCGGTACTTAACAGCAGTTTGAGATGAGGCTCTTCTGCCAAATCTGCCGCAGTTTTCCCGTCCTTGTTCTTTACTGTTAAATTTGCACCACACGCAATAAGTCTTAATGCGATGGCATAGTCTTGGATCTTTGCTGCCAAATGCAGGGGTGTATTGCCGGTAGCTTCTTCTGCTATATGAACATTTGCTCCGGCCAATAGTATGGTACCGATATCCTCTGCGTTGCATAAACCTAAATCCGGCGTGCTCAGGGCATATACCAGCAAAGTATCACTGTTACACACCTTCGAGTTAATTCCATCCCATTGCATATCTTGCAGATAGCTGTATATCTCTGCCCAATGGGGAGAGTTGGTATGCTTGGTTGCAAGGGTGGCAACTAACTCTTGTACCCGGGTGGTAGTGTTTGTTTCTACTGCGTTGAGGGTAATGGCTGCCAATGGCGCTGCGAGTATGAGGGAGGAAAGGTTCATGGGCTTATATCGGGTAATCTCGGGATGCTTGTGTGCACCCCGAGATTTTGTTAAGTAAGTTTACGCGGTTGTTGTTTCGGTAGTCTTTGCTGCATCTTGCTTTTTCTTGCGTGTTTTGCACCAGTAGATGAGCGCAATTGCCGCAACAATAAGCGGTATGGAAATCAACGGACGGTAGAACAGCCAAGCAATCGCTATTGTGGTAAGGGATACTACCGTTGCCACAACGAAAGCGATAATCTTTGTGCCGAATTCAATGATGTTTCCGATAATTGCTACAACGTCAGCCAGTACGGACAAGGGCTTCAAAACCATTGCAATGCCAATGTACATGGCGAACCAGCCACCGAAGCGGAGGAACCATGTTATCATGCTGTTTGCATCTAAAGCGTTTGCAAACATGAGGTCGGCCGGTTGCTCCCCCATTTCAAGCAAGTTGATGGATCTGTCATTATCCTTATCATAGTAAGGCGCAAAAGTATCATTGCTCTGCTGAGCGACAATACTGATTGTTTGCTCGGGGGCAATTAATGTCCACTTGATACGTACATCACCTATTTGCGGGTTACCGGGGTCAACGGTGACATATGCCGGTGTGGTTTGGGGCTGAACGGTGGGTTGTTGTACAGTGTTGGTTTGTACAGAGGACCCTTGTTGATTGGGGCAGAGTCCCACGGCATGTTCTGCTGCATTGTAGCTGATGTAATAGGTGCCGTTTTCTCTTGTGCTGATACGTGTCAGATTACCATCCGGGGTTTTGATAAAATAGGTACCCTCATGAGCAATGACTGTAAAGGGTGCAGCTTGAAGCTCAGGAACCAGTACGTGTGTGGTATTGGTAATATCTTGGGCCTGTTGTGTAGTTACCTGCGGTTGTTGCTGCGGTGTTACAGCTTGAGCTTGGTTGTTGGTTTGCGGTTGCTCAACCGGGAACTGTGGCCCGTATGCAGTGGGTGCGCCTATGTATATATAGTTGCCTTTGGCAACGGCTCGCCCTTTTAACTCTTCAGGTATAGTAAGATCGGCGGCTTTGATGGGCGTTTCTCCCCCAATCTTTTTGATTTGCGTGTCGCTGAGTCGGAAGGCGCCGAAGCTTACGTTCTTGGCGTAAAAATTGACGCTATCGGCTTCAAAATGTGTTGTGTTTTCGTGGCCTGCCTTTTGGTGGAAAGAAGAATCGCTTACGGGAGCCGAACGCCATTGTTTTTTGTAAGTGTAAGTTGTTTTTTGTGTTTCTCCTCCACCAATGGCGTCTTTTTCTGTGGTGGTGTGACTTTCTTCTACCCACTGATAATATTCGACAGTACGGTGAAGTTTAATGCCTTTTTTCGTGAAGTTAAAGACATCATCGGTTAGCTCGTCTTCTGTAACGGCTTTGCCGGACATGTGTACCAACTTGTTGTTGTAAGCACTGTCTATGTCTTCATTAGACGGAAGAGATACGCATATCTCTTGTCCTTTCTCCAACGTTTTTTTGACTTTTACGTAATTGCCTTCGTTCCAAAACAGCAAGATAATACCTGCTATGAACAGAATAAAGCCGGCAATGACACCTTTGAGGGAGCTCCCCAAACGGCTCGTCCAGCTGATTTTTGTTGTTACTGTGTTTGACATGTTATTGCTAATGTTTAATATTGTGGTTTATTTGATAACAAAGTCACCGATATAGATAATGGCTTTTGCTCCGATGACATCAGCTATATCTGTTACTTTGGCCCGGAATGTTCCGCTTGTGGGGGTAAGAAAATGAAGTTCAAAATGCTTGGTGTATTGCACCTGTCCATTTTGTGTATAATCTTCCGTTATATCTGCCGTGTTTTTGCTTAATGCTGTATATTGTGTATCTGTTCGGCTGTTGCCTTTAGTGCGAATATCTCTGTGGGCATTACCCCATTGTATAGTAATCGCATCGCCGGATTGTAAGTGCTCGACTACGAGCTGAGGTTGAATGAGCGTTGCTTCTTCAATGGTAAATACAATCGTGCGATTTGTAAGCGTTGTGGGTGTGAGGTGTTTCATGGCATTGTATGCCGCCTCATCACCTTGCTGTGCCGCTTTGCTGAACCAGAAATTGGCCTGTTGCTCATTTTTTTTAACACCTCTGCCTTGTCGGTAACGCCAGCCCATCCAGCGCTGGGCGGTAGAATCACCCATGGTTGCGGCTTGCAGATAAAGTTCAATGGCTTTTTGCTCGTCTTTCGGGTAGCCTTTTTTTCCTTCTGCATAACACACGCCTTCTTCTCGAATCTCTTCGGGCGAGCGGTCGTCATCTTCGAGCGGTGCCCCTTCCATTCGTGCTCTGATCTGTGGTTTATTGCCGGCATTGTCAACAGCGTTAATATCTGCCCCGGCTTCTACTAATATGTGGAATACCACATCCAGCCCGCAAAGGTGCAGGGGGGTGCGTCCTTGTTTATCTTTCGCGTTTACATCTGCTCCCATCCTTATGAGGAAAAGGGCCATGTCTTCATGGCTGCAGATGTGGGGTACTTGGTCTGAAAGTTGATATTCTTCGGAGAGTAGAACACAAATTAATGGTGCCGGTTCTTGCCCGGGAAACAATGCTATCTCGGTATGTACGGAAACGCCGCCTTGTATCAGTTTTTCCAGTTCATCTAATCCACACCCTTTGAGAATGGCGCTCTGTAACACTTCAGCATCTTGCGCTATTGATACGCAAGGTATTAAACTTAAGAAAACGGCAGCCGGCGTATAGCGGAGTTTCATCATTGGGTGGGTGTTAGAACTTGTTCGCTTAGAAAAGCCCGGAAATTGTACACTAAGACAACTTCCGGGCCTAATTTGTTATTTAAATTTCAGACGGTCAGCTTACATGCCGATGCTACCCAAAGCTTCCAAGAAGGACGGGTCAAAAGATTCAATGCTTTCTGCATTTGCAATGATCCATTCTCCCAAGCGAGTGCCTGCTGCTTCCATGCGAGCATTCATTTCAGGAGTAGGCTCTGCATCGGTGAAGCCTTTGGCTGCTGCTTCGGCAAGGAGTGTGTTCATCTTGGTAGCGAGCTCGGAAACCTTCTTTGCTTGCTCTGCAGAGTTGCCTGCGTTAGTGGCTTCTACAGTGGCAACAAGCTCCTCCATTGTCTCGATAACGGCCAACATGTAGTCCTCTGCTGTTACCGGGGCTGTTTTGGTTGCTGCGGGTGCGGGTGTTTTAGCAGGAGCTGCAGCCTCAGTGTTTGCGGGGGCGGCAGGGGCTTCCTTTTCACCGCAGGAAACAAGACCTAAAACGGGAAGAGCAGAAAGAGCGATAAAAGAGATTTTTTTCATTGTTGTGAATTTGTTATATGTTTAAGATAAATGTAGACAGAATTCTGTCACCGAAACTAACATTACATCATTTTAAATCAGATAGCAAGAAAAAAATATCAACTTGCTGAAAATAGAAGATTTTAATATTAGGTAGCTTGTTTATGTGATAAGATGCAGAAATTGTTGTGTGTTTATTATGTGTAGTATATATGTTATCTCATTATAAAGAGATAACGATTTTGATTTTACCCCGCCCCGTCATCATAACAGGGCGGGGTGTTTGATAATTACTTGCTGAGCAATTTTTCAAGCAAAGCTTGAGAGTTATCAGCCAGCGTGGCGGGGTCTTCCAGCATACCGGCGCGAAGCAGGGCGGTATTGACCAGTTGCCCGGCCAACAGTGTAGCCAGCTCCTCGTTTTCGGTTTGCAATTCTGCCAGCTTTTGAACAATGGGGCTGTGCGGGTTGAAGGCAATCTCGGGGTGATTCTCCGGCACGGGTTGGCCCATTGCCTTGAGGTAAGCGCGTACCTCGGGGGAAACATCATTTTCGCCCTGCAATGCGATGGCGGGGGCGGAGGTGACGCGGTCGCTGACACTTACCTTGCTGAAGGAATCGGCAAAGGTGGCAGATACCCAATCTGTGAGCTTGGTTGCTTGCTCGTCATCAAGCCCGGGTTGGTCGGGCTGATTCTCGAGCGGGGGGAGTTCGAGGTTGGCACGGTCAATGGATTTTACCTCTTTGTCTTCCACCTTGTTGATGCTGTCGACCACGAATTGATCACCGCCGTCGGTGAAGAAGCACACCTCAAACCCGCGGGCCTTGAGGGCATCCAGATACGGGCTATGCTCCAGCTGGGCACGGGATGCACCGAAGAGCACATAAATGTCTTTCTGGTTTTCCTTCATGCGGCTGATGTAGTCTGCAAAAGAAGTGAGCTTACCGGGCTCCGTGAAGGTAGATTCAAAGCGAAGCAATTTGGCAAGGGCGTCTTTGTGCTCCCAAGAGGTAACGATGCCCTCTTTAATGAAGCGGCTGAACTGCAGCCAGAATTGCTCGTATTTATCAGCATCATCTTTGGCAAGGCTTTCTAAATGCTTGATGAAGCGTTTGGTGATAATGCCGGAGATGCGGCGCAGCAGGGAGTTATCCTGCAACATTTCGCGAGAGATGTTGAGGGGCAGATCTTCGCTGTCTACCACACCGGTCAGGAAGCGCAGCCACTCGGGCAGCAAATTAGCGGGTTTGCTGTCAATAAGTACCTTGTGGCAGTAAAGAGAAACATTGGGCTCGCAACGGCCGAAGCCCATGGCCTCGGGGCTTTCCTCGGGCACAAAGAGAACGGAGTTGAGCACGATGGGGGCGTCTGCGCTGAAGTGCATCCAGGTAAGCGGTGCGCTGTCTGTATGGCCGATGAACTTGTAGAACTCTTCGTATTGCTCGGTCGTGACATCTTTTTTATTCTTCATCCAGATGGCCTGCACGGTGTTGATGTGCTCGCCATTGCAGTCTATGGGGAACCCGACGAAGTTGCTGTACTTGCCGACAATATAGCGCAGGGTATTGATTTGGGAGAAGTTTTGAGCGTCTTCCTTAAGTTTGATGAGAATGCTGGTGCCGCGAGGAGTATCTGCCGGGGCATCTTCAAGCGTGTAGCCTTCCTGGCCGTCGCTGGTCCACTTAACGGGGGCAGCTTCGGGCTGCCAAGAGCGGGTGGTTACTTCTACCTCTGTAGCAGCCATAAAGGCACTGTAGAAACCTACGCCGAACTGGCCGATGAGGTCTTGCGGGCCACTTTGAGACTCTTTCATTGCCTCCAAGAATTTCTTGGTGCCGGAGTGAGCAATGGTGCCGAGGTACTCAACTACTTCCTCACGGGTCATGCCGATACCGGAGTCTGCAATGGTGAGGGTGTGGTTTTCTTCATCTGCGGTAATGGTGATACGCAGGTCGCGCTCGGGGTCGGCAACAGTGGTGCCGGTAAGTTGTTTGAGTCGCAGTTTTTCCAGCGCATCAGAGGCATTGGAAACAAGCTCACGCACAAAGACCTCGCGGTCGCTGTAGAAAGCGTGAATCACGATATCCAACAGCTGGCGTACTTCTGTTTGAAATTGGTGTGTATTGTGTGACATAGAAAAAGTGATATTGCTGAGTATTTTACATGTAATCATGCAGAGGTCAATCTTCTTTCATGGCATAAAAAGGCGGTTATTCGGGCCAATTAAAGAAACGAGCCGCGGCTTGAGAAGTCAGGCCTCGTAGGTTGAGGTAACGAGTGCGCAGCAACATGCTGTCGCGGTGGCCCATTTCTTCCTGCAAGAGGTAAATGTTGTGGAATCTCTTGAGGTGCATGCTGGCAAATGTATGGCGCATGGCATCTTTTTGCCATTGTCGCATACCTGCGCGGCGGCGTAGTTTTTCCCAAACGCGCGCCCAATTACGCGGTGCAATATAATCATTGAGTTTACCCTTAAACTGTTTGAGATACAAGGCGCTTCCTCTTAATGGTACCGCACGGGCCCCGCCGGTTTTACTGGTTTGCCCATCTATGTATACAACATTTTCACGAAAATCAACGTCTTGCCAGCGCAGTCGCTGTACTTCACCCGGTCTGATTCCACACCACAACATGAGTCGTATTGCTGCTTGCATGCATTGCAGGTCTTTTGCTTTTACAGCTTTCATGAACCCTGCTATTTGTTTAAGTGTGAGTATGTTTATTTTCTCTTCTCTGATAGGCAAGCTGTCTATGCCTCGAACCGGATTTTTGTCGCAACACTCGCGGCGTATGGCATAGTTGAATATGCTGTGCAGTATTGATTTTGCCTTGCAGAATACATGCCCGCTTGTTTTGAAATGCGCATTGAGGAGGTTTCTGCAGTCTCGCTGCGTAATGGTGCGAATATCGCGGTCTGTCCAATCTGCATACTTGAGAAAACGTTTGATGTAAGAACTCAAGTCTTTTATGGTGCTGGGGCGCCGACATAGCCTGGCCTCAAAGCTTTTTTGAGCTGCTTCTCTGAAGGTCAGTGTCTCCGTTCTCGCAGAATCATGAAAAATCAATCCCGATTGAAGGATCTTGCTCAAAAGTAATAATAGGTCAGAGAGAAAAGAGGTTGTTGTTTTATTGTTATCAGCAAACTCGATAATGAGGCGAAGCAAAGCCTCCACCCCGGCTGTTGATTCGGTGGGTTGTGTAGTCATGGTATATGTTGATACCATGACTACACGCAATGGTTCAAGATTGAATATAGGCTGCTTCTTCCCACTCGGGAAGCTCTGTTTCTATAAGCCAAGGTGTGTATTCCGGCGGTATGGGGGATTGGATGGCAACGCGGTGTCCGTCTGCCGGATGATTGAATGCCAAACGCCAGGCATGCAGCATGAGGCGCCCGGGCTTGGCTTTTTGTTTCTGCGGGTGTGCGTAGATGGGGTCGCCGATGAGAGGATGCCCCAAATGCAGCATGTGGACTCGTATCTGGTGGGTGCGGCCGGTATGCAGGGTACACATTACCAAACTGGAGTTGGTGGAAGCATCGTGGTGCAGCACCTTGTAGTCCGTAATGGCGGGTTTGCCGGCCCCGGGGTTAACAACGGCCATTTTGAGGCGGTTGACAGGGTGGCGCCCGATGTTGGTAAAGACGGTTCCTTCCGGTTCTTTGGGGCAGCCTTGAACAACAGCAAGGTAAATTTTGCCGGTGTCTCGCTCTGCAAATTGGGTAGTAAGCGAGAGGTGCGCGCGGTCATTTTTTGCAACTACAATGCAGCCGCTGGTGTCTTTATCCAAGCGGTGTACAATACCGGGGCGCTCTACGCCGCCAATGCCCGATAAATCGCCGCAGTGAAACAACACAGCGTTTACCAGTGTGCCATCCGGGTTGCCTGCGGCGGGGTGTACTACCATGCCGCTTTCTTTATCGATGACGATGACATCGCGGTCTTCATAGAGAACGGATAGCGGTATGTCTTGCGGTTGAGCTTCGGTGGGTTCGGGTTCAGGTATATTTACCTCAATTCGCATGCCCCGCTCAATGGGCGTTTTAGCCTTGGTCGATTTACCGTTGACGGTAATTTCACCGGACTTGATGAGGGCTTGGATGCGGGCGCGCGACAACTCGGGCAGTTGCCCTGCCAAAAATTGGTCGAGCCGTGCGCCGATGGAGTCTTCTGCGATGATGAGCATGGTTACATTCCCGTGGGATTATCAATGAAAACGGTGGGTAGGCCGAACTGTTCTTCTATGAGCTTGCCTAAAGATTTGACACCGAATGTCTCTGTGGCGTAATGGCCGGCGAAGAGGATATTGATGCCCATGTCTTGCGCGGCATTGACCACCCAGTGATTTTCTTCACCCGTCAGGTAAGTTGTGTAGCCTTTATCGTGCATTTGATAGATGACATCGCCGGCCCCTCCGGAGCATACGGCTACTCGGCCTGCCGGGGCATCGGCATTTTGCACATACCCCGTAACGCTGCTGCCCGTGATTTGGGCAAACTTTTCGCGGAGCTCTGCCACAGTGCCGTCAAAATACCCCGCCACGCCGATAAGGGTGCCGTGGTAGTCTACCTCGGGGGTGCAGTCGGTGAGGCCAAGCTCGCGGGCTATGCCCGCATTGTTGCCCAGCTGCGGGTGCAAATCCAGCGGTAAGTGTGCGCCGTACACGGCCAAGTTGTGCTCAAGGCAGCTTTGAATTTTCTTTTTGAACCAACCGGTCATGGGGCGCAGCCCGCACCAGTAGATACCGTGGTGCAAAATAAGCAAATCTGCCCCGGCGGCAATGGCATCATCAATTGTTTTCTGTGAACCATCCACTGCCAGCGCTACCTTGGTAACAGTACCATTGTTTTCTACCTGCAAGCCATTGAGGGCAACGGATGCATCTTTAATTTCGCGTATGCGCAGGGTGGAGTCCAGCAGCTCGGTGATGTTTTGAAGTGGTGTCATGGGGAAAATCAGTCTCTGGGGGTGTGGATGCTCATGCTGGTGCGCATGGCAATTTCTTTGTGCAGGCGTTTGTTGAACTCGCCCGCCATGTCATAGCCGCTTTCTCTCAGGTAGTGGCCCAAGGCTGCAACTTCCACAAGTCGGGTCATGTCTCGGCCGGGGGCAACGGGCAGGTTGAGTCGCTCTACATCTACACCCAGAATGGTGGTCTTTTTGCGCTCAATGCCCAGGCGCTCCATTTCCGTCATCTGGCCGTTGGTAAGGTTGATGACCAAGTCTATATTTTTTTGGCGGCGGTATGCTTTAAGCCCGAATAGGTTGGTTACATTGATAATGCCGATTCCTCGAATCTCAATGAACCCGCTGCTGAGCTTGGGGGAGGTTGCAATGAGCTCGCCACCGATGTTTCGTACACGCACCATGTCGTCTGCCACGAGTGACGCGCCGCGCTCCACCAAACCGAGTGAGATTTCGCTCTTGCCGATACCGCTGTCGCCGGTGAGCAGTACGCCAACGCCGTTGACGTCTACCATGCAGCCGTGCAGTGTGGTGCTTTCGGCAAACTCGTTATCCAAGATAATGGTGGCACGGTTAACGAGTTTTACCGTGGGCAGGGGGGATACGAAGACGGATACCGAGTATTCGTCTGCCAGCTCAAGCACATCTCGCGGTATATCGACACCACGCGTGAAGATGAGGCAGGGCACATTCTCCGCAAAGAGCCGGCGTATGCGCTCCTCGCGGGGTATGCCCTCCATGGTTGACATGTAGGCCATTTCTGCCGCCCCGAATACCTGAATACGCTCGTGCGCAAAGTAGCTGAAATACCCGGCCAAGGCTAAACCGGGGCGGTTGAGCGTGGGCTGCAATATCTTGCGAGACATGCCCAACGGGCTGTTGCACAGTTGCAGCTCAAGTGTGCCGCCGTAATTCTCGTAGAATCGGGCAACCGATACAGAATCAACTTTTTTGATGGTCGGGGCTTTCATGCTTGGTGCTTATTTGTCGCTTTTTTTGCGGGTGGTCTTAGTCGGCTTTTTGGCCGTGGTTGTGGCCGGCTTTTTCTTGCGGGAGACCGGTTTCTTCTCTTCCTCTGCGGGCTGAGGTGCCGTGTGCTCAAAGCCGATTTGGTTTGTATCTGTATTTTTAATGGCTTGCGAGCAGATGCCGGCTGCCAAATCGCCACGCAAAATGGCTTCGGCAATCGGGTCTTCGAGCAGGCGTTCTATTGCGCGGCGCATGGGGCGGGCACCGTATTGCGGGTCGTACCCTTTGTCTACCAGCATGCTGATGACCTCGGGCGAGAGTGTGAGGGTTATCTGCTTGTCAGCCAAGCGCTTAATGAGTTTTTGAGCCTCGAGCAGTACAATTTGCTCCAGATCCTTACGCTCCAGCATGCGGAAGACAATCAGCTCATCGAAACGGTTGATGAACTCGGGGCGGAAGTGTTGTTTTGCCGCCTCGCCGATGCGCTCCTTCATGGTTTCGTAGTCTGCCTCGGTATCAGTCATGGCGCCAAAGCCCATGCGCCCTTGGCGGGCTGCCAAACTGGCGCCTACGTTAGACGTGAGGATGATGATGGTGTTGCTGAAGCTTACCTTGCGGCCGAGGGAGTCTGTAAGGCTTCCCTCCTCAAGCACTTGCAGCAGCAAGTTCATGACATCGGGGTGGGCTTTCTCCACCTCGTCAAAGAGAATGACTGAGTACGGACGGCGGCGCACCTGCTCGGTAAGTTGGCCGCCTTCATCATGGCCTACGTATCCGGGGGGAGAACCAATCATGCGGCTGGTGCTGTGCTTCTCCATGTACTCGCTCATGTCTACTTGGATGAGCGCCTCTGCCGTGCCGAACATAATCTCTGCCAGGTTGCGGGCAAGGTAGGTTTTGCCCACACCGGTGGGACCCATGAAAAGGAAGGACCCGATAGGACGGCGCGGGTCTTTAATGTCTGCACGGCTGCGGCGCAGGGCTCGCGAGATGGCAGAGCATGCTTCGTCTTGGCCTATCACCTTGCTCTTGAGCTCTTCTTCCATGCGCAGAAGTTTTTCTGCCTCTTTTTCTTCCATGCGAGAGAGCGGAATGCCCGTCCATTTGGAAATGACGGTCATAATATCCTCTTCGCTAACCTCTTGACTGTTGTTGTGCATGGATTCTTTCCAGGCATCTACCGCATTTTCCAGCTCTCGGTTGAGCTCTGCCATGCGGTCACGCAGCTTGGCAGCCTGTTCAAAGTCTTGTTCTTTTACGGCTTTTTGTTTTTGCTCTTCCAACTCGCGGCGTGTTTTTTCGTTATCTTTGAGCTCTTGCGGGCGGGTCATGCGCGCCACACACAGGCGTGAGCCGGCTTCGTCTATCACGTCAATGGCTTTATCGGGCAAGAATCTGCCGTGCAGGTAACGCTTGGCCAGTTGGGCTGCTGCCTCCAGGGCTTTTTCTGTGTAATGCACATGGTGGTGCTCCTCGTAGCGAGAGGCAATGCCTTTGAGTATCAAAATGGTATCTTCGACGGAGGGTTCGGGCACCTGCACCTGCTGGAATCGACGCTCAAAAGCACCATCCTTCTCAATGTGCTTGCGGTACTCATTGAGCGTGGTTGCACCAATGGCTTGCATTTCACCGCGAGAAAGCGCAGGTTTGATTATGTTGGAGGCATCCATGGTCCCCTCTGCAGAACCGGCGCCGATGAGGGTGTGCATCTCGTCAATGAAGAGAATCACCTTCTTTTCACGCTGTATCTCATCCATAATGGCCTTGAGTCGCTCCTCAAATTGGCCGCGATACTTGGTGCCCGCCAACATGAGCGCTAAGTCAAGCGAGATAATCTTTTTGCCTCGCAAGAACTCCGGCACATCGCCCGCAACAATCATTTGGGCCAAGCCTTCAACAATAGCCGTTTTGCCTACACCGGCTTCGCCGAGCAATACGGGGTTGTTCTTGGTGCGGCGGCACAGTATTTGGATGACTCGCTCAATTTCAGCACGGCGGCCGATGACGGGATCCAGCTCTCCGGCGGCGGCACGGGCAGTTAAATCTCGCCCGAAAGCGTTGAGCGCCGGGGTGTCGCCGGATTCCTGCTGCTTACGGGGGGGGCGGCGGTTATGCAAAAATGCGTTGGCATCTTCCTCTTCCTCCTCGGGGCGTCCGGGGCGGGCGTTTTGGGGGCCGTCTGCGGCAGGCTCGGTGTTGAAATTGGGGCCGAGCTCTCGCATAATGCTCTCTTTTGCTGCTGTGTACTGTATGCCGACGGCGGTGAGTGCATCTTTTGCTAAACCTCCATCATCTCTCAATATAGCCAAAAGAATATGCTCAGTGCCCACGTAGGTGTGGCGCATGTCTCTTGCCTCGCTCCCTGCGGTGGAGAGCATTCTCTTTACTCTCGGGGTGTAGGGGAGGGAGCCTTCATTGCCGGCAGCCGTGCCCGGTATCAGCGAGGCTTCTATTTTGCTGATAAGCTCCGGGATGTTGACTCCGGCGTTTTCGATGACGGTAACCGCTACGCCGTGGCCGAGTTTGAGCATGCCGAGCAAGACATGCTCTGCACCTATATAGTTGTGGTGAAAACGGTCGGCCTCTCGGCGTGCCAAATTCAATACTTGTTGGGCTCTGGGGGTAAAATTGTTCATGAGATTAGGATATTAAAGGATGAGCTCAGAATAAATCTGTTGCGAGCTCCAATTTTTCAATAAGTTGTTTACAGAAAAGAGCACGTGCCATCTCGATAGATGTTTCTGAGCAATCCTGGGAAAGATATTGCATACTGTAGGGGGCTGTTGATAAGTAGAACGAGGCAATGACACTTAACACACCGGACAATTCTGCACCTTCTGCCTTTACGTAGCCGGCTATGAGCCCCAAGCGCAACATGCAAAGTGCATTGATGCATTCTGCATATTCTAAGCGTAAACCGTAGCGAAGCAACCCGTAGGCTCGGGATATGGCATCTTGCATGACGCCCATGGTTTTATCGCTGTTTACAAGGCGGCTGCGTACCTCGTGCTCTCTCTCGGCTATGGTCAGTACAATGTCGTACAGATGGTTAGCTATTTCTTCTTCCCCGCCTTTGAGAATGGGGGCCGTGTATATCACAAACAGATTGGCGGCATCGTCCCCAAGTTGAGAGTAAAAGGGGGCGATGTTGAGCATCAGTTTTTCCAATCCTCTGTGTATTTGCGGCATCATATCGGCCATTACCAGTGCCGGCAATTGCACGATTGTGTATAGTTGCACGCCACTACCTGCCTCTGCCGGCAAGCTGGTAAGCTGTTCTCCTGCTGCATTCTCGGCAAACTTGAGTTCTTTGCTGAGGGTGTCACATATCTTTTCTGCGCGCTGAATCAGGGTGTGATGCTTTGCTTCGCTTGAGAAGAGGTGCATGACTAAGTGCTCCTCTTCATTGATCATAAAGGTTGTGTCTTGTTTGCTGTTGATGACGATGTGGCAGCCGCTTTGTCGTGCGGCCATGCATTGGCTCATCAGCTTGCGTTCCAGCAGAACACGGCGCCGGGTGTAGTCAAGCTCCGTCATCTCGGCATAAAATGCTGCGGTCTTATTGCCCGGTAGCTTCTGAATGGCCGGTAGTATTTTTGCCGCAACGGCCTTTCTGCCATCTTCCGTGCTCCATCCGGGGTAGGCATGGCCCGCCAAGTTGCGTACCACTCTTGCCATGGTGCCGATAATGACATCGTCCTCCGTCCCGGGATTGTTGAACCACGGGGGGAGATTCTTTATAAGAGAGTTGAAAGACTTAGCCATGTGCGTTGTCAGCTTAATTCGCGGATGCGGTCGCGCAGTTCTGCGGCCTTTTCATAATCTTCTCGGTCAATAGCTTCTTGCAGCTCTTGCTCCAGTTTTTTGAGGGTGAGTGCAGGAGATTCTGCCGGTGCATTGGCGGGAGCGTCCGCTACTTCTTTTTGCAGCTCTTTGTCCAAGTCTCTGGCAAACACGCTGTAGCAGTCAGGACAACCCAATCGCCCTGTGCGGCGGTATGCGTCCAACGTGAAGTCACACACCGGGCAGCGAGCCAAGGCATCTGCCACGGGGTGCTCAGCATCGTTCATTTGTTCATCACTTAAAAATTTGCTGTCTGCCAGTTCTTTAATTAGGTCTTCTACTTTCTTCTTGAACTCTTCCGGGAAAAACTTTTCAGCGAAAGAGAGAGATTGAGGGTCAAACAATCCCTTATTGCGGGCACAGCTCTCGCACAGGATCAGCTCTGTTATCTGTCCATTCACTATTTGCGTCAATTGCATAGACGCGCGTTTACCACATATTTGGCACTTCTTCACGAAAACGTATTATACTTCTCTTCCTTGTCGGATTCCAGCCTGCAACGTGTCTTTTTGTGTCAGTCTTGCGCATTATTTCTACTCAGAATTGTTGTTAGTATTTTGTGTGATATGATAAAAAACGTGATTTTAGGCTGGAAATTTACGAAAAAAGGCGTATAATGCGCGCGCTATGTCAGAAGAACAAACTGTTAATACCGCTCCGGGTTCCTCCGAGGAGGAGCTGATTGCCGTACGCCGTGAGAAGGTTGACAAGATTCGCGCCTTAGGGGTAAATCCCTATGGATGCCGTTTCGATGTCACAACCGACCCCGGTACACTCAAGGCCGAGTTCGAGGAGGGTAAACAGGTGAAAATTTTGGGCCGTATTACCGCTTTGCGCGATATGGGGCGTACCCAGTTCTTTACCATCAGTGATGTGAAGGGCGGGATTCAGTGCATGCTTACCAAGAAGTCTTGCACGGAAGAAACTTGGGCCTTGTGGAAGTTGTTGGAGCGCGGTGACTGGATTGGTGTAGAGGGTGAAACCTTTATTACCCGCACCGGCGAGCCCTCTGTAAGAGTTGATGCTTTTACCGTGCTTTCTAAGGCTTTGCGCCCCATGCCCGATAAGTTCCACGGCTTGGCTGATATGGATTTGCGTTATCGTCGCCGCCATTTGGACTTGATGAGCAATGCAGAAAGTGCAGACCGTTTCGTGAAGCGTTCTCTGATTATTCAAGAGATTCGCAAGTATTTGACGGACCGTGGTTTCTTGGAGGTAGAGACCCCGATGCTGCAAGATATTGCCGGTGGTGCAGCCGCCAAGCCTTTCGAGTCCTACTACAATGCGCTCAAGAAAGCTGTAACCTTGCGTATTGCTCCGGAATTGTTCTTGAAGCGTTTGATGGTGGGTGGCTTCCCGAAGGTATTTGAGCTGAACCGCAATTTCCGCAATGAAGGTGTAGACCGTCGCCACAATCCCGAGTTCACTGTGTTGGAGGTGTACGAAGCCGGTGGTGATTATGAGACTATGGCAGCCATGATGGAAGAAATGATTTGCACCGTGGCAGAGAAGGTATTCGGCACGCTTAAGTTTGACCAGTATGATGAAAACGGCAATGTCCGCTGGACGGTTGATTTGACTCGCCCGTGGCGTCGCGCAGATTACAATGATTTGGTGAAGGAAGCTGCCGGGGCTGATTGGTTTGAGCTTACCCCCGAGCAACGCCGCAACCGTGCAGAGAATGAGCTGCACCTGCAAATCGGTGAGGAGCTTGATGATACGGCTGTTACCCAGCAGGTTTATGAGAAACTGGTGGAAGAGAAGCAGGCCAATCCCCTCTTTGTTTGCCATGTAGCACGCGACCTTGTGCCCTTGGCCAAGGCAAACCCGGAAAACCCTGAGGTTGTAGATGTGTTTGAGCTTGTGATGAATGGCCAGGAGCTTTGCCCCGGTTACTCCGAGCAGAACGACCCCATCGAGCAGTTGGAGCGCCTTAAGCACCAAGCCGGCGAAGAAACCCAGAAGATTGACTACGATTTCGTGGAAACTCTGGAAAGCGGTATGCCCAGCGCCGGTGGTATCGGTATCGGTATTGACCGCCTTTGCATGTTGCTGACCGGTGCATGCTCCATTCGTGATATCATTCTGTTCCCGCAGCTTAAGAATCGCAGCTGATAGCAGAAACGTTCTTTTCCCCTCCTCACTGCTTATCGCAATGAGGAGGGCTTTTTTTTGCTACAGGCTTGTGATAAACCCAACATTATATAAATGTTTTGCGCCATGTTTGAATGAGTAAAAGTTTTTGCTTGCCTTTACGCAAATCTTGTGGTAATGAATGGAAAGCGTGAACGCCGTTATATCACAGTGGATAGGTAAGAGAGAACACCAGGAGGATGCCTACTTTGTGCAGCATTATCCCGAGGGTACTTTGGCGGTAGTGTGTGATGGTATGGGCGGTCATTTATATGGTGACTTAGCTTCCAAAACTGCTGTTAAGGCATTTGTCACTGCTTTCGGGGTACACCGTGATTGCTCCGTGTCGGTGCGTTTAGAATATGCTTTAGAGGAAGCTAATGACGCTGTAGGTGATATGTTTGAAGAGGCCGATGCGTTTGGCGGTACAACATTGCTTGCTGCTTTTATAGGCGGCGGGGTCTTGTGGTGGATTAGCGTGGGCGATTCTCCCCTGTATTTATGGCGCAAAGGGAGATTGTTGCGATTGAATGAGGACCATTCTATGCGTGCAGTCTATATGCAATATGTGAGAGAAGGGTGTCTGACATTCGATGAGGCACTTCATAAGGGGCATTCTCTGCGATCTGCCGTAACCGGAAGTGTTTTGTCAATGGTAGATGCCCCCGTAACTCCGTACCCCTTACTGCCCGGAGACCGTGTGCTGTTGACGTCTGATGGCACGGATGACTTGCTTTATACACCGGTTTTAACCGACAAGGTAAAGGAAGTAATGGAGGATAGAAGCGGTAATTTATCTGCGCGAGTAGTTGAGGCTTGTCGAGCATTGGATATGCCGTATGCTGATAATGTAACTGTGGTGAGCTTGGATTGGGACGCCTGACCATTGATAGCAATTATTGAAAAATAATGTGCGTAGTGGTGTCTCTACGGCATGAACAGTATATGTCTTACACACGGATATGCTGATGGTCACTATGTGCTGCCACCTCTGCCGTATGGCGTGAGAGAGTTGGAGCCTTTGGTGGGCTCAGAAACAATGTTGTTGCACCATGATAAACACCACGCTGCTTATGTAGCCGGTGCGAATGAGGCTGCAGAAGAGTTGAGAAAAATCAATAATGGTACACTTTCTCCTGAAAATGCTTCATGGCTTTCACAAAAGCTGGCCTTTAATTTGGGTGGTCACCTATTACATACTCTATATTGGCATAATATGATAGGTTCCCCGCGAGGACTGCCTCAAGGTGAGTTAGCAGTTGCTTTGGAGCGTAGCTTCGGTGGGTTCGCTTCTTTTACCCGGCTCTTTTCCACAGTAGCCGTGACCATGCAAGGTAGCGGATGGTCCGTGATGGGGATTGATCCTGTGAGCCGTATGTTGATAGTGTGCGGTATTAAAAGGCATGAAGATGCTTTGGTGCCAGGATTTGTGCCACTGTTGGCATGCGATGTGTGGGAACATGCTTATTATTTGAATTGGAGGAATAATCGTAAAGGATATGTGGAGTCATTTATGCAGCATATCAATTGGGCAAATGTAGAAGAACTATTTGAAAAATCATATTCTCATGAGTGCTGAACGTTGTATGAATCGTTGGGTCGGGAACTCTTGGGTGGCTGCAATATTGGCCATGCTGGAGCTTGTGTTGGGCTTTGTCATGTTGAGTTTCCCGTTGTTATTAGGCGCTGCAGGTGTTTGGGTTGCCGGTGTTGCTCTTTTGGTTATCGGGTTGGTTCATTTATGGAACGCGTTAATGCGCGCGGGACACCGTATTTGGAACCTGATATCCGGTGTCATATATATAGCTGTAGGCTTGGTAATGGTGTTGTTCCCCGTGATTTCTTTATCTGTCATCACATTGGGGCTGGGTTTGGCCTTGCTGGTGGGTGGTGTGCTACGCTTGGTTGCGGCAATTGCCATGAGCCGAGAAATGGGGAGCGCATGGAGATTCTTTAATGCTATTGTTTCTCTGATATTAGGTATCATGGTGGTATGGAGTTGGCCTGCTTCATCCATATGGTTGCTGGGTACCATCATTGCCATAGAAATGATATTTTCCGGCTGGTCCTTGCTCTTCATATCTCTGGCTCCAAAACAGAAATAATGAGCCCTTACAAAAAGCGCCGTTTCCTCATGAAAGGAAACGGCGTTTTTTTTGCATAAATGGCTTCAATCAGTCGTTGAGTCTGTGATGTGTCGGGTACTCTTTACGCTCGCTCTCTTTATCAACGTACAGCACGGCCGGAGTTTGTGTGCGTTTTTGAGCAGAGGCTATAATTCTGCGTTGAACCATACGAATGTCCTCCTCTTTGAAGGGGCATACGTAGTCGTGTAACAATGCACCGGCGCTGATGTTATTGTCTGCCAGCTCGTGAATGATGCGGCCTTGTTCCGGGTGTGCCGGTTCTTTAAGTGTGCCGAATAAGGCAGCATACTTTTCGCTGAAGTATCTGCTCAGCAAGTATGTATCCATCTCGTACATATTACCCAAGGGGGCAAGATAACCGCCGGTGTTACCATAAAGTACAAAACTATTCATCATCAGGTCATGCCGTGTAATGGCGCTCAGTGGCATGAGCCCGTGTTGGTCTGCATATGTAGTCATTACGGTTGTTTTCAAGCGAGCGCTGAGAACATCATGTGCTGCGAGGTCTGCAGTGTATGCTAATTCTTTTGTAATATTGTCAATGTTAATTGATTTAACCTTGATGTTGAGAATATCGGCGCAAGTGGTATTGTTGTTGAAAGTGACGCCATGCACGTTTGCAGCCCCTAAGGCTTCTGCACAAAGTGCCGCCAGCAGGCAAGATTGCGGCTCATCCAGCATAATACTTGCACCGATGTAACCGTTGTGAAGCACTGTGTCGCGTATGCCTCTTTCTAATGCCTGCGCGAGCAGTTCTTCGTCTTGGGGCAAAGCTTTAGCCTTGCTTGCCGCGCTAAGAGATATGCTTTGGGCTGCTGTTTCAAAGAAGGGGAGTCTGGCATGCGTTTTTTTGCCGGGCAGATAGATACCTGAGCCACCTCCGTATATAGCCCCGTTAGAGGTACCAACGTGGCGTACGCAAACAACGGGCACACCGTTGGTGTTTGCCTCCCATTGTCTGTTGGCTTCGTCTTCTTTAGCTGCATTGGCATGCCATGATTTTGTAGCCAGATGCACAATCAGGTTCGGCTCCATGTCGTCAATGACTACTTCTTCATCATTAACATCGATATATACCGACACCCCGTTAATGTCTACCGTTTCACCGTTTTCAAGCTCAGTGACGCTGTCATTTTCCATCAAATACGGAACCAAGATGCCGTGTTGGTGCGCTTCTGCGGGGGCGTCTTCCTCATCGTCATCGTAATCTGTCGGGAAGAGGCTGGGTAGGGGGGCGTAGGCTCCAAGGATAAGAGGTGTGCTGCCTAACTCTTGTGACAAGGCATCAAGCGCGGCTTCCGTTTGTTGCAAAAAGGATGTGCGGTCTGCTAAATCGAGCAACCCGGCACCACAGAGCGAATATGCCGTTGCTATGATGATATCTGCACCGTGGTCTAAACATTCGCGATAGCCCTGCACAATCTGCCTGAGATTAAGCGAAAGGTCGGCTGTGAGAGGGGCATTTTGAATGATGCCGATTTTGATGTTTGGGGTCATATTGCTCATTGTATGTGTAACGGGGGCAATGCTGGCCTATTTTTGAAAAAATTGCAAGTTAAATTTGTATATTGTCGTGTAAAAATAGTGTCAACTGTGCTTGCGATGCCGTATGTTGTCTGATTTTGTCGCATAAAAAGCCGCGCCCCTATAAAGGAGCGCGGCAGTAAATTTCAGCGATGTTGTTGATTACTTAAGAATCATCTTGAAGTCTACAACAACGGCGCGGTCAGCTGTTACGAGAACCGGGTTGCCGTCAATAGCGGTGATCTCGGGAATCTCGAGAACAAGCTTCTGCACCTTGGCAAGTGTATCTGCCAGCGGACCTACAGCCTTGGGAGCCTCGCCACGTACACCATTGAGGATGGTGCCTACCTTGGTCTCCTTGATCATCTCGGAGAAGTCATCAGCGGGCAGAATGCGCATGGTTGTGTCGCGCATTACCTCGGTGTAGATACCACCGGTACCGAATACCATCACGCGGCCGAAGTTCTTATCGCTGTTCACACCGATAATGGTCTCGGTTGCCTTAGTGATCATCTCTTGGATGAGCACGGAAGCGCCCTTGAGGTTGAACTTGGTGATGGAGCCCCACAGGCCTTCCCATGCCTCGGTGAAGGATGCCTCGTCATTGATGTTGAGGTAAATACCCTTCATTTCCGTCTTGTGCAAAGCATCGGGAGCAGAGAGCTTAAGTACAACGGCGTTCGGGAAGATGGTCTTGCAGAATGCCAAAGCTTCTTCCTTATCGGTGAAGTTACCGCACTTCGGGTAATCGATGCCGTAATGGTCCATGAGCATGTTCACGGTCTCCTGGGGCAGAGATGCCAAACCGGCTTCTTTGGCGGAAGTTACTGCAGCCTTAATCTCAGCGGGTACTTCGCCTGTCTCGCAGGTGGCAAGCTTCTTGCCGCGGAAAGCCATCTGAGCCTTCAGCAGACCGAGCAAGCGAACGATGTCGGCCGGGTACTCGTAGTTGAGAATCTTGGCTTCGTTAAGCAGAACGCGCCCCTCGTCTACGCGGGCACCACCCACGAAAGAGCAGTAGATGTTCACGTTGGGGTACTGGGGAGCCAACTTGATAACGGCCTGAGCTGTCTCGGGGCACTCTGTTACGCGCTGCGGGGTGAGAAGAACGAGGATGTTCTTGTACTCGCCGCTCTCGCAAAGAACCTTAAGAGCTGCCTCGTAACGGTCTGCCTTAGCGTCGCCCACAACGTCGATGGGGTTGCCCAAGGAGGCCTCGGGGGTAAGTACGGCACGCAGAGCGGCCTTTGTCTCTTCGCTGGGGGGAGCAAGGTCAAGACCGGCTTCTTCGCAGAGGTCGGAGGTGAGCACACCTACACCACCGGCGTTGGTAAGTACGGCTACCTTGCCGTCGAACTGGTTGTGGTTGCAGTATTGCAGTACCTCAAGCAAGCCGAAGAGCTCTCGGTCGTTGTAGGCCTGAATGGCACCGGCGCCCTGAAGAGCCATCTCAAGCACGCGATAGTTGGGTGCAAGAGAACCGGTGTGAGAAAGGGAAGCCGCCTGAGCCTTGGCGCTCTTGCCGGGCTCCATGATTACGCAGGGCTTGGTGTCGGATACTTGCTTGATAACCTTGAGGAACTCTTTACCATTCTTGAGAGACTCAAGATAGAACACGAAAGCGTTGGTGTTGGGGTCATCCTTAAGAGCAGCAAGAAGAGCGTCTTCACCCATAACGGCCTTGTTACCGATGGAGATGAAGTGGGAGAAGCCAATGCCCTTGCCGGCTGCCCAGTCCATGATGGCGGAGCAATATGCGCCGGACTGAGAAACGAAGGCAACGTTACCGCGGGCAGGGAAGCCGTCTGCGAAAGATGCGTTCACGTTGTCGAAGGTTGAAATGTGGCCAAGGCAGTTCGGGCCGAGCAGGTTGATGCCATTGTCCAAGCACTTCTGGGCAATTCTCTTTTCAAGCTCCTTCTCACCCACTTCTGCGAAGCCGGCGGTGATGATGGAGATGTTCTTGGTACCATTGGCAATGCAGGCGTCCACAACGGGTTCTGTGAAACGTGCGGGTACGAGGATAACTACCAAATCCATCGGCTCGGGCAGTGCGTCTACGCTGGCGTAGCAGGGCTTGCCGCACAGCTCTTGACCGGCCATTTTCGGGTTTACACCGTAAAGATTGCCTTTGTAGTCAGCTGCAATAATGTTGTTGAATACAACTGCGCCCAGCTTGGAGGAGTCTGCGGATACGCCGACTACTGCAATGCTCTTCGGATTGAAGAATGATTCGAGTGACATAGTATAATAACGTTGTGAAATTGGTGCCTATATTGGCTCTGCCGTTATTCTAGCACTTTCTGCGCTTGTTTTCAAGTATCTTTCGCTTATTTATCAAGAAAAATCTCCGACAAAGCGTGTTTGTCGGAGATAGAGTTGACTCTATGTGGCGGCGTTTTACTTGATACCGCTCAGCAGAAGCTCGGCATTGTTTTGCGTACGCTTGATATTTTTGAGGAGAGCTTCAAGTGCCTCCCATCCCGGCATGGTAGCTAACTGGCGTCGCAGTTGTTGAATGCGGGTAAACTCATCCGGGTGATAGAGTCGGTCATCATTGCGCGTGCCACTTTGGGGGATAGAAATAGCGGGGTAAATACGGCGCTCCGAGAGTTCTCTGTCCAAGCGTATCTCCATATTGCCTGTGCCCTTGAATTCTTCGAAGATAATTTCATCCATGCGGGATTCCGTGTCGACCAGGCAGGTAGCAATAATGGTGAGGCTGCCGCCTTCTTCCACATTACGGGCTGCGCCGAAGAACTTACGCGGTTTTTCCAGTGCATTGGCACCAAGACCGCCGGACATGACACGACCGCCGACTTGGTTCGCGTTGTACCCGCGTGCAAGGCGGGTAAGAGAATCAAGCATGATGATGACATTCTTACCCTGTTCTACCAAACGTCGAGCGCGCTCAAGCACAAAATCGCTGAGCTGGGCATGGCGTTTGGACGGCTCATCAAAGGTGGAGGCGTAGACCGGTGCGTCAACTGATTCCTCAAAATCAGTTACTTCTTCCGGACGCTCATCCAGCAAGAGGATTAACAGCTCTGCATCCGGATAATTAGAACGAATGGACTTAGCCATGCTCTTGAGCAAAACTGTTTTACCACCGCGGGGCGGTGCTACGATGAGGGCTCGCTGCCCCATACCCATGGGGGTTATCAAGTCAAGTACGCGCAAGGAGGGTATTTTCAGCTCAGCAGATTCGAGGATGATACGTTCTCTGGGGAAGAGGGGGGTGAGCTGGTCAAAATCTTTGAACTGAGAGAATTGTTTGGCGGGGATGCCTTCAATCTCAACAATTTCAGATGCTCTGAGGTTGCGGTTTGCTTTATTGCTTTGTTCTTGAGCCAAACGAACCTTGACTTTGTTGCCGGGGCGCAGCTGATAACGTCTGATTGCCTCGGGCATAATTAAAATATCGTCAACCGCATGGCGGAAACTACGCTGCTCATCGCGTAAAAGGACATTGCCGTCTCGAGTAAAATCGAGTACGCCTGTTACAAAAACTTGATTGCCGAGTCTGGTGTAAGCTTTGCCGAGTTCGTGAATAATTTCCGGGCGAGTGAGTCCTGCTGACCCTTGTTTGAGGGTTTCGGCTGCTACTTTTTGTAATTCGTTAAGGGGTAGGGCTCTGAGTTGGTTGATATCGATAATGGTGGTGTGTGCTTGCACAGCCTCTGCATCCTTTGCAAGCTCTGCGGTGAAAAAGTATTGAACTTGTGAACGCAAGATTTCCTTGGAACCCTCGTTCCAGAAAACAGTCGCAGACTTGTCAATTTTTTCTTGCAGCGGCATTTGTGCGGCAATCATAGCTTCTGCCGCCTCGCGGGTAAAGCCGTCTCTCTGCATGGCTCGGCGTACTTGCGTCTCCGGGGTGGTGGCTGTTAAGCACACGCGGTCTGCTTTGAACTCTACCGGACTTTCGAAGAATAAGGGGATATCTATAATAAAGGTATGTACCGCTTCGCTGTTGCGTGCTGCAACCTGTGCTTCTTGGCACATTTGCAGAATTTTGGGATGCACCACCTCATTGAGCTTTTGGCGGCCTTCGGGGTCATTGCGTACGATGTCCCTCAATAAATCTTTATTGACGGCGCCGCTTTCCGTAAGCGCGTTTTCTCCGAATGCGGTGACAAGATCACGGGAGAGTTTGCCGCTTTCTTGCAATGTTTCTACTGCTTTATCGCAATCAAACACTTCTACACCTCTGCCGCCTATTTCAGCGAGCATTTCAACAACGGTGGATTTGCCTGAGGCTATACCTCCTGTTACAACAATTACCTTCACGAGCGCAGATACTACCAGCTTTGTGCCGCGGTTTCAAGCTCAAAGCGTGTACGCGGCTCATTTTTGATGTGTTGAGTGTGCCGTTCGGGTTCTGTAAGCCAGATTCTGTCCACCCTTGCGGGCTGTGTGGCCATTTTTCTCACGCTTTTTACGGCGTGCCCTGCGTTTATAGCAGGGTGCAACTAATACCCGGGGATTCTGAGCGGGCAGGCTACCCTTCCCCTGTTCGTCTTGCATCGCGTGGGGTTTTCCGTGCCTCCGTCGTTACCTTCGGAGCGGTGGGCTCTTACCCCACCTTTTCACCCTTACCCTTGCGGGCGGTTTGTTTTCTGTGGCACTTTCCGGCCACCCGGCATTGGCTCCGGGTGTCTCCCCCTTTCAAAGGACACGCTGCCTTATGATGTCCGGACTTTCCTCTATATATAAAATACAGCGGCCACCCGAACCCGAACGGCTGCGAAACTCTACACCAAAGCATCCACTTTTGCAAGCCTAAACTGTGCGTATTGCATTAGGACTTGCAAATCGGAGCAATATAAGGTAGAGTAAAAGCAGCATGAGCAGAAAACGTGTTGTCATTCTCGGGTCTACAGGCAGTATCGGTACAAGTGCGCTGAAAGTTGCGCGCGATATCCCCGAGCGTATGGAGGTTGTGGGGTTGGCGGCCCACAGTAATGTAGAATCCTTGGCTGCGCAAGTTAATGAGTTCGGGGTGAAAGATGTTTGCCTTTTTGACCCTGCAGGGTATGCACGCCTAAAAGAACTAGTGCCGGCAGATACGCGTATAGTATGCGGTTTGGATGGCTTGTGTGAGTTGGCGACATTGGAACAAGCAGATATGGTATTGGTCTCCATTATCGGCACAGCCGGTCTTAAGCCTACCTTACAAGCTATTGAGGCCGGCAAGGACTTGGCAATAGCCTCTAAAGAGATATTGGTAATGGCCGGTGAGGTGGTAATGGGCCGCGCTGCTGCAAAAGGAGTGAATGTGTTGCCCGTAGATAGTGAACATAATGCCATTTTTCAATGCCTTCAAGGTAATCACGGAGGACCTGAACAGGTAAGCCGTCTTATTTTGACTGCGAGCGGAGGCCCCTTCCGCTCAACTCCGGTTGAACAGTTGGAGAATGTTACGCTTGAACAAGCTCTTAAACACCCTACATGGAGCATGGGACGCAAGATTACAATAGATTCTGCTACGCTTTTCAATAAAGGCTTAGAGATGATAGAAGCTCGCTGGTTGTTCGGAATCCCCATGAAACAGGTGGATGTCATTGTGCATCCACAAAGTATAGTTCACTCATTGGTTGAGTTCTGCGATGGGTCTATCTTGGCTCAGTTGAGCAGTAGTGATATGTGTTTCCCGATTCAATATGCCGTAACGTGGCCGGAGCGTACGCTCAATTCTCTTAAACGTCTCAATTTGGCAGAAATAGCATCCCTTCATTTTGAAGCTCCACGTTGGGCTGATTTCCCGGCTTTGTCGTTGGCTAAAAATTGTGGGCTTATCGGTGGTACGGCTCCTGCCATGTACAACGCGGCTAATGAGGTAGCGGTGCAAGCATTTGTAGAGGGGCGTCTCTCATTCCCCGGTATATGGAGAACCGTAGAAAAGGCATTAGCCTCTCTTACTCCGCGCGATTATAAGGGTAATCTCGATATTATTTTAGAGGACGATGCGATGGCGAGAGAGGTTGCGGCACGTTTTATCAATAGTTGACGCCTAACTAGCGCAAAAAGTGCTTGATTGTTACCGTTGCAACTATGTATAATAGCTGCATGAAGATTTTTTCTTATTTGCTGTTTGCCGTAGCATCTGCTTCCGTTTGTGCCGTACATGCGGCTCCTTCCTCCAAGGTTGTTGCAGATGCTCAACTTCAGCAGAAATTGCTGGATGTTCTTCGCAATATGGTGAAAGTAGGCAGCGATGATTTTTATGATGCTGCTGTTTTGGTGCTTGATGCTACAGGCGATGAATCCGCCTTTTGGCCCATGATGGAAAAAGCTGCCTCCGCAGGTAGCTCTGCTGCTCAGTATTGGTTGGTAGTACAAAGATTGCCTTTTGTGGAGCCCGGGACAAAAGAGTTTAGTGATGTGATGCTCTTGTTGAATAAAGCGGTGAAGGGCAAGTATTCACCCGCATTAATTTTGTCTGCTCAGGTCAAAGCTCAGAGTGGTGATACCAATGGAGCTCTTGCAGATTTGATGGAGGCTTGCCGTTTAGGTAATCCCAAGGCTCGTGCCATATATCTTATGCAAACGGGGCGCCTCGCTTCCGGTAATTATGAATTGCCTGAAATTGCTTCCGAACTCAAGAAAAAGAATTATTATCTGGAAGAAATTATAGCCAGCATGCAGACCTCTGAGCAAGCGGCTTACGAGTGGATGCGCCGTGCTAAAGAACACGGTAGCGGCTCCGCCCCTTGCATTCTTTCTCAAATACCGGAAAGAACTGCAGCCGAAGCTCTGCCTGATTTGAAACTAGCTGCCGAGCGTCACAATGTGATGGCTCTTTATATGTATGGCTTAGTGTGCTATCAAGGCTCTGCTCTTGATTCCGAATTTACAGATAACCCTGTTGAAGCAAAGCGACTGTTGCAGCTGGCGGCCATGCTCGGGTCTCCCGAGGCATGCTGTACATTGGCAGAGTTTTATGCTATCGGCAATTTTGACGGTGTATCCCCCGAGCGCATTTATAAATTGTTTGAGTATGCGGCGCGCTACGGTTTGCCTAATGGTGTTGCAGGTGTAGGTTTTTGTAAGGTATTGGGGGCTGGTTGTAAAGCTGATGTTGAGTTGGGCCTGAAATTAATGATGTCTGCTCGCGATAAGGGGGCCCAGTGGGTCAATAGAGCGTTGGCCAGTCTTTATTTCAACGGCTGTGCCGGTATCAAGCCGGACCTTCGTAGGGCCTTAGACTTCCTCAGTGAAGATGCGGTGCAGGGTGGCGTGTTTTCCTACTCCATTGCTGCCGGTATTGCTGCTGTGGGCACTTCCGAAAATTCGCCCGATACCTCTATGGCTGAGTATTATCTCAATTCTGCCTTAAGTATTCCGGAAATAGCTGCGGAATCTCGCAGAATGTACGATATCATTGTTACCACCAAAGAATGGTATTTTATGCCGGTGTTGGAAAAGTCTGTAAAATAATGCAGTCTCGGTGCAATTTCTCTTGATTGGTGAGTGAAAGAGAGATAGAATAAGCGTATGCAGGATACAAGTACCTACCGTGCATGGGCAGAGGTTGATACCGATGCCATGAGGCATAATCTTAATGTGGTGCGTCGTGTGATGCCCAATCACAGTCGCATGGCCATTGTCAAGGCCGAAGCATACGGCCATGGTATTGAAGGTGTGGTAAAAGCGCTGGATGATGCTGATGTTCGCTTCTTCGGTGTGGCTACTGTAAGCGAGGCTGCTCGTATACAGGCAGTGGGTTGTCATACGTGCCCTTTCATACTGGGGCCGTGTTTCCCCGCAGAGCGCGAGGCGATTGTTCAGAATGGGTGGCGCGCAGCGCTTTCCGGTATAGAGGAGGCCGAGCATTTCAATTCCCTCGGTAAGTTGTACAATAAAAAGGTCAATTTGCATATTAACGTAGATACCGGTATGGGACGAGCCGGTTTCTTGCCGCATGATATGCCGGGCTTGGGCGATAAACTGCGCCAGTTTGAGTTTCTTAATATTGAGGGGGTGTACTCTCATCTTTCTGCTGCGTCTCAGGATATCTCCTTTACGCATAAACAGATACGTTCTTATACCGAAGCTGTCAGAGAACTGACGGTTAGCCTTGATTTGCCGTACCGCCACTTGTGCAGCAGTGCTGCCGTGTTCAATTACAAGGCACCCGGTACCAATATGGTTCGTTTGGGGCGCATTTTGTATGGGTTCTCTCCCATGCCGTCTCCGTATAACAAGGAACTTCGTAACACGCTTACGCTCTACAGTCGTGTAACACTTTTGCGCGAGTTGCCTGATAATCACGGTGTTTCGTATGACCATACGTATATCACACACGGCCCCACCAAAGTTGCAACAATCGGCATCGGGTTCGGGGATGGCTACCTGCATTACCTTTCCAATACAGGTGCTCGTGTTTATCTCAATGGTGAGTATTGCCCGATTCTCGGCCGCATAACAATGGACCAGATTATGGTTGATGTGTCTCACATGGAGGGTGTGAAATCCGGCGATATAGCAGAGATTATGGGCCCGCATGTTCCGTGGTCTGAGCTTACGTCTAGGGCTAATACGATTCCCAGCAATATTATTACCAGTATTTCATCTCGTGTACCCAGGGTGTACAAGCCTTGAGGCATGATGATGACGTGCTCAAGATGTAAAAAACACATGCTGCCTCAAAGTCCTGCTTGACAAGCGGGGCCCGAGGTGGTATAAATACCCCGTTAAAACCATGTTACAGGAATATTTTTCAGCTTTGATTCAGTTGGCCGCCGGTTTCGGATTTGCCGGTATGATCATTGTGCTCAGTGTGATTTTCGGTCGCCGCGCACGCTTGCGTCCCGCTCAGGATGTGCCGTATGAATGCGGTAACGTGCCCGAGGGTGATGGTGCACCTGCGTTCTTCTCCATCAAATATTACATGGTGGCCATCCTGTTCTTGGTCTTTGACTTGGAGGTAATTTTCCTGTATCCTTGGGCACTTGGTTTTAAGGATTTTGTGGTAAATAATGCCGAGGCATTCGGGGCCATGGCTGCCTTTATCGGTGTGTTGATGGTTGCATACTTGTATGCGCTGGGCAAAGGCGTTATCGTATGGCACCGCAACCCCAAACCCCGCGATTAATTAGCGAGAGTCGCTCAGTGGTATGATATAAAAGCTTTTACGGCGGCTTCTGCATGAAGCCGCCTTTTTGTTTAAAAGAGAATTACGAAAATGAGTACAGCAGAGTCAAGAAGAGAATACTTGGTACAAGAAATGCAGCATCGCATTTTAATGTTGGATGGTGCGCAGGGTACCATGATTCAGAAACATAAGCTTGAGGAGGGCGATTACCGTGGCTCTCTTTTTGCGGACCGTGCAACTTATCCGCAAGACCTTAAAAATAATAACGATGTGCTGGTGCTCACTCGGCCCGATATTATTCGCGATATGTGCGACCAATACCTTGCAGCGGGCTCAGATATTATCAGCACTTGTACCTTCTCTGCCACGAGCATCGGTCAACACGAGTTTTTTCACCATTCTGCCCCCTGCAAGCACGACCAAAGCTATTACGATGGCGTGTTGGGAGATACCTCACTTGCCTCACTTGTGAGAGAAATGAACTTGAGTGCATGCCGTATAGCTCGCGAAGCGGCAGATGCTGCAGAAGTGGAGGATGGCCGCCCCCGTTTGGTTGCCGGTTCCATTGGGCCGATGGCTGTTACCGCTTCTCTTTCTCCGGATGTAAATGACCCGGGCTACCGTGCCGTTAATTTTGATCAACTTCGCCGTGCCTACCGTGAGCAAGTGCTTGCTTTAGCAGATGGTGGCGTAGATATTCTTTTATTGGAAACCATCTTCGATACGCTTAACGCCAAAGCATGCCTGTATGCTATTGATGAGTTGAGCGAGGAACGGGTGCTGCCCCCGGTCATGATAAGTTTCACCATTACAGACCGCGCCGGCCGTACACTTAGCGGGCAGACGGTGGAGGCATTCTGGCACTCTGTGCGCCATGCAAAACCGCTGGCCATCGGTATTAACTGTGCATTGGGTGCTGATTTGATGTTGCCGTTTGCTCAAGAATTGAGCCGTTTGGCAGATTGTGCCATCAGTATGTATCCTAATGCCGGTTTGCCGGACCCGTTAAGCCCGAGCGGCTATGCCCATAGCGCAGAACATATGGCCGGTATTCTTAAGGATTATGCGCAGCAGGGGCTCTTAAACTTTGTGGGTGGCTGCTGTGGCACTACGCCTGAATATATTGCGGCTATCAGAAATGCTGTGCAGGGGTATGCCCCGCGTAAAATCGTTTCTCGAGAGACTGACGGTACCTTGTATCTTTCCGGCTTAGAGCTTTGCAGTCACCACCGCAGTAATGGTATTTTGTTCATAGGTGAGCGCTGCAATGTTGCCGGGTCTCCCAAATTTGCCCGCTTAATCCGAGAAGGTAATTATGAAGAAGCTTTGGAAATTGCCCGCACACAGGTGCAGAAAGGCGCCAAGGTGCTTGATTTCTGTTTTGATGACGGCATGATTGACGGCCCGGCTGCCATGACCCGCTTCTTGAATTTGGTTGCGGCCGAGCCCGATATTGCACGTGTTCCCTGCATGATTGACTCTTCCAAATGGGAGGTGATTGAGGCCGGCTTGCGGTGTGTGCAGGGTAAGGGTATTGTTAATTCAATTTCATTGAAAAACGGTGAAGAAGAGTTCTTGCGGCAGGCTCGCATTATTCGTCGTTATGGTGCAGCTGTGGTAGTAATGGGATTTGATGAACAGGGACAAGCTTGCGGTTATGAAGACCGCGTCGCTATTGCTCACCGTGCCTATGATCTTTTGACCCGGAAAGTCGGTTTCCCGGCAGAAGATATTATATTCGACCCCAATGTGCTTACGGTGGGTACCGGTATTGCAGAGCATGCCAACCATGCGCTGCATTTCTTCCAAGCTGCTGCAGAGATATACCGTAGCCACCCGCTGTGCCATATCTCCGGTGGTATCTCTAACGTATCATTCTCGTTCCGCGGCAATAACCCGGTGAGAGAGGCCATGCACAGTGCCTTTTTGCATCATGCAGCCCTCGGCGGTTTGGATATGTGCATTGTTAATGCGGCGTTGATGACGGATTACGATACTATTCCGGCACACCGTCGTAAGTTGGTAGAAGACGTACTACTCAACAGTTGTGAGGATGCCACAGAGTGCCTGATAGCTTATGCACAAGAGTTGGCAGAGGCTAAAGCTGCGCTGAAAGCAGCCGGCGCAGGTGCCCCTGCGCCCGTTGAAAAGAAACTCGCAGATTGGCGCTCTCTGAGTGTGCAAGAACGCTTGGCTCATGCGTTGGTGAATGGTATTACCGAACATATTGAAGCTGATACTCGTGAAGCCTTGGCTCTTTACGGCGCACCCTTGCATGTAATTGAAGGCCCGCTCATGGATGGTATGAAGCAGGTGGGGGACTTGTTCGGCAGCGGTAAAATGTTCTTGCCTCAAGTCGTGAAGAGCGCTCGCGTTATGAAGCAGAGCGTGGCTGTGCTTACCCCCTTGTTAGAGGCCGAAAAAGCCGGACAAAGCGCTGCCGCTACGGTTGTGCTTGCCACGGTGAAGGGCGATGTGCACGATATTGGTAAAAATATCGTCAGTGTGGTGCTTTCCTGCAATGGCTTCCGTGTAATAGATTTGGGGGTAATGGTGCCCAAAGAGACGATTATTGAGACGGCGTTGCGTGAGAATGCTGATTTGGTTGCGTTGTCGGGCCTGATTACACCCTCTTTGGATGAGATGGCAGCTGTTGCCACGGCTATGCAAGAGGCCGGTATGACGACTCCTTTGTTAGTAGGAGGTGCAACTACAAGCCCATTACATACGGCTCTTAAACTGGCACCTCATTATCCCTCCGGCGTTGTGGTACAAACGGCAGACGCCTCTACTATTGTTCCTGTTGCTTCTGCTCTTATCGGCTCTGCCCGTGGTGCGTTTATTGACGAACATCGCGCAGAGCAAGCTCGCCTGTGTGCTGAGTTCGAGCAAAAAGATATCCCCTTGCTTTCTCTTGAAGATGCTCGCAAACAAGCGCTTAACAGCGTTGCCCCGCAACCTGTTCCGCTGCGCACCGGTGTGTTTACCGTAGGTGTGCCTTTCGGGTGTGCTTGTCATACCCCGCAGCCGGACTTCCCGCTGTCTTGGGAACAGTTGTTGGAAAAAGCTGACTGGAGTATTACTTTGCGCACTTTCGGCATGAATGCCGCTAAAACGGAAGATAAAAAGCGCGAGGCTGAAAAATTGAAAGCCGATGCAGAAGCTCTTTTGCATCGTGCTTTGAAAGAAAACAGATTACAGGCGCGCTCATGTTTCGGTATCTGGCCGGCCCATCGTCAAGACGATGATATGGTAGTGCAGGGAGGTTCTGTGCTTTACAGCTTGCGCCAACAAAAAATCAGCGACAAACCGCGCATAGCTCTTGCAGACTTTGTGTCTGCGCAGGAAGGGTATGTTGGTGCTATGCAGTTGGCCATTACCGGTGCAGATGAGTGGAGCGCGGAGCTGAATGCTGCCAATGACCCCTATAATGCTCTGCTGATTGCGGCAATTGCCAATATGCTGGCCGAGGCGTTGGCGGAGTGTACCCAAGACTGCATTGAGCAAGTGTGGCCTGTTGCAGACTCTGCCATGGTTCGTCCTGCGTGTGGGTATCCATCCCAACCCGATCACCGCGAAAAACTCACCGTGTTCTCTTTGCTTAATGCAACAGAACGCACCGGTACCACGCTCACCGAAACATGCATGATGCAACCGGCCTCCGCAATTTGCGCCCTCGTTTTCAATCATCCCGACGCACGCTATTTTGCCGTTGGCCCCATTGGGGACGACCAGCGCACAGATTATGAAATCCGCAGTGGGCATAAGTTGATTATGTAATTGAGCTGCAGAAAATATTTTGCGAACAGCGGTGTGGTGTTTAACCATGCCGCTGATTTTTATTTTTTTATTTTTTTATTTTTTTTTAATAATGTGATAGAAAATGTCTTTTCGCGTACTCTTTATTAGCGTAGTTAATGCGAGCTCAATTCCCGCATGTCTCAAATCATATAAAGTATCTAATTCTTAAAACAACAAATAAATCATGAACATTAAAACAGCTCTAGTAGGTGTACTCAGCGCTTTGAGTTTCTCGCTTTCCCCGGTAGTAGAAGCCGCCTCTCCTACAGATAAATACGGTATCGTTGTGCCGGATGTGGTATTCGATGCAGATGTAAATGAAATGATTACCGCCCTTTGTCAAAACATGTTACAACAAATGGGCGGATTAACCCAAGAACGTATTGATAAGATTCTTTCCGAAAGCAGGGCCGGAAACATTAAAGCTCAAGGTGCTGCCGGTATTCTTTATATTACCGGCGTAGGTGTTAAACAAGATGTTCGTTTGGGGATGAGCTTCATTGCCGAGGCTGCTAGAAACGGCGAGGAAAATGCTCTCATGATGATGGCCGGCTTGTATATATCCGGTATTTTCGGTGATGAATACATTGATAAGGGGATTGAAATCATGAAGGATTCTGCGGATAAAGGCAATGTTATGGCTATGTACACAATGGCCATGATGGAGTTGTCCGAGGGGAATTATGAAGAGTGCGCATATTGGTACAACCGAGTCATCTCTTGCAATGACCCTTATTTCAACAAAGCCCTTCAATGCCTTTCCTCATCCTTGTTGCAGACTGCTCAGCAAGGTGATTCCTATGCTCAAACAGTGCTCGCCGTCTCGTACTTGTTAGGTGTATTCGGCTATGAGGTAAACGAGCAAGAGGCTTTTAAGTGGTGCAAGAAAGCCGCTATGCAAGGGCATCCCGAGGCTATTATGATGCTCGGTGTATTCTATCACGAGGGAGTTGGTACTGCTCCCGACCGCCAAAAAGCTATCTACTTTTTGAATAAGGCCGTAGAAATGGGCGTAGAAGGTGCTCAAGAAGAGTTGGATGCGGTTAAGCGTGAAGGCGTCACATCAAGCTCCACCAGTGCTTTTTGAAGCGTCCTAAGTGCAGAAAAACCGTAATACGATACAGTTGTTCATATCCATCTACGGTTTCGATGCAAAAAGCCCCCGTAAATCTGATAGATTACGGGGGCTTTATATCTATTGGAAATTGTTTACTTATTGCAAGAGTATGGGGTAGTCGGAAGTTTTGCTTCGTTGACTAAGTTAGGCTCCATGAAAGTATACCAACCATAGCGGGCATATTTAGGACGTTTAACTTGGTCGGATGTCAAGATAACGGTTTCGCCATCAATGGTGGCCGTGGCCGGATAATATTTTTTATTATCAGCGGATACTTCAAAGCCCTGAGGGGCCTCTCCATTTGTGGTGTGAAGACCTTTTGAGAATTTGAAGGTTAATACAAGGCTATTGCCTTTAGGTGTAACGGAATCTACAACGGGACCGGAGTAGGGTACGTCTTTACCATAAACAGTTGCGGCGGCAACGGCTGCGAGGCGTGTGCCAACTTCAAGCTTACGCGGAGGGTGTACATCGCTGTTGGTGGAACCGAGGTCAATTGTGGTAACACTTTGCACATTGGGCAGGGTGGTGGCCACGAGCCGCTGCACAAGGCGGAACTCAGGCCAATAGGCACGCAGTTTGGACTTGTCGTTAATGCGGGGCAGTTCAATCATCAAGAAGGGGAGCTTTTTGTCATTGAACTCGCGGCGCCAGCCGTTAATCAAATCTGTGAGCAGTGCAGTATTTTGCTCAATGCTTTGAATTTCTGCATCGCTTTCGCCCTGGTACCAAATGATACCGGCTACAGGGAAGTCTACCCAAGGCTCAATGCCCGTCTCAAACAGATAGGCCGGTTTGTAGGGATGGGGAGCATTGAGGTCTTTGCCTATGTTTTGGCGAGCTCGGCCACGCACCCAGTCTGACATGTATCGGCTCTCAAGCCATTTTTCGGTAAGGCAGTCCTTGTACTTTTTCTTGAGCACGGCAGGGGGCATCCAAGCCATCATTTCAGACCCACCGAGGGAGGCGTGAATAACGGCTACTGGAGTATCGCCCAAGTGTTTTTGCAGCTCACGCCCGAAGTAGTAACCCACAGCGCTCATACGGGGGCGGCTTTGGGCCGTGTTGCAGCTCCAGCCGCCTACGTACATTTCTTTATTTTTGAGAATTTGTTGCAATTTTGTATCGTAGGCTTGCGCAGCGGTGTGAACCTGCGGTTCGGAGTGGTAAAAACGGAACAAGGGGGTATCCGATTCTTGCAGGGAGTTTCTGTCACCGGTCTGGTTGAGACGCCACAACATGTTCGATTGCCCCGAGGCAATCCAAACTTCACCAACTAACACATCATCGAGCACTAAGGTGTCATCTCCTTGGGTGATGGTAAGCGGTTGTCCCACTGCGTTTACCGGCATAGGGGCAAGCACGGCGCGCCATTTGCCGTTTTTCGTTTGTGCTTGTACCGTTTGCCCATTGAAGGAAACGGTAATTTTCCCCTTTCCGTCATAGGTGCCGCTGATAGGCACTTGCTTGCCTTGCTGCAGTACCATGTGGTCTGCATAAATCTTGTCCACTTTGATATCTGCCTGGGCTATTGTAACTGCGCAAGCTGCCAGTGCGGTGAGGAAGAATGTCTTCATGCTTAAACTTTACAATAAAACTAGGAATAAAGCGAGCAAAAAATCAGAAAAAACAAGCCCTGCCGGTATTTCTGCGGCAGGGCTCAAAGTTGCTGAAAATCGTAATCAGAATTTGTATTGTTCTCCGAATCCGTAGTGTTCTGCAATGTAGTCTACATCTTTATCACCACGGCCGGAGCAGTTGGCAAGTATGGCTCCTGTGCCCATTTCTTTAGCTTTACGCATGGCAAAGGCAATGGCATGAGAGCTTTCCAGTGCCGGTATGATACCCTCGTAGCGAGAAAGTTTAAAGAAGGCATCTACGGCTTCTTCGTCGGACACGCTTTCGTATTTTACTCGGCCGATGTCGCGTAGGTAGGCATGTTCCGGACCCACAGAGGGGTAATCCAGACCACTGGCAATGGAATACACCGGGGCGGGGTCGCCCTTTTCATCTTTGAGCATAATGCTGTTGAATCCATGCATGATGCCCTCTTCGCCGTAAGACATAGAGGCGGCGTGGTCGCCTAATTTTTCACCTTTACCCAAGGGCTCAACACCGTAAATGTCAACAGGGTCATCCAAGAAAGCAGGGAACATGCCCATGGCATTGGACCCACCACCTACGCAGGCGCATACAACATCGGGCATGATGCCGGTCATTTCTATGAATTGCTCGCGTGCTTCATGTCCTACTACCATCTGGAAGTCTCTCACCATCATCGGGAAGGGATGCGGTCCGAGCACGGAGCCAATGCAATAAATAGCCGTTTTATAGTCTCTTTGGTACGCCTCGAATGCTGAATCTACGGCTTCTTTGAGGGTTTTCAGCCCGTGTTTAACGCATACCACATTTGCACCCAGCATCTTCATGCGGGTAACATTGGGAGCTTGCTTTGCAATGTCGACCTCACCCATGTGGATTTCGCACTCCAGCCCAAAGTATGCGGCCGCCGTGGCCAATGCAACACCATGTTGTCCGGCGCCGGTTTCTGCTATGATCTTCTTTTTGCCCATAAACTTGGCCAGCAGGCCTTCGCCCATGCAGTGGTTGAGCTTGTGTGCACCTGTGTGGTTCAAGTCTTCTCGTTTTAAGTATATTTGAGCTCCTCCGTTAAGTCGGGAGAGGCGTTCGCAATGGTAAACCGGGGTGGGTCGCCCTTGAAATTGCTTGCGAATGCGACGTAATTCACTGATGAACTGGGCGGAATGACAAATGCTGTTGTATGCTTCTGTTATTTCTTTAAAAGCCGGTTCAAGCTCTGCAGGAAGGTAGGCGCCACCGAAGCGGCCGAAATAGCCGTTCTTGTCCGGATGGTAGCGAAGATATGTTCTGAAATCCATGGTCGAATAAAAAATGCGCATAGATTCTATCTCATACGCTGCGGATTGACAAGAAGAAAGCGTGTCTGTTACATGATTATACAACTAACTTTTTTGAATTGCTTGTGAATACAGCCTTGAAAAATCAAGAATTCGGAGTATAATAGGCACTCCGCTATGCGAGCCAAGCTTCTGCCAGTCTTGCTTCTGATTCTTCCCGGTGTAGCCGCACCGGCGGATTCATATGTTCGCGATTCTGCTCCTTCATCTAAGAAAACTAAAACTACGGCAGATGAATATGGGGTAGAATTAGTGAGCGCATGCCAGGAGATGTGGTTCTTGCTTGCATCCGTTTCTGATAAAAAACAGGCAGATGCCACAGCACCTCCCTTTCGTAAGCTAATCGACAAGATTATAGAGATTTCTGAAGTTTTATATGAAATGGAACAAGAGGGGGAGGCGATAAGTGCTGAAATGCAGGAGCGAGTTGCCTACCTTGTTGAAGAAATGACGGTAGAGTTTGACTCCTTATGCAAATTGCGTTGCTATGGCTCCGACAAGCTGATAGAGGTCTGTAGGTATGCCATTGAGATAGGCATGTTCAGCGATGATTTTGTAGCGTGTTTGGATGCCCCCCTCCCTCATTTGACAGAATCTGAGACAAGAGCAGAGATTGCTCGGCTCGGTGAATTGCATGCACCCGATGTTGCTGTATTAGAGGCTCTCAGAGCTGTGAAAGACTCTCGCACCGCCTCAGATGCCGTTGCCCGATTACATGCAATTACCGAGCGTCTTATAGAGCTGGAACCTGATGAGAAGACTCAGAATCGTGATTTTTCTCCTGCGGCACGCAGACGCGCGCGCAAGGCTTATGCCCCCTTAGAGCCTGTGTTATGGGCTATAAGAGTTGAGATAGTGAGAATTGCCTCATTACCGGGTTACCATAAGAAAGAGTTTGATGGTTTTTCCGAAGCATTGGAAAACCTTTTCCGCAGTTTGGCCGATACGCACTACCATTACTTTGATGAGGTGTTCGATGACTCTTTCCACCTTGATTTGGACGAGGCCTTGCGCGAAAACGCAACAACTTCAAAATAAATACACATAATTTAAGAACATGCCTATATCTGATTATCTTGTTACCATCGGTTTGGAAGTACATTGCCAGATTAAGACTGAAACTAAGATGTTTTGCTCATGCAAAGCCGGTTTCGGTTACGAGCCCAATACCAATGTATGCCCCACCTGTTTGGGTATGCCGGGTGCATTGCCAGTGCTCAACGAGTATGCCATAGAGCGCACTGTGCTTACCGGGATGATGCTGGGGTGTTCTACCCCCGAGGTTTCTAAGTGGGATCGCAAGAACTACTTCTATGCAGATATGCCCAAGAATTACCAGACCAGTCAGCTTGATTTGCCCCTTTGCATTGGTGGCGAAGTGCCACTGTATTCTTGGGCTTTCCCGCAAGACTGCAAAGTAAAAGCAGATGGCGCCGTAGTGCGCACCGTTAAGCTTGACCATATTCATTTGGAGGAAGACGCCGCCAAGCTCACTCACTATGGCTCATACTCATTGGTTGATTACAACCGCGGTGGCACGCCGTTGATGGAGATTGTTTCTGCACCCGACCTCACCAGCCCTGATGAAACATACGCCTACCTGAAGAGCTTGCAGCAGATTCTCATCTGCGGTGGTATATCGGACGCCGATATGGAGAAAGGCCAAATGCGCTGCGATGTTAATGTTTCATTGCGCCCCAAAGGCCAGAAAGAGCTGGGCGCCAAGATTGAGATGAAGAACATCAACTCCATGTCCGCTGCCCGCCGTGCGCTTATTTATGAGATTGCCCGCCAGGCAGAAGAGCTTGACATGGGCATAGCACAAGTGCAGTCAACACGCCGCTGGGATGATGACTTGGGCGAAAGCATTGTGATGCGCACCAAAGAGAATGCCCACGATTACCGCTACCACACCTGCCCGGATCTCATCCCCGTGCATACGGCCCCGTATGTAGAAAAGATGAAGCAAGTGATGCCCGAGCTGCCCGATGCTCGCCAAAAGCGCTTGATTGAACAATACGGCTTGCCGGTGGCAGACGCTAACACTCTGGTGGCAGATGCCCAGCTGTGCTCTTATTTCGAGACTGCCGCCGCGGCCTCAAAAGCACCGCGCAAGGTTGCCAACTGGCTTATCAACACCTTACCCCCTGTGTTGGCTGAAAAAGAAATCGAGATTGAGGATTGCCCCGTGGCTCCCGTTACCCTCGCCGGGTTGGTAGATGTGGTGGAAGAGGGCATTTGCTCCACCAACCAAGCCAAGGATGTGCTGGCCGTGCTGTGGAATGCCCCGCAGATGACCGCCGCCGCCGCTGCTGCAAGTTTAGGCTTTAAGAAGGCAGATACCGGTGCGCTCGAGGCACTTGTAGAGCAGGTGATTGCCAACAGCCCCAATGAGGTTGCCCGTATCAAAGAAGGTAACATGAAGCTTATCAATGCCCTTACCGGCCAAGTGATGAAAAACAGCAACCCCAAGCCCAATCCCAAGCTTGTTACAGAGATTATTATGGCCAAGCTCGGCTTGTGATAACCTTTGCCTCATCCTTTTGATTTGCGAGCTGCGAGGCATTGCTTCGTAGCTCGCATTTTTACATAACGGCATGTTTTTACTCTTCGACTGCAACAACTTTTTCGCCTCTTGCGAGCAGGTGTTTCGCCCCGACTGGCGCCGCCGCCCGCTTGTTGTGTTGTCGAATAACGATGGCTGCGTCATCTCTCGCAGTCCCGAGGCCAAGGCTATGGGCATTGCTATGGGCGAGCCTTACTTTAAATGCCGAGAACGCCTGCAAGCCGCCAATGCAGTGGTTTGTTCTGCCAACTTTTCCTTGTACAGCGACTTGTCGGACCGCATCATGCGTATTTTGGAAGATTCCCTCCCCGAGACTCAGCAATACAGTATTGATGAGGCGTTTGCGAAGGTTTCAGAAGGAGATTGGGCGCCGTTTTGCCGAGATTTGCGTAAAAAAATACGCCGCTGGACAGGGGTGACTGTCAGCGTTGGTATTGCGCCAACCAAAACGCTTTGCAAACTGGCTAACGAGACCGCAAAACACACACCGAATATACAAGGTGTGTGTGATTTGAGTGCATCCGAGCAATGGCTGCCCGTTTTGCAACAAGCCCGCGTAGAAGATGTGTGGGGCGTTGGCCGTAAACTTGCCCCGCGTTTGCATGCATTAGGCATTCATACTGCCGCTGCATTGGCAGACTCATCCCTCACGCGCTTGCGCAAAGAGTTCGGCGTGCATGGGGAACGCTTAGCGCTTGAATTGCGCGGTATCTCTTGCTTAGATGAAGAAGAACACACCGTGCGTGGGCAGGTGATGGTTTCTCGCTCTCTCAAAGAAGGTATCAAAGAATTGCCCGTTTTGCGAGAAACGCTGTGCCGTTTTGTTGAAAAAGCAGGGCGCATTTTGCGCGGCGAGGGACTAATGGCCTCTCAGCTATTTGTGATTCTGCGTACTTCTCGCTACAACGAGTCAGATAATCTGTATTCTGCCCACCAGGGGGTATCGTTGCCTTGCTATTCGGATGACTCTCGCCTGTTTACGCATTACGCTACCTCATTGCTTGAGTCCATTTACCGCCCCGGTTTCGAGTATAAAAAAGTGGGCGTGCTTCTGGCGGGATTAGAAGAGCTGCACAACGTGCAACCTACCTTCGATAATCCCACCGTCGGCCCTAATAAACTCATGCAAGTGCTGGACCGCCTACAACAAACCGGCCACAACATCGGCTTTGCCAACCGCGGGCAATCTACCCCTTGGCATAAGGAGTTCCTCTCTCGCTGTTATACCACCTGCTGGGATGATATCCCCGAAACATCAAGAGATTAAGCTGCTGACGTTGAGTATAATCGGCAAAAAAAGCGCCAGGGCGATAGTATCGTAGCTCTTTGCTGGCTTGTTCGATATGCAAGTATTTCAGGTTAAGTTGAACGCACTCTGATTGTAATAGTACATAATCACTCACGGAGTGATAAACGGTATCGATATTTGTCGAAGGGCTGCTTACGTTTTTTTATTCATCTGCTATAATCATCTTTCGCTTAATATAAATACCAAAAACAGTTCGTAAAACTGTATTGCTTGTAAATTGAATATGCCTCATCATCTGAACATATTACACTTAGGCCCCTAAGGCTTGCGTCATCGAACTGCTTCCCCGCATCTGCCATTTTTCTCAATTGATATGTCATCTGATTATTCAAAATGCTTCTTTGCTGAAGCGGAACACCGGGATTTAGTGACAAAGCGTTCTTTTGCTGTTTCAATTGTTGAAACGCTTCATACAACCGGAGATATTCTTGCCAGGCAGCATGAGCCAGATCTCCCTTGGGGGCAATTCCCTGGTGCAACAAATTGATATAATTGTGCATGGCAATGCAATTCAAGTCGTAGGCATGCGTACGCACGGCGTTCATGGGAGAAACTGCGGTTGTCGGCGGAGCATACACCAGAGGGGATGCCGCAGGTGCTGCAATAGGGGGCGTGTTTCGCTGAGCATTGGCAAAGACCGCATTCATGTACTCGGAACCGGAGCGAGCTCCCTCCTGAAAGCTGGCGGCTAATTCACCGCACGACGTAATTGACACCCCCATCAAAAAACACTTTATAGACGTTATGAATATATACTGAGATTGTTTCATGTTAAATGTTTAATTTAGAATCAGGCTCTATTTGCTCACGTTCGCTTGAAATGGTATGCGGTCGAAAATGGGGTATATGATTGACAATATCGGTCACAATACCTATTTCCCGAGCTTCCTCTGCTGGCATATAACGAGTATTGCGGAAAAACTCCTCCCAAATTTCCCGGCGTTCAGATGTGCGCTCACAATAAAAATCCACCATACATTTGGTATCTGTCTGCAAGCCTTGTAGGATTTCCAGTAACTGCTGTTCCGTTTGCGTGCCGTGTACCTGCACACCGGGTGGATGCATGAAAAAACGAGAAGTCGGAAATGCAAACCTCTTGCTACCACTCAGGAACAGGCATACTGCTGCACTATCCACTATACTCAGACTGTATGTATGAATCGTCTCAAAGCTGTTCATCAGAAAACGAGCCACTGTGAGCGCCAGTGGTATACTGCCTCCGGGAGAATCTATGACTAGCCTTAACAACTTGTCGGGCTGATAGTAATCCTTCTGAACTTCTGCCAGAAGTTTATCCACCAGCTCACGGTTAATTGCTCCGCTGATTAGTAAATCACAAGTTTCTCGCATGTTCGTATCCATTTATTATCATTCTGTAGGCGTAATCGCGTTTCTCCTGCGGAGTGCTTCCTGCAATTCGCTTTAACTTCCCATTACTGAGCATAAGACACTCATCTGAATCCGTCAGGGATTCAATATCGTGAGAAATGGAAATAATAGTGCAGCGATGCTTCATTTCCTGTAGTATACGAAAAATTAAAGCTTTGTTTGCCATATCCAGATTATTGGTAATTTCATCCACGACCAACACATCGGGTTCTATCAGTAAGGCTCGGGCAATGCCGATTCGCTGCAACTCTCCACCTGAGATTTGTTCACGACATATTTCTCCATCCAATCCTCCTATGCGTGTTGACAGTTGCTGTAAGCGGGTCAATTCCACCACTTCTGCTACTTTATGTCGGGCTATGGTTTTATTGCACAGCGTTAGATTATTTGCCAAAGAACCGCGGAATACCGCACTTGTCTGAGGTACATAGCCCGGCCGTTTCACACTGCCTTTCACCAGTCCTGTGGTTGGTTTCAATTCTCCAAGTAAAATCTTTATCAATGTGCTTTTCCCTTCGCCGTTTTTACCTAATATCGAGATATATTGCCCTCGTTCCAGGCTCCAATCTATCCCTCTGAGTATATCTCTTTCCCCATTGCGGTAACGGAAACTCACCTGTTCGAGCTGCAGCAGGTGGACAGAGGGCTCAAAAGGGATATTTTCCTCAGCTTCTTTAGTTGTGTGCTGTGTCAGATTGCCGAGTGCTTTTTCAAGCGCAGCTGCACTTTCAACGCCTCTAGTTAACATAGGGATGCAGAAAATTAGCTGTCCCAGTTGACCACTTATCTGCCCCAATAGCATATTATATGCCACTAACTCCGCTATTCCAATAATTCCTTGACCGTATACTACCAGCGACAATATTAGTACTGCTGTTTTGAATAGCCATATCAGCCCCCGTATTTGTCCTGTGTAACCTGAAGAAGCTACGGCTGAGGTAATCTCGGCATCTCTCAGGTTTGCTGCCGCCTGATTGTAGCGATGATTCAAAAACGGCACTACATGAAATAGTCTCATGATCGGCGTCAGACAGAGGGTGTCGAGCAGTGTGCTTTTTTCCCGATAGTTGCTTTTTCTCATTTCTGTATTCCGAGCAAGTAGAACACTCTCATTGCCTCGATATACCAGCCAAAATAATAGAATAATTATCGCGACCGGTATCAAAAATAGAGGTTGTCCACTCAGCATAATACCTGTTGTGAGAATAAATACGACTATGGCTCCATGCAAATCCGAAAACACTGGGCAGGAGCAACTTGCAATGGTTTGGGGGTCTCCTCCAATGCGCATCTCCCACTCTCCTGCGCCTTTGCTTTCTCTCGTCTCATAGTCAAGACTGTGAAAATGTGTCAATGCTACCACTTTAATTCGCGTACTCATCACGGCGGTTTCTTTCGCAACGCGGCAATTATACAAATAATCTGCAAAAAGCGCTATTCCCTCCATCACCACCATTGCTCCGGTATATAGCATTACTTGCTTATCCGTTGCCTCTCCCATGGTCAGCAATGCTATTAATCCGCCGAAAATAAACGGCACAGCAACGCTGACTCCGTGCCGTATCAGCAGTAGTATGAATAAGGGCAGACGCCCGCATGAATAGTGAAGGTAGATTTGATAGAGTCTCTTCATAAATCCATGTCGGTGTTTTTCCCCTTCAGTGTAGTATAAATTTTCATAATTCTGTTGCCGGCGGAATAGTCTTGATTATAGATAAAGCCTTCTTTAACAAATCCTTTTCGACGTTTCCCAGTTTTACATTTCTTGCTGTTAATTTTGTAATGAACTTACAATACAAAATGGCAGACTGTCGCGCTTGTATTTTTCTCATGTTGCATGTTGTTGCCAGCGTTCCGTTTTTGTTTACCTCATTAAATACCATAATGTTCAATGCCGGACATGGTTTGCAGGCATGAAATATAATACAATTACGGCACGAATCATCAACCCGATAACAAAGACTTTCTTTTTGAAGTCTTTGGTAATAATCAAGTTGTTTGCCTAATACTATAGGCGTTAGCATATGGCAGGCGTATAGATTTCCCTTAGCATCATAACATGATGTATTACTGCTTTCGACTGTGCAAATCGGCAACGTTTCAGGTATATCTCCGTCACAATGCTCTATATTCAGAAATATACCACTCCTTCTTCCCGCCAGTGGATTATCAATGAAATCTTCTTGTAAAATTTCTAATTGACGCTCATATTCTTTCTGTGCCTCATGACTCCAGTATATTCCCTCTCCTATTGCAACGTTGACTTTTATACCCCTGCGCATCATTTCCCTCACCGATTGTGCAAATAAGTTTATACTATCTGGGAACAGTACCACATTTACTCTGCGATGCGGCCAATTGGAAATAAAAAAATCAACATCTATTTTTGCGCTTGTTCTATTGATAGACTGTATTTCCCCCAATCCGTCAAGACTCAACGTTACATCGATTTTGTGTTTGTTTTTGCTTAACCACTCTCTCATTCTTCCCGACAAAACGGTACCGTTTGTCGTTATATCCAACGTGAATGATATCTCTGTTTTTTTATTCCACAACCATTCCGAAACTTCCATTATCAAATCTTCGTTCAGTAATGGTTCACCACCCAAAAATGATATTGATAAACTTCTTTTTTCTCTCTTTAACCCTGAAAACTCCTTGTCCAATATCTTTTTACATACGTTTGCATCCATCACGGAAGCGTCTTTATGTTTCTCGTAGCAATACCTACAGTTTAAATTACACTTGTGTGTAATTAATAAAACAATCTGTTTGATTTGCGGGTTTTCAGAGGGAACAGGATTATTAGCATTTATCATATCCGAAATAGCTTAAAAAGCTCTATGGTCCGGGTGGAACCATAGAGCTGTAATTATTTTTCTATTAACCACGCCAGGTATTCCAACAAGAACCGCTATTGCCATCGCAGTATGAGCGGCAGGAACCCGTGCAGAAATTATTGCAAGAACCTGTACACTGATAGCAGTTTGTTGTATGCATAGTCTCAACAGTAAGACTGCCGTTCTGTGACTCAAAGCCATTAAGCAGATTCTGAAGAGCTTGTATTTCTGTATCTGTTATTTTCATTGTGTTTGTATTATGTTTGCAGATGCGCGAACCTCTACCCAGAGAATTCCCAAAACGCATCTGCATTTTTTCCCTTCATCAACAGTATGTCAATGCCGGAAATCTGATATAAAACATATGCGTACGGTGCCTATAATACTCTTGCTATAGTTCATATAAATAGGGGCTTTCTGCAATGTTCACGTCAAAACTGTTTAATATCGGGTATGCTTCTAAGGCTGTTTTTGCCCTTATTGCTGAATCAATATCCAGCGTATCATCACTTCTGGATATCACTTTAATCTGAAATTCGCAAGCTGCACGCAGCTGAATCAACATCATGCGACACCAACGATGATCTCGCGTGGAGATATCTCCTCTATACCTGTAGTTAAATCCTGCACAAGTTGGACACGCTAGTTTTAACACACATTTACTGCAAAATGGGTCTTCCATAGCAGCCTTGCAACTAAAATTAATTTCTTTTGCTTCAATCGCTCTCGGCCCCAATACGATAGGTGAGAACATATGACAACCGTACACTTTCCCATCCACATCATAAGTGGCCATTGCTGTACCGGTTCCGCACCATTTTTCTTGGTGCATGGCTGCTATTTGAGTTGAATCTATAATTTTGAATTGATTACCAAGAAGGTTTATTGGTTGCAATTGCGGTTCAGCCATATAAGATGCTATCAGCTTATGAAGCTCCCTGTCAAAAATTTCTGCATCCTTTTCGTTCCAATCTACGCCCTGCGCTAATGCTGCTGACAAAGGATACCCTTTTCGTTGTAAGGTTAAAATCCCGTTGGCAAGGTTTGGCAGTGATTCCTTTGAAATTGTCATATGGAACTCCTGAAATGGCCATGTATTATGGAAAAATTCGAGATCAATAGCTGATTTCTCTGTTGCCCTATTTGCAATTTGCATTTCCTCTGTTCCATCATACGACGCACCTGCTACAATGCTATTTTTATGGTTTCTAAACCATTCTTTGGTCTCATCATCAAAAAGTGTCGCGTTTGTTGTCAGGAAAAATATGAGAGGAATATTGAAATCTTGATTTTCTGCCCACTCAACAACTTCCTTAATTAAAGAAAAATTGGTCATGGGTTCTCCACCCATAAAATCAACTTCGAGTGCATCGTAATCAGAACTGTTTCTGACATACTCAACTTCTTTCTGAATGATTTCTTTTGCGAGTTGCGCAGTCATCCTCTTTCCTGATTTATAACTTTCATAGCAGTAAGTACAATTCAAGTTGCATGAATGCGTAATCATTAGCATGCATGTACGGCATCGGATCAGCAGAGAGTTTCTCCAATAATCTTTGAGTTTCATATTCTTAACTTACATAATGTGAATGCGCGGGATATTACAAGCAGGAAAACATTATGCTGCTTTAATCCTCTGAATCCATGATACAGCATTCCGAATGCTGTAGAAGTATAGTTATTTATAATGAATAATCAACTGTTAATGGTGACAATTTATCTAACAACACAACTCTATGCTTGAGGTTAATCAAAATTGTTATAAACTTCATACTTATGTTGTTTTGCAAAAAAATAACGGTTAATGCTTGACACAGCATTCGGAATGCAATGAGAAGCCATGAAAAGAGAAGTAACACGAGAGATATTGAGAGGGTTACCGATAGGCGCAGAAGATGCAGCGCGATTGGTATTGGAGTTCATAGAAGAGTTGGGAGATATGGGGGCAGGGGTGAGAAGGGGCGAGCTAATGCAATTACTACGGAGGGCGATGAGATGCGGGGTGAAGCAGGTGATGAAGGAAGAAGAAACAGTGAGTTTTGAAGAGGCTGCAAGAGCAAGTGTTGATGCGAGAAAGGGCCGACGAGAGACAACTGTGCGAGATTTGCGGTATTTTGTGAGCCGGATATTGAAAGTGCCCGGGGTAGGGGAGCGCCCGCTCAGGGCGATGAGTTCGCAGGAATGCCGGGACATATTGCAGCAAGCGTTTGGCAATAGTGTACACAGCTACCGTAAAGGACGTGCGATATTACATAGTATTTTCTCGTATGGTCAGCGCCGAGAATGGTGTGATGGCAACCCCGTTAGCCGAATAGAGGTGCCTGTTGTAAACGAGAGAGAAATAACCCCATTAACGCCTGATGAGGTGCGGAGATTAGAGCGTGTGGCATCTCGGCAAGAATACCGGGACATGCGGTTGCCGTTGCAATTGATGCTCTATTGTGGGGTACGTCCGGCTGAGGTTGCCCGCTTGCGCCCGGAGGATATTCGTTGGCAAGAAAAAGAGCTTATCATACGGCCTGCAACATCAAAGACCGGGGGTGGGCGGATTATACCGCTGCGGCATATTGAGAGGCAGGAAGTATTGCAAATAGCACCGCGAAACTGGGCCACACGCTGGCGAGCATTAAGGAAAAGTGCCGGGTTTGATCATTGGCAATCAGATGTTTTACGCCATACCTTTGCCAGTTATCATGCGGCATTTTTCAGGGATTTAGGGGCTTTGCAATTAGAGATGGGGCACCGCGACAGTAGTTTGTTGCGCACTCGCTACGTGAGCCCCATCTGCTACCGGGAAGCTGTAGCTTTTTGGACGTCAAATTTCTGTGTTGTTAAGCCTTAATTTTTAGCGCTGTTACAGATTGCGGTTGATAGATGTACCAGCCCCGTAAATTGAAATTTACGAATTACTAAGTACGAATTTAAAGTTTGGCTTGCTGCGCACGCATTCTGCGTCAAGGCAGGCGCGGCTTTGCAACACTGCGCAGCAGGCGCCTGACTCTGAAGTTCGCACCTCGTATATCGTAATTCGTACATTCAAACTCCGATTTATCAACTGAAAAGTTTAACAGAGCGAAGTTTTTTACGGATGATGTATACGGTGAGTTGAGACAAAACGATGAGCAGGCAAACCACAACAGCCCAGTCGCCGAAGACGGCAAATACCGTAAACCCGGCATTACGATCCACCGGCAGCACGGCAAAGCTGTAGCCGGGTGCGTGCGGGTCATTCTGAGCGTCTATTATGGCGCCATTTGGGGCAATAGCACAGCAGTAGCCCATGTTGGCGGCTCGCACCATGGGGCGCCTTAATTCAATACAGCGGAAGGCTGCATTGCGAGCTTGTTGCGCACCGCATGCAGAGTTGCGGAACCAAGCGTCGTTAGAAATGTTGACGATAACCTGCGGTCCCTTGCGAACAAACTTGGTGAGCTTTGTGCCGACTGTGTCTTCATAGCATACGGCCGGTATTACCCCAACGCTTTCATTCCTGTTGGGTACGGGTACCATCATGGGCTCATTGCCGGTACCGGGGTGGATGCCATCCCCCACTTGGGTGCCGGTAACTTCTGCGTATATTTGCCTCAACCATTCACAGGAATCTGCCAGCGGGATATATTCACCGAACGGCATGAGATGTTGTTTGGAGGCTGATTGAATGTGGTCGAAATCCGCGCCGGTAATACACACCATGGAGTTAAGCATACCTTCTCTTTGCAGCATGTTTTCGCTGTTCGGCTTGTATCTGTACTGATCTGCACCGGTAAAGAGTACAACGGGGTGTCTTAACTGTGGAAACTCGTTTGTTAAGAAATGAATGGCGCTTTGGTATTGTCTGTCCAAGTATTGCTTGGTGTCGGCGTTAATACAGAGGGGGAAACTCAGTGCGCTTTCGGGCCAAATGACCCATGCCGGTTGATATATAGGGAATGCAAGGTCTTGCTCATTTGCAAAAGCTTTTTTCATTTGTTTTTGTAAAATCTCCTCATTTGCTTGAGTGGTAGCAGAGATAAGTTGCCCGTTGCCTTCATCTTTCCCTAAGAGTCTCTCTTGGATTTTTTCTTGCTGGTCTTTATTGATTTGCACTGCCAGCACCGGTAATGGTATGGTAGAATCTTTGCTTAATAAGGCGTTTTGTGAATATGCTTTTGATATGAACATGCCACCTATGAACAGCAGGAACACGACCAACATGGTGGCATAAAAATCCCATATGCGGCAGTGGCTTTTTGCCCCGCGCATGTAGAGGTATGAGCGCCGCCCTGCGCCCCAAAGCACTACTGCTACAAATGCCGGTATGAATGAAAGTGCCGTTGTGCCTACAAACTCTGCCCATTGTGCGAGGGAAAGCCCATCGTACAACCCCATGCCCAAGGTGTTCCAACTGAATGCCAATGTGCCGCTGGAACGCAGCCACTCTGCGCATACTAAAGCACCTGCTACGCCACTTGCTGCTTTTACGGTGCTTAAAGTGTCGCGCGTTGCCCATTTATTCCAAGCCTCAATTTTTGTGCTTCTTTTAAAATCTGCATCATTGGGCCCTTTTTCTAATCGGGGTCGCATAACGGTAGCTACAAGCCCACCCCATAAGCCAAGCATTGCGGCATATACGGCCATGAGAGGTAAGAACGCTATTATTAAAAATAGCCATAACGGTATGTTGAATACGTACGATACCTCGTGAATCCACCAAAAACTCACACCATACCACCCCATGCCGAATAACCACGCCATGAAGAAGCCGCGCCAAAACTTCGCAGGCCCGGTCCACAGTATCGTCAAAATGGGTAGTAACCCCACCCATACGATAAATCCGATATCGTATGGTTCAAATGCCAATGCCATTACAGCTCCGCTAAGCAAGCTGAACAGCCAGTGCCACGACCTTTTTTTGTGCCCATTTTGAGGTGCTTGTGCAGTTTCGTAGTCCTGTGTCATTTGTTGTCTGTTTTATAAAGTTTTTTCTGAATGGTTGAGTACCCCAGCGGAATAGGCCTTTTACTGTCGGAGTTTGCCGGTAAATAGCTTATTTCTGCTTGCCAGTGTTTGCTCCGCTCATCGTTAAAATGTTGAATAAATTGATCATTCGCGCTGATAATGTTTGTGCCCGTAAATACCGGGTACGCATAAGCTGTTGCCTGCGTGCCGGATGCATGATAATACCTGCGGTCAATTGTTTCAAATGTTCCATCTTTGTATTGTATGGTGGTGGCGGGGCCTGTGTAATAACCATCGCTGTTAAGGAATCTGATGTAGAGGGTTCCGGACCCGGTAGTTCCCGCTATGTTTAAGCTCACAAACGGTGTACGCTTTATCCCATTCATTACCATCCAGTCGTTATCGCTTACGTCTGCCCAGCCAAACTCTGCTTCGCGGATAATAACATCTTCACCTTTCCACGGCAATTCCTTCATGTGTTCGCCATTGTTGTGAGTAGGTATGTTGCGGTACATATATGCTACTGCTACAGCGCTGAGCAATAAGGCACCCACAAAAAGTGTTATGAAAACGAGATTAACAACGCCAATTTTTTTGAGTAGACCCATTTTCGTTTCTGTCTTTTCCGTCTTTTCCTCGTGCATGCGCCTATTTTGTACCGAAAAATGCGTACTTGCAACAAAAAAAGATTGCATTCTGTGAAAAATAGGTAAAAATAATGTCGGATTACAGAACATCCCTAATACACATTATGGCAGAAATCGACGAGAAAAACGAGAATAATGTTCCCGGCAAGTTCTATGTAGACACCAACTGCATTGCTTGCGGCCTTTGCATCGCCAATGCTCCGGACTACTTCCAGGAGGATGAAGACGGCAACTCCATTGTATACAACCAGCCCACCTCCGATGAAGGCGTTGAGGCTTGTGAGTCTGCCATGGCTGATTGCCCCGTACAGGCCATTGGTGACGATGGTGAGTAAATAAAACTTATCATTTATCCCGGATAACCGGTTCCCGCGGTGTGAACCGCAGGAGCCGGTTTCTTATCTGCCGATGCCAACCCCATCCCCCGGAAAACGCAGACGAGGTCTTGTTGAACCCGTTTTGCCTGACACCCCCATCCCGGCAAGTGAGACGGGGCGGCATCCTCGTTATTGTGAAATGCGCGCAGAAGATGGCTCCATAAGGCCTGCTCGCTATATGGGGCGTAAAGAACGAGAGCAGGGGCAGATGATGTCTGATTTTTACGGCATTTTGCCCGCTATGTCGGCAGATGCTAATGTGCGCAGCATTGAGTCAGTGTTGGTGTCTTTGGTTGAGCGGTTGGGCGTAAGTGCGGCAGAGTTTGCCCCGGAGGTTATGGCTGATGCCTGGCGAAAAGCGGCCGGAGACTTTTTGTCGAACAGAGCAGAATTGTTGACTATTGCAGATTGCAAAGCCCGCATTCGCACCTCTCACCCGGCAGTGCGTTATGAGTTGATGCAACGTAAAGCTCAAATCATAAAAAAATTGAATACAGTACTTGGCGCAGGGGCTGTCAAAGAGGTTCATATAGTACACGGCTGACATGATTTAAGCAGTGCTGCCGTCATTATACGCTTGCAAGTCGGGAGAAAAAGCGTATAATGTCTGCGCATTAAGCAAAAGCTTTCATTATTATGAGTACCGATTTAGCACAGAGAGCTCAGCAGTATCATGAGGAACCCCGCCCCGGCAAACTCGAAGTTTTGCCCTGTAAGTCATGCTTTTCGATAGATGATCTTACGTTGGCATATTCTCCCGGTGTTGCAGAGCCTTGTTTGCGTATTGCTGAAGATCCTTCTGCATCTGCGCTTTACACCGGTCGTGGTAATTTGGTCGGCGTTATCAGTAATGGTACTGCCGTGCTCGGCTTAGGTAATATCGGCGCTCATGCATCTAAGCCTGTGATGGAAGGCAAGGGCTTGCTTTTCAAGATTTACGCTGATGTTGACGTTTTCGATATTGAGCTTGATATCAAGAAGCCCGAGACGCTCATCGAGGTTATTAAAACAATGGAGCCGACCTTCGGTGCCATCAACTTGGAGGACATTAAAGCCCCCGAGTGCTTTATTGTAGAGCAACGCCTGCGTGAGGAAATGAACATTCCCGTATTCCATGATGATCAGCATGGTACGGCCGTTATTTCCGGTGCTGCGTTGTTGAATGCCGCGCACCTTACAGGGCGCCTGCTTCAAGACATGAAGTGTGTTGTATGTGGTGCCGGTGCTGCCGGTATCGCTTGTGCCAAGTTCTATATGGCTCTCGGTATTCGCCGTGAGAATATTTACATGTTTGACTCTAAGGGGCTTATTCATACGGGGCGTTTAGACTTGCACCCCACTAAAGCCATGTTTGCTCAGAGTGAGGATTGCACACTTGAGGTTGCTTTACAGGGGGCTGATATCTTCCTTGGCTTGTCCAAAAAAGGCTTGCTTAAACCCGAGATGGTGAAGAGTATGGCTCCTAACCCCATCATCTTTGCCTGCGCTAATCCGGACCCGGAGATTACGTACCAAGAGGCTAAAGCTGCACGCCCCGACTGTATCATGGGCTCCGGCCGCAGTGATTGGCCCAACCAAGTAAATAACGTAAGCTGCTTCCCTTACATGTTCCGTGCTGCTTTGGATATGCAGGCCACTTGCATTAACGAGGCTATGAAGATTGCCGCGTCTCGAGCCTTGGCCGACCTTGCCCGTGAGGAAGTGCCCCAATGCGTGGTTGATGCCAACGGTGGTGTACCGCTGAAGTTCGGCCACGATTACGTAATTCCGAAGCCTTTTGACCCGCGCATGATTGAGTACTTGGCTCCTGCCATTGCGGAGGCTGCTGTAATATCCGGTGTTGCCGGGCGCCCCATGCCCAACAAGGAGGAGTACAAAGCCCAGCTGAAGACCCGTGTTGCCAAGGTCCATGAGCGCACACATGCGCTTGTAGACAGCTATAAAGCCTGATGGTCTAACGGCACTTCACCTCAAACGGCAACAAAGTATATGAAAAAACTTTTCAGTTCTCTGTTGCCGTTTGCCTTTTGTTTCTTCTTGGCTTCTTGCGAGTCTGATACATCCCTGCAAACAGAGCTTACACCGGAGCAGATGTACGAGCAAGCCAACGATTTGCTCAAACCGCATGCTGACCGAGAGAAGCCGGATTATCAAGGTGCTCTCAAGTTGCTGCAAGAGGCTGCCGACCTTGGCTATTTGCCTGCTATTATTGATTTGGCCGGCGTATATCTGGAAGGTTCTCGCGATGGTATTGTCAAGAAAGACCGACAAAAAGCATTTCAATTATATTCGCTTGCGGCTTCCCATGGCAGTGCAGAAGCACTCTATTATTGCGGCTTCATCTTAGAAGCCGAGAAAAAATACGACGAGGCCTTCTCTTTCTATCAGAAAGCAGCCAACGCCGGTTTGCCCGATGCAAAATATCGTTTGGGTCGTATTCTTTTGCAAAAAAAAGACCCTGCGGCGCTTCCTTTGATTCAGGCTGCCGCACAATCTCACCGTGCTTCTTTGGTGGCAGATGCCAGCTACACCATGGCCACGATTCATCAAGATGGCCTCCTTGGTGTACCGGCAGATATGAATACGGCTGTCAAATGGTATTTGCAAGCTGCAGATGCCGGTGATGCTCGTGCTCTCCATATGGTGGGCTTAATGTATATTTTAGGTGAATATTTGCCGCAAGATGCGCCCAAAGGTGAGGCTCTTTTACGTTTGTCTGCCGGTCAAGATTATGTCCCTGCCATTGAAGCGCTAATCCGTTACCTCTTTCAAAAAGACCCGGCCACATATGCGCAAGAAATTGAAGCATGGGTGTCACGGTTAAATATTTTGAAGAAAAAATGATTGCCCCACTTGACCGTAGATATATGCAGTGTATAATATTTGAAGTATTATACGCGTCGCTATGAAGTATCGTAATCTTTCTCTCATTTCTCTTTGTCTTGTAGGGCTACTTTCGTGTGAATCCCCGGAAGAAGAAGCCAAACGCTTGGCTGTGGAAGAATTAACTTCTCTGAATATATTTGCATCTCAATACGATGAGCAGCTGGTAGCTGCAGCAGAAAAGGGCAGTGTAAAACGCTTGCAATTATTATTGACTGCCGGAGCAGATGTCAATGCTGTCGATGGAGAGGGTAATTCTGCTTTATTTTACGCTATCCGCAGTAAAAATCCGGATGCTGTTTTCCTGTTGGTGGAGAATGGCGCTAATATACATATGACCGACCATCTTGGGGAATCTGCATTAATGTGCGCTGTCAGGTGTTCTCAGCCTCAGCTAGTGCAGTTTCTGATGGAGAAAGGTGTTGACGTGTTGGCAGTCTCTTCATCTGGGGATACGGCTCTTCACTTAGCAGTGGAAGGTGGCAATGTTGTTTTTGCTGAATCATTGCTGAAGGCCGGAGCAAAGCCTCTGAGTGAGAATAAAGCCGGAGTGGCGCCTTTCTTTGCTGCCGTGCAGAGTGGTAATAAGGAAATGATATCGCTCTTTCTCAATAACGGGTGTAGTTTTACGCAGCAGGATATTCAGGGGAATAGTGCGCTATTTTATGCCGCCTCTGCCGGTAATGTTTCTTTGCTTTCAGAAATTTTAGTTTCCGGAGTAGATGTTAATTTACAGAATAAGACCGGTCATACGGTTTTGCATCGGGCTGTTGATGCCGGTGATGAGTCCATGGTGAAATTATTGCTTTCTGCCGGGGCTGATTTGCAAAAACGCGATTCGCAAGGCTGCAATTCATTATACCGCGCTGTTGTCGCAGGTAATGTTGAGATTGTAAAAATATTGATTGAGGCCGGTGCAGATATCCGTGAAAAGGTTGATGCTTTGCCAATGCTGGCTCACGCAGTCAAAGCTAATCATATTTCTATTGTCGAACTTTTGATTCAAATGGGGGCAGACCCAACTGCTTGTTTTGAGGTAAACGGAAAAAGTACGGGTATCCTTTCTTATGCCGGGAGCGAATCGATGCGCAACTTACTGAAGCAACATGGCTGTATCGAGCTGATTTCAACAGATGAAGCGATAGAATTGCTTATACGGTACGAGGTAATAGATAAATATGCAGAAGGCAATGTTATTAATAGCACTCATTATATTGAGGATTATGGTTTTATGACTGTGCCTTCCGGGTATGATGATTCGCTGAGCAAAAAAGCGAAAGAAATTTTATATAACTATCAATTATACAAAGACGGACAAAAAAAGCTCAGTGATTATGATTATGTCGCCGCTATTTATTGGTGTTGGAATAAGGGTGGATGTAAAAAGCACTTGCCAAAAGAATGCCTAATGTCATTTATAGCGCATGGCTCATCCTTGAATTATGCCCTGGATTGGGCTGCTACATATGGGCATGCTGATATAGTGGCCGCTCTTATTTCAGCCGGTGCTCCTATTTCCCACAGTTCCACTGATCATCCTTTGTACCGTGCAGCTTCTCGGGGGCATGTGCGGTGCATAGAACTATTGCTGAAATATGGTGTTCGAGTTGATAAAATCTTTGATTCTTACGAGACTAAGACCGCTCTTCAGATAGCAGCTAAAAATGGCCATAGTGACTGCGTTAAGCTCTTGGTCAATGCCGGTGCGGATGTTTATCTCGTCAACGGCTATGAAAAGAATTCGCTTGATTTATGCACGGATTCCAAGAGTCGCCAATATATCCAAGCCAAAATGAATGAGCAAAACGATATCTTTGCGGCTGCTGCTCAGGGCGATATAGAAACCCTGAAAAAATATACAGCAGCAAAAGGTAATATAAATGCTGTTGATAGTGAAGGAAAAAGCTGTTTGTTCCACGCCTTGTTGAATAAACAATACGAATGCGCGCAATATCTTTTAGAATGCGGAGCCGATATTAATAAAGTTGATAACAGTGGTAATACTGTTCTTTATATTGCTGCTGAGAAAGGAGATATTGAGGGCGTTAGATTTATCATTAAATCCGGGGCCGATGTTAACAAAGCGCACGGTGAAAAAAGGGATACGCCCGTTTATTCTGCAACTTGGAATAAACATGATGAGTGTGTTAAGCTGCTTATTGAATCCGGAGCTGATTTAAATATTGGTCCTTCGCCTCTCTTAATAGCTGAGTCTAACGGTAACCGAGAATTAGTTAAAACTATGATTATGGCCGGCGCTGATGTCAATGAACGTTGCTCTGATTATAAGACGCTTCTGTATCATTATGCAGAATTAGGTGATGAAGAGATAGTTAAGCTGTTGATAGAAGCCGGTGCTGATGTCAATTATAGTTTCAGTACAGGTGTTATGGGAGATGAAATCAGCGTGTTAGGCGCAGCTACTGCAAAAAATCACGTTGAATGCGTCAAACTGTTGATGGCAGCCGGTGCGAATCTCAATGCAAAATCTCCACTTTTTTACGCAGCTGTTAATGGTAGTACTGAATGTGCGAAATTGTTGATAGATGCGGGAGCGAACGTAAACTGCTATGATACCGTCGGTTGGGGCTTTTCTGCCATAGGTGAGGCTGCCAGATATGGTCATGTGGAAACGCTTAAATTATTTATTAAAGCCGGTGCCAGTGTGGAGGCCGGCAGAAAACCCGGCCCATTATATTTTGCCGTACTCGAGGGACATGTTTCATGTGTTAAGTTGTTGATAGCGGCCGGGGCAGATGTGAATGAGAGGTTTAATTCCGAAACTATATTGCATGTAGCTGCGTCAAAAGGACGTGCAGAGTGTGTTAAACTGCTGATAAAAGCAAAAGCTGAGGTTAATGCACTTGATCATCGCGATGACACGCCGTACGCCAAAGCTGTGGAAGGTGGCCATAAATCGTGTATCAAGATATTAGAAGCTGCCGGTGGTAAGTTTCATCAATATTAATATAGATTTGCAATTGCTGGTATAGCGACTTCTGGTAATAGAAATAATAAAAGAATACGCAAAATGCCCGCGGCTTGGGGTAAGCTGCGGGCATTTTAATGAGGGAATATTACAGTGCGTATTAGTATACGTCCTTCTGGTAACGCTTGGCAGCTTTCATCTCCTTGAGGTATTCGGCGGCCTCTTCTTCGGTGCGGTTACCATGTGTAGCGATGATGGAGAGCAGTGCTTTCTCCACATCTTTGGCCATGCGGTTAGCGTCACCACACATGTAGACGGCTGCACCGTTCTCTAGCCATTGCCAAATCTCGGCACCGGCTTCTTCCATGAGGTTCTGCACGTAAATCTTGTGGGCTTGGTCGCGGCTCCATGCCACGGAGAGGCGGAGCTTGCCGCTTTCTACAAGCGGGGCGATTTCATCCTCATAGCAACCGTCTGTGGCTTTGTAGGGGTTGCCGAAGAAGAGCCAGTTGGCGCCGGGGGCGTTATCTGCCACACGCTGCTGCCAGAAGGCGCGGAAGGGGGCAATACCTGTGCCGGGGCCCACCATGATGATGGGGGTGTTGCCGTCCTCGGGCAGACGGAAGTTCTTGTTGCTGTGAACGAACACCTTCACTTTGTCGCCGGCCTTGAGGCGGTCTGCCATGTAGGTGGAGCATACGCCGCCACGCTTGCGGTCTTGAGCGTTGTAACGAACGGCACCCACGCAAAGGGAAACTTGGCCGGGCACGGCATCGGGGCTGCTGGCAATGGAGTACAGACGCGGGGTGAGCTTGCCGAGAATGGCTACGAAGGCGGCAGCGCTCTCAAACTTGGCGGCGGTTTCGGCATCTTGTGCTACATCGAGCAGGTCGCGGCCCCAGCAATAGTCTTTGAGGGCATCTTTATCTGCAAGAATGGCGGTGAGCTTTTCGCTGTTGGCCACGGCGTTCCACTTAGTGAGGTTGCCTTTCTTAAGAGAGGTGATATCGTAGGCTCTGATGAGGGCCTCGCGCAGGGGGGCGGTGCTACCATCGGGCATGGGAACCTGTTCATCTGCACACAGACCGAGGGCAGAAATAAGGCTGTCTACCAAGGCGGGATCATTGCAGGGGAATACACCCAAGGCGTCGCCCGTAACGTAGGTGAGGCCGGAGTCGCCGAGGCTGTAGTCAATGTGAATGGTCTCTTTGGCGCTGCCGGGTTTGGTAACGGGACGAACATCTTGCACGGTGGCAGGATACGGGTTTTTCATGCTGTACGGTTCCATAACGATATTCTGTTATTTTGTAAATTGTGCTGTTCGGCTGTAAGTCTATCTGATTCGGAGATTTTGTCAAGTTAAATCCGATAAAATAAGAGGGTATTTATTTATTTCTACCGATGGTGGCCTTAAATTTGACGGTTGATTTAACATTGACGCGAGGCTGGTAGGTACGCAGGGCTATTTTACCTTCTTTTTTGGTGTATTCTTGCACGTAGACAGCCGTAGTCTTACCGGTTTCTTCGTTGACATCGGCATCTATGAGCGTGCTTTTGAGGTGGTAGCCCTCGTCATCGCAGATGATGATTTGCGGGACTTTATCGGCATCCGTATAGGTAATGCGGAGCACCAGCTCATCCGGCGCGGCGGCGGAGCGCTCCAGCGGCTCAATTTCGACTTGGTGACCGGCGATGGTGCATTGCGTTTTCTGTGTGGTGCTGAACGTGGGGGCCTCGTGGCGCTGCACGCCGGGGGTGACGGGTATTTCTAAGGTGGTGTCAAAGTTAAGCGTATCGCTGGCGGGCAGCTGCGTAAAATCGTACACCATGATATGGCAGTGGGCGTCTTGCGCGTCGAAGCAAATCTCCCAATCGCGGAACTTGCCCGTCATTTTGTTGCCGGCACCATCCGTGGCTTCCAAATCAGGCATGGGGGAGTCTTGCCGGGTCCACAGGGTACAACCCTTAGATGGGGTAGCATGCAGGCGCACGGTGCATTGCACGGGGGGCGGGGTATTCGGCGCAGCTTCTGCCTGATAATGGCATTCTATGCTTTGAGGGGATATTTTTACCGAGTGTGCGGACTCTGCATGCAAGGCAGGGGAAAACAAGAGACAGCTGAGCAGAAGGTTCCGTTTCATGTGATGGCGTGGCTTATTTGGATTCCGGCTCTTGGTTGATTTCTACCGCATTGCTGAGGGTGATGTTGAAGCCGACTGGGACCTCAACATCCAGCTTTTCGGTACAGGTGGAGATGGTGAGCGTGGGGCAAGGCAGGGTATCTACCAGAACAAAAGTGGTTGTTTTGGTTGAATTGTCCTCGGATGTGGTGGTAGAAAAGTCAATTTCTTGCGCGAAGGACGACTCTGCCTCCGCGCCCCATTGGCGGGCAATTTGGGTGATGGTGACAGAAGCCGGGTAACGTAGCTGAATTTCTGCGCGTTTGAGACGGTCGCCCTCGCGGTTGCCGTTGGCTGCATTGCCCGCTGCGGGGAGTATCTCAAAATTAACGCCCCCGATTTGCACGGAAGAAGGTTGCAGCAAATCGGGTTTAACATTGTCATGTACAGTGACATTTTTGGCAATGGGCAACTTGAGGTAGCCTTCAAGCTTCACCTGTTTACCATCCGGTCTGTTTTTAAAGGTAAGTTTGGCGTATTTTTTGCCGTTTTCCTCGATAATGCTGGCCGTGTTAGGCTTGGCCTTACTGCCGGTATCATCGGAAAGGAGAATTGAGGAGGTGAGCGACACGGACTCGAAAATGGTAACCCCCGCTGAGGGTATCAGCTCCAACTTGACACCGAAGCCGGGTTTATTGGAAGCGTCGTGGGTGCGATATTCTGAACGGCAGGAGCTGAGCTGAACCGATACCTCCCCTTGCGCATAGCTTACACAGCCACCCGCCAAGAAAAGCAACGGTAACAATTTTTTCAGCATACAATCTTTCTTTTAGTTTCTTATAAGATATTCTGCACGCATTTGCAAGCAAAAAAATCGTGTCAACCCGCATAACATGCGGACTGCGGGCTTGATTTAGGCTAGCCTATGTACTATAATGCGCCCGATTCTTATGAGCACGATTACACAATACGCCAATCAATATGTGCTGGATTTGGTTGCATACCAACCCGGCAAACCCATTGAGGAAACAGCCCGTGAGCTTGGGTTGAAGGTGACTGATATTGTTAAACTTGCGTCTAATGAGAATTCGCTCGGGCCGTCGCCCAAGGCTATTGAAGCCATGCAACAGGCCGCTTCCGGTGTGCATATTTACCCCGATGGTGCTTCATTCACTCTGCGCAGCAAGTTGGCGGAGCGTTTTGGGGTGGATTTTAATCAAACCGTAGTGGGTAGCGGCAGCAGTGAAATTATTGAGCTGTTGTGTCATGCGTGCTTGCATGAGGGCATGGAGCTGATTGCCGCCAAGCACAGTTTCTCCATGTACCCCATCATGTGCAAATTATTCGGTGCCACGTATGTGGAGGTAGATAACAAGCCCGACTGGAGTCATGACTTGATGGGTATGCTGAAGGCTATCACCCCGAAAACACGCCTCATTTTCATTACCAACCCCACCAACCCAGTGGGCACCATGGTGTACCAGGAAGAGATGGATGCCTTTATGGCACAGGTGCCCGAGCACGTTATTGTTGCTTTTGATGAGGCCTATATTGATTTTGCTGATATTAAACCGAATACCTTGAAATATGTGCAGCAAGGCAAGAATGTGATATTGCTGCGCACCTTCTCAAAAGCATACGGCTTGGCCGGGTTGCGAGCAGGCTACGGTATTACCACGCCTGAGATTGCTGACTTACTGAACAAGGCCCGCACCCCTTTCAACATGAACCTGATGGCCCAAGCTGCTACCGTTGCCGCGCTGGATGATGCCGAGCATTTGGCTGCTTCCGTGCGCATGGTGAATGAAGGCAAAAAGCAATTTTACAACGCTTTTGAGCAGTGGGGCATTGACTACATACCCTCTCACGGTAATTTCATACTGGTCAAAACAGGCCGCGGCAGAGAGGTGTTTAATGCCTGCTTGGCAAAATGCGTCATCTTGCGCCACATGGATGGCTATGGTCTGCCCGAGTACATACGCATTACCGTTGGCAACGAGAAAGAAAACTCCCGCTGCTTGGAGGTGCTGCGGGAGGTGCTGTCTGCTTAATCTTTCTTCGATTTGAAGAGTTTTTTGATTTTCTCCAAGCGTATCTTAAAAGCGACTTTTCTGCTTTTAAGATATCGCTTAAGTCTGGGAAAAAAGCTCTTTTCCTTGGGTTTTCTATCTCTCATATCCCAAATAGGGAAGGCCTCCATATTAGAATAATCTGCTACATCTGTTTCTCCGGATGGCAGGGGCGTGCATCCTTTTTGTTTGTAAAGAATAGAAAAAACACTCTGATCGTGTCTGTTTTCGATGAAGCCCGTAAAGTTAGGGGATTTTGATGAGCTGTCATCTATAAGCGGAAAATTATCGTACCACAAGCTGTTCCATTCTCTGATAAATTGCATGGATGAAGCGTGTTTTCGGATTAAGATTTGCGTAGTAGCAATCTGTGGAGTATCCGTAATTTCCGTATTATTCCTGCAATTAAAATAATCAAAAGTGTCTCCTTTTGTCCATCTTTTCTCTGTGACGTCTATGTGAGGAGAAAATGTATAAAACGCCTTTACTCCGATAGGCGCAGCATTTAGTTCTGCAATATAATCGTTTAATCGAGGCAATCCTTTGGGGTTTAAATGACAACCTGCGTCGCAATACAATAAGAAAGCGTTATCCGGCATTTGTTCTAATAAACGGAGAATAATGTGTGGTTTCCAACACCAATACCCGTATCCACGAGAACCCAGCTTCATGATGTGTTTCCACTTTTCACAAAACGCAGGTTCTAAAGATTTTTCATCCAATACGTGAATCTCATCGAAAAATCCCATGTTTTCGGCTTGCTGTTTGATTCTTGTTGTTGCAACTGACAACCTAGAATCGCCGAAACTAATAAAATATTTTTTTTGTTCCATTTTAATTATGATAATAAGACTTTATTGTAGAGATTGATGAACGATTGATACATCGTTTCACTCGATAAAGCAGCCCTGCAATATTCTACTCCAAATGAGCCCATTGTTAAACTTTGCTCTCGAGATTCAGTAGCGCAGAGTACCGCCGCTATGAGTTCTTCCTTATTGTTTGATTTGATTATATAACCTGACTTGCCGTGCTCCACGTACTGCTTTGCGCCGCACTCTGTTGTAAGCACCACAGGCACCCCGGCCACGCGAGCCTCTTTGACTGAGGTGGGGCCCGTATCTGCCAAGCTGGGGTGGATCAAACACCACGTTTTACTTAAATGCGCGGTTAAATCTTCTCTGCTAATTCTACCGAGCGGTATGACGTTGGGGGGTAAGTTTGGGAAACGGTCTTTCGCTACCCCCGCCAAATAAAGTTTTATGTGGCTGAGGGCAGGGGATGAGAATGCCTCTATGGCCAGCGGTATATTCTTGATGGGAGCCATGGAGCTGGATATCAGGCAAGTAGGCTCCTCTGTCAATTGCCGTTTCAGACCAAAGAATGCCGGCTCTACGGCATAGTCGCAAAGGGTGATATTTGCTTTCGGAGCTAATTCCGCTACGCGCTCGCGCGCCCATGGGGATTCAGTTGTGATGTAATCCACGGAGCGTAATACCCCTTTTTCATAAAAGCGGTGTTTTTGCTCGAACGGAGACATCTTTGCCCGTTGGCAACAAAGAGTAAGCAGGCCTTGAACGGACAAAATGCTCTTGCCTTTGAAATCTTTGGCAGCAAGACCGTAAAAACGCTCTGTACCCCATGCGTGAAAAATATCGGGATTAATTTTTTTTAGGCAGCGTGATATTTGCCAACGGTTGTAGATATATGCCGTGTACAGCCCCACCGTTAACCCTGTGCCGGGCAGAATGTGAAACGTTTGATTTTCTACTGCAACTTGTGCCGGCTTGCGGCAGTTTTTATCTACAATAATCCAGTGAATATCAAAATCATTGCACGCAACAAATGCTTTATGAAGATTTAACAGCCATGTGGGATAGAATGCGTTGCGAGCGGCATAGGCCTCGCAAACATTACCGATGGGAAAATCTCCCAGTATGGCTATACGCGGTTTCTTCTGCATTTGTATAAAAAGAAAAAGCGTTTGCCTGATAATTCAGGCAAACGCTTATTGATGATAAAATCAGTGATTTACTCTGGCAAACTGCTTGAGGCGCAGTCCGTTGAGGTGGATGAAGCCGGAGGCGTCGTCCTGGTTGTAATCCTCATCGGTGTAGTCGCCCTCCATGGTGGCAATTTCGTAGCTGTAGAGGGAGTTCGGACTCTTGCGGCCGGCGTACATAACATTGCCCTTGTAGAGCTTGAGTCGAACCTCGCCGTTTACGGTCTCTTGCGTCTTGGTAACGAGGGCCTGTATAGCCTCGCGCTCGGGGGCGAACCAGAAGCCGTTGTACACCATGGAAGCATAGTCGGGGATGAGGGAGTCGCGCACCTTCTGAGCCTCGCGGTCCATGGTAATGGTCTCGATATCGCGATGAGCAGCCAGCAAGATGGTGCCACCGGGAGTCTCGTAAATACCGCGGCTCTTCATGCCTACGAAGCGGTTCTCGATGATGTCTACGCGGCCGATACCATGCTTACCACCGAGGAAGTTAAGTACGAGCATGACGCCGAGCGGGTCGAGCAGGGTGTAGCCGTCTTTCTCGCCGATGGCCTTGGTGCCAACAGTAGCCATGATTTCCTCAAGACCTTCGGTCTGCAAACCGATGATGTTGCCCTTCTCGAAAAGGCACTGCAGGTATTGGGGCTCATCGGGTGCGTCTTCGGGAGCAGTGGAGAGCAGGTACATGCCGCGGTCCTCCTCCTTGGTAGCATCGTACCAGGTATCCTCAAGAATACCGGCCTCGTAAGAGATGTGAAGCAGATTGCGATCCATGGAGTAGGGCTTCTTCATGCTCTGGCGAATCGGAATGCCGTGGAATTCTGCATACTGAATGAGCTCGGAACGGCCGGGGAACTGGTCGCGCCACTCTTTCATACGCCAAGGCGCAATCACCTGAAGCTGCGGAGCCAAAGCATTGATGGAAAGTTCGAAACGCACTTGGTCATTGCCTTTACCGGTAGCACCGTGAGCAATGGCATCTGCGCCCTCTGCAATGGCTACGTCTACCATGGCTTTGGAGATGCAGGGACGAGCAATGGAGGTGCCGAGCAGGTAGCGGCCCTCATACACGGCGTTGGCCTGGAACATCGGGAAAATGTAGTTGGCAGCAAAATCAGCTTTGAGATCGCCGATAATGCACTTGGAGGCGCCTGTGGCAAGGGCTTTCTCCTCAAGGCCGTCAAGCTCTTCAGCTTGGCCTACGTCGGCGCAGTAGGCGATAATTTCAGCATTGTACTTCTCCTTGAGCCACACCAGAAGGACGGATGTGTCAAGGCCACCGGAGTATGCAAGAACGATCTTCATGTTAATTCGGTAACACGGCGGTTTACCGTGTACGCGCGAGAGTATATGCTAAAGAAAGCTATTAGTAAAGAATAAAGTGCGCCAGAAACCGTTTTATTTAGCCCGAGCGGCAAATACGTCTTAAACGCCAAGCTGCTACCAATATGGGGCAAATGCCCATTATCAGCATATATATACTGTTGCGCCATAGGGTGGAAATTGAGCCTTCTTCAGTGTGGTGATTCATGCCACTGAACCCTGCAACTTGTCTGGGTGCTAGGAAGAAGCCTCTGTTCTCAGAAATGCGGTTATCTTTTCGAGCCAGATTAACACCTTCTCTCAGCTCCAGAATCTTTTGGTTGGTGTAGTAGGCATCTACGGAATGTGTGCCTTCTTTCATCTCTTTTTCTTCCAATCCGGAGGTTAAGGAGTCCATTAACTCTTGATTATGAGTTAACGCAGCCTTGCGAGCCAAACGAAGAATATCTCTCGCTTCATCCGGAGTGTCTGCCGCGGAATTAATCAACAATGCGGCATCATTAACCAGACGTAAATCGGCACTGATGCGTTTGTATTGTGCTATGGCTGCTTCTTTTTCTTGAGGTGGCAAATCTTGTTGCAAGGTTTGCTTGACAGCCTCCAGTTTATCACGCAATTCTTTACGGTGTCGCTCTATTTGTTCATACTCAATATCCCACAGGTTATAATGAGCCTGAGACACAAACATCATCTCAAAAGCATAACGCAAGGGGCAAAACTCTGCGATGAGAGGAATAGGCTTGGATGTGATTTCGTGAGTCTCCTTATTTTGATACGCTACACGATGCCGTAAATTACTGACTTTCTCAGTGATGAATTGAGGAATAAAGCTTGGAGGCGCCGGGCAAAACTCGTTCATGTCTTCAAAACGAATCAGTGCACCGGCAAGCAATATTTGCGGCACCAGCAACAAAGGAACAATGTTAAGCGCTGTCTTTTCAGCACGTACTAAGGACGAAACCATAAGCGACATTGCGATGCCAATGAACGCGGTTAGCGTCATAATGCCGAAATGCAACCAGAACATGGATTGAATCTCGAGAATATGATTACTTACTACCAGGTACAATGCACACTGCAACGAGGCAATGCCGGTAAGTACCAATACCTTGGCCATCAAGTAGCCGGGAATGAACAGTTTGTAGTTACTTTCTCGTCGAATCAGATTACGGTCTCGTATAATCTCACATGCCGAATCCGTGAGGCCGAAGAACATGGCCAATACTACTGATAAAAATAGGTATTCGGTTATATGAAGCGAATGGAAAAAGATATATTCTTCTGTCGCCGCTGCCCTAAGTGTGCCCGCAATCAACATAGCCAGAACCGGGGCTTCCAGCAATAACGCGTACAGGCTCATGCGACTGCGAATACGCCCGATAAATGTACGCGTAACCCATAACTTGAACAAACGCCACAGCTCGACCATGGAGCGGCTTGGTAGTGCCGGTATGCGGCGATTCTCGGCAGTGGAATTGTTTGCTTGCTTTTGTTTGCTGTATTGATGCTTCTCGAAGCGTTTTTGCCACATGTCAGCATCAGGTAATTTATTGTTGCCTAAGCGCTTATATGGCGCGGCCATAACCTCGAATGCGTATTCAGCACCACCCGCAGCGATGGCTTCCCTTGATACGTGCAAGCCCATTTCTTTTGCCGCATCCCGGAAGTAATGTTTCATTTGCTCCGGGGTTCCCCAGAATGCCATTTGTCCTTGATTATTGAGCACCATTACCTTGCTGAATTGGTTCAGCAAGGTTTGAGAGGGACGATGCAGTGTGCATATAAGAATGCGCCCTGTGGACATGTCGCTGAGCGTATTAATAACATGCTCTGCATCTACAGAGGCCAAGCCGCTGATGGGTTCATCAATAAGGAAAACCTCTGAGGTGGATGTTAAATCCAGAGCAAGATTCAGGCGAGTACGCTCTCCATCGGAAAGTGTTCTCTCTCCTTTTTTGCCTACTCTGCGGTCTATGAGATGCGACAGTCCCACGAAACTGAGTACAGTTTGCACTCTTCGCATTCGGTCTGCGTGCGTGAGCCTCGGACGGCGTGAAACGGATGCTTGGTATACATGCTCTCCCACGGTCATAGTTGCCTCTAGTATATCTTCTCGCGGGATGAAGGCAATATGTCTGCGGAGAGAAGAAGATTGAGGTGTAAGTCGTTGATTATTGTAGTGAATGGCACCGAACGACGGAGCGAGGTGGCCGGCCAGCATGTTCAAAAGTGTTGTTTTTCCGGAGCCACTGGGGCCTAAGATGCAAGCCATTTCTCCACGGTTTAGCGTGAAATCTATATTATCAACCACGCGGCCGGCGCGCACAAAGTCGCGCGTAAGTCCTGTCACTTTCAGCTCTTTTATAAGTGAGGTCTCTTCATCAAGCACACCGGCGATGAAGCGACACCGTAAGTGCTGCAAATGCCCGAGTTGGATGAGGTCGCCATCTTTTAATGTGACAACATCGTCTTTGAGCGGAGCATCGTTGATGGATATAGCATGCTTATAACCTTCTATTAGCTTAAAACTGCCTTCTCCCGTAACGCTGGAATAGCTGACCTCAAATACACAGCCGGGGGCTAAGCCAGGAGTCAGCATCAGTGCTCCACTCTTGTTAACATAAGGTAGGTTTGTAACCAGTAATTTGCGGCATTCCGGTGCCAATTGGAAGCTTTTACCGGGTGTTTCCAGTTGATGCAACTCTGCCAAACAATAGGGACCTAGCCCATCTACGGTAAAAGGGGTATAGTATGATGAGCAAATAGTGCACCCCTCAGGCAGCAATATCTCATCTAAATACAGTCGCGCATCTTTTCTCAATACCTCAATTTCTACATGAACACCAAACTTTAATTTTGCTATACAATTTTTGTGGCGTGTTCGAGAAACATAGACCTCATCATTCTCGCAGTGCAGGTAGGCAACAAAATCTGTCTTTGTATACAATGATTGCAAGAATGAACGAATACTGTTGTAATTCAATTTGCCGCTATTGAGATTGATATGTTGCCCGGGAGATAAGATTTGCATATCACCTTTATGCAAAACTCGGCCGTGCACGTGAAGCTCGGTGTCGGCATCATTGATAATCAACAATACATTCGCGCAGTTGACTGCGCGGAAACGTACGCCTTGATCTTTTGCTGATAAGGTTACATTGGCGTATGCCGTGTCTTCAGAAAAACGCAATACTTCCAACGGTGCAGGGGCTAACAGCCCGGGCGTGCTTCGCAGTTTTTCCAAAAGCCGCGCTTGATCGGGTAATTTTAATCCATCAGTAACTTGCTCGAAAAGCGTGGGATTGGTAAGGTTACCTCCAATGCGGTGCAGCATGGTGAGGATTTCCAACGCAAGAGCCATGCGTTCTGCATGAGTGCGGTTTGCTGCTGCCAATTCCAGAGAGGTAGATAACAAATATCCGGCCGTGTATGATTGCTGAAATCGTTCTGCCAGCCAGCTGTGCTCAACGTTGGGAAAATCATAGCGGAGCATATCCATGGTTGTATCCATGTCTTCTATCCCGATGCCTTCCACTTGTGCCATGATGGTTGCAAAGAGGTCTACCACCACTACGGCATGAGAGCGACGTGTCTCGTCTCGGGCTGCCAAACGTGTGGGTTCTTTGGCTAATGCCCCGGTAAGAGAGTTACGAATCTTCTGCAGCAAACGCACGAAATGCAATGCTCTTTTGCGCAGTCGTTGAGAGAGTTGACGGAGCATTACTGTTCTGGGGCGCTTTGTTTGCCTGCACCGGGGCAGCGGTTTTCCCATCCCGGGAAATTCCATTTATAGGGAAAATCTTTACATTGCTGAGGTTTAACGGGCTGTATTCTGCACCCGTTTTCTGTGAGCATAATGCAGGCGCCGTCTGCTGCATCGATGATGGATAAACCCCGCCTGTTGCGTTGCAATCTGCAATACTGCTCGATGAAATCTTCTTCTCTCATCTCAAGAAATGCAGCTATGGCCGTAATATCGGCATCTGTCACGCAGACATCGCCCTCCCACCTGCAACACGCCCCGCAACGTTGGCAGGTATGTATAATATCGTTACACATAGTTTTATTGTATCAAACTTCCCACGGTTTACGTTTTGCTTGTGTAATATGTGGCGGTCGCACGTAAATGGGCTCTGCCGGGGTGTTTTTTAACTTTTCCTGTGTCTCTGCATCCCAAGAAATCCATGTAGTAATGAGATTTTGAGCAGTGGGTTTAAGTGCACTTTCCGTTACTGCTATGCCTTTTTGATGTACAAGCTCAGCGGATTCTACGGTAGCTACTGTTAAACCTGATTTTAATTCATTCATTAATTGCTCAGTTGTCAACACGATGATATCCCCGTTCGGGCGAAGTAGTGTCCATCCACCTCGTTTGGCGTCGGATATTATGCCACATCCGTTCTGCGCTAAGCCATACCATGAACAGATAGACACAATTGGGCATGCCTTTACCGTTGAGATTCCGACTGCTGCAGCCAGCGCCACTCGTACCCCGCCATAACTACCGGGCCCGGCTCCCACCAAAATCAAATCCGGAGATTCTGAACCAAGTCGACTGAGGACCTCTTTTAATGCCGGAAACAAATGCGCATCATGGTTGCGCTCCGAAGTCCATTCTGAAGAGTAAATTATTGCTCCGTTTTGGTGCAAACACAGCGAAGCCTCGGGCGTTGATGTTTCTATTGCCAGAATATTCATGCAAGTTTGAGTTTTGCAGTGGTCCATTTACCACGTGACACGGTCTTGAGCACTTTCAACCCAGCGGCTTGAGCTGCTTGTAGTGTTTCTTCCGCCTGGGTATTGAGAATACCGGAAATAATTAAAACACTATCTGCGTTTTTCATGGCGGCTTTCAGGCGCGGGAACGCTTTTATTAACACGGCAGAAAAGAGGTTTGCCAATACGATATCGGCTTTCTCATGTTCCGCTGGGGCCCATTCAAACACGTCTGCCTGAAAGAGCTTAAGATTATCTGCGCCTCCGTTTCTCGCAATGTTTTTTTCTGCTACCTCTACCGCTATGGGGTCAAAATCAAAACTGATAGCATGTTTAGCACCTAATCGAAGCCCGGCCAACGCAAGTACACCGGTACCACAACCGATATCGGCAAGATTCCACTCTCCTTTTCGAGATTTAACTTCATCGCACAACATGCGCAGACATGTTGATGTAGTCGCATGGTTGCCTGTGCCGAATGCTCGCTCTGCCGGGAATGTTAAGATAATTCGTTTTGGGTACTTTGCTGCCAAATCTGTCAGTACTTCTTTATCTGCGCAGGCAGATATTACCAATTTGTCTCTGATGATGAGAGGCGGTGTATTCTCCGGCGCAGTGGCTGCCACCCAATCAACAGTGGTAACCGGCTCCACCTTGCCACCATAGCAGGCTTGAAGGATAATGGCAGCATCCTCCGTTTCAGTATATACGTCTATATTAACGCGTTCTGCATGAAATCCCTCAGAAAAGACAACCCACTCCATTTCAGAGAGTTTCTCTTGCCATTCCTCTTCGTTTGATTTGTATATCGTTTTTTTCCAAACCCACATAGCTAAAACTATTATTGTTGCGGTTGCTTATCAGATTGGTTTGTCGGTTTAGTTATGGTTCTAATGTCAAAACCGTCATCAAAGGGCATAGAACCGAGGCTTTGAGCATCTTCGAAACTGATGATGAAAATTTGTCGGGTCTCTTTTATTCTGCCATAGAATAACGGAGTATCCTCGTAGTTGTTAACCGGAGCGATTTCTATGGTAAAACGTTGTTGTTGTAACGGGTGATCTGTAAATGCTACATCTCTGAACTTGTCGTTGACTTCTGATTCATCCTGCAAGATGGCCCCTGCGCCGTCTTGACGGTAATTGCCGCCTTCTGACAAATCTTCGTGTCCCAATTCACCAGCATCTACAATAATAGCTTCAGCTTCGGAATAATCAACCCTCTCCAAGTCTATTGTTACAGAGAATACCGGGCGAGATAAGCATTCATGAGCTTCAATGTCATACGGGTCAAGCCATTCTCTTACCTTAAGTCTGCGTACGCGGTCCACGCATGAATTTGCGCGCACGGGATTGATGCTCGCAGTAACATCCACACCTCCGAGCGTACCGCTCCAACTCTCTGCCACGGAATCGTATTCCAAGACAAGAGGTGCATTTTGATAACCAAGCGTGAAGTTCTTAAGTTCGGAGATATGGAAACTGAGCAGGCTTCTGGAACGCCAGTGATTTTGATGCATGGAGAAAGTTTTTGTGAGATTGTGGCTCACTTTATAAATAGTGCTGCCGCCTTCTTCCATCGCATAGCGAGAAATCTCTCCGGTTATGGGATCTTGTACAAGTGAGAATGAGAAAATCTTGGTTTCGCGATCTTTTACCAATGGTAAATCTACGCCGAACAGATTGCTTCTGAAGGCACACGTGCGCGGAACTATGAAGATGCGGTAATCCGGTGTGAGTAAGCCGTATTCTCGCAGTAGTTCTTTGCGTTTCTGATTAGATGAAGCATCGCTGCCTGTCGGCAAATCTGCTACAATACCCTCAACCGGGATGGCTCGGAAGCCTCTCAGGAAATTGCGAACGATATCAGTCTCTGCCTCAACGGCGCTTTTGCCTTCGGCCTCAACGGTCCAAGCATCTTGAGTGTTGCTTTCTTTGACGCCGGGAGTCAAAATGAGGCGCAGCGGATAACTGCTGTAATGCGGAGATTTGATGAGCACACTTTCTACGTCTCGCTCATCAAATGTAGCCAATCTCTTGCTTCTCAGGTCATTTATGGTAAGAGGCATGGTGTCTGCATACACGATATTTAAACCGCGTTCTTGTGCCATTTCGTCAGCAGGTAAAACGGGCATGCTGAAAATAGAATTAACGATATTTGAATAACCGCTCTGCTTACGCTTCTTCGGCATGGCGTGCAGGGTAAATACAACATCTCTGCCATCGACCGTGGCATAGCACATATCGTTTGTATTGTCTGCTGTAAACGACGGGTAAATTCTGAGCGTAGATTGCTTATTTGCTGTGTCTTTCACGCTTATTGTAACTACGGGTTCTCCGTTAAGTTGCACATCTTTAGCGTCTTGCACACGGTCAGCTTCTAAGGAATAAAGCATGACAATGAGTTTTGCAACAGCCTCTTGTTCTGCCCATGAGGTGGTGTATTGCGTTTTTATTTCCCACGGGGAATTGTCGGAACCTTTATGCAGGACGAATGGGGCTTCTCCTGTGCGCGTTATCGTGATTTCTGATACTTGATTCGGGTCTATTTGTATGGGTTTGGGGTCACGCAAATTGTAAAGTCCCTTATCAAAAAGAGCAGAAATGTTACCGCTTACGATGTGAATGCGTTCATCATCACCGTAAAAGTCGGATTGCAAATAAGTGGTTGGGATAAGATGCTTACCATCGCCTGCCGGGGCAAGCCAGGGTGCTGTTTTACCCAATGTGAATCTGGCCGCGGTACTGTAACCGTCAGAATCCGGCACTTTGAGCGTTACTGTGCAAAAATCTGACGAAAAACCGAAATCTCGCATATTATTGCGCAGCTCGTCGTTCATTTCCAATGAATCAACAATAACCGTAGTTTGCGCAAAAGCAAGCAGGTAATCAATGACTCGGGGGTCAAGTTTATCCCTGAATGGATTTATAATCCACCATGTACCATCGCTCTGTTTTTCGCATTCTATACAGTCGTTTAAGTCTGATAAGCGAATCCACGCTACATCATCCAACTGTGCACGGTGCTCTTGAGTAAACAACGGCATGCCGGGTGTTACTCTGTACCACCCGGTAAACTTTGCCAAGTTTCCGTCAATTGTAAGAAAGACTGATGCCGTTATTAATAGCCCCGCCAGTAGCGAGAGAAATATGGTATAAAAAATCTTCATGGATAAGAAGAAATATTAATGACGTCTTGTATTCCAGATAAAACCGGCAATAAGCAGAGCCAATAAGGGCATGATGATGAGAGTTAAATGCTCCACTGCGCTACGAGAATGCCTGTTCAAATCAATTTTGACGGTCAGGTCAATATTGGCGCTCTTGCCGGCATACTCAGGACGCTGTGTCATCCAAGCCCACACGGAGCGGAAATAATCACGCACCTCCTTACGTGCTCCTTCTTCAGAAAGCAAGTCGACATTGCCAACGACCATAAGTGTATTGAGGCTATTCGGGTCATTTACAGAACCTCGGGTAACGGCTGCTGCCACGCAGAGAGGCCCCGGTATATCATCGCTGTCTATTTTTGCGCCGCGGGTTGCATCTTTTTCGCCGTAGTATTCGTTAGTGGTAAGAATAAGAGGGTATGAATGCAGCCTACGAGCTGATGCTTCACTTTCATCTCGGAACTCGAGTTTGAATGAGCGGCAACGCCCCTCTAACTGGCTTGTATTGTTCCAGAAACTCTGGGTGCAGTTTAAGCTGTCGGGGAAGAATACGGTGATATTGTTGACGAGCCTTTGCGAGTTGATCATCAAGATACGGTCTTCGCCCGATGGTTTAATACCATTATCAGCGAGGAATTTGTACAGATTCGCAAAGGCGGGGCCATGTACCAGTTTTTCTACGTCTTTTCCGTTCTCGTCCTTTGTTATGATTTTTCGCGTGCCGTAGAAAGGCAGGGATGGGTCAAGTGCAATAAAAATGGATTTTCTATCGCTGCGATCCCAGAATTTTTCTAGAGTTCTGATTTGGCAGGGTTCAAAGTCATATTGAGGCTTAATGATAATGATGCCTTCCACATCATCGGGAATATCTTGTTCTGTTGTTTCGCTCAAAATGAAGGGTTCTAGCTTTATGTTCAGAGAACCTGCAATGGAGTGAATGAGAGAAATGGAAGCGTAATCAAGCTGGCCTTCCGGGGTTAATTGTACGCCACCTTTATTGGCAACGACATACATTTTACGCTGGCGCCCTTCAACGGCTTTGATAATTTCTTCGCAAAGTACATCATCCATCATGAGCGCGACAACACTTCTTGAACCATCAGGTTTCGTCTCGTATTTTAAGAATTGAGAGCCGGGTATTCGGCTATATTGGTTTGCCTTGTTGGGATCCGAGTCGTAATGGTCTATCGGTGCCAATTTGTTCTCGCGAGCATCAATGATGCAATACTCTTGATTGAATTTAATGCGATAGATGTCCTCAATTTCATGTGCTCGCCCGGGCTGTCTCAATGGGTCAAAACATTCAATCTCAATTTTTCCGTTAGAATGGCGCGCATATTCTTCTAATAAAACATACATGCGATGATAACCGGGAGAAGAGGAGGGGAATGCAAAAATGATTCTTATGGGTGTCTCTCTCTTCTGGATTATATCACTGGATAATAATCTTTTTGTTCTTTCTGATACTGAATAACTCTCGTATTCTGAAACATCAACGCGACCGTACTCGCGGCAGCCGATATAGTTGCAGCAAATAACGACAATTGCCAAAAGTACAAAATTTATCCACGAAAGAGGTGCGGATTTCGGGCGTCTGGCATCGGGATGCCCGGTATATTCTTTCTTACTCATAACGGTATAAAAATGGTAATTGAATTTATTTTATCAGCGTGTCCAACGTCGGTAATCTACCAATCGTTTCGTTAAGGCGAGTACGCAAATGGTTATAGTGATGTATAAAACAACAGGTCGTGTATCCAACGCACCGGATGTGAAGGATCGGAACTGCTCTGTGCAGGAAATATAATGGAATACGGGTGCAGCAGGGAACTCACCCCATAATTCTGTGGCTCGTCCCATGAAATAATACATAATCATAAGGCATGTACAGAAAATAGCAGAGATAATTTGACTGCGTGTTACGGAGGAGCACATAATGCCTAAGGCTATGAAGAATGCGCCGGTAAGGGCGATAATGCTATAGAAACCTACCCAATCAGCTAACATGTAAGTGATTGTAGTTTCGCTTTGCTCTCCGTAGCGCATATAAGTATACAAATTGCCGATTTCACTCATGAATGGGTAGAAAAGCATGGGCAGCCAAAGAATAAGGTAGAACGTGTACGCAGCAAAATATTTACCCATCAAAATCTGCCCGGTTGTGACGGGAGCTGTCAGCAAGCCTTCTAATGTACCCATTCGTTCCTCTTCTGCAAATGTCCTCATAGTAATGAGAGGGAATATGAAGATGAAGAGAAGCAAGAAGTGCAGGGTATCTGTCATATAATACATGATACTGTGGCCGGTCGCCTGAGACATGGTCTTGAGTACCGTATGCAACATAAGCCCTTGTATGCCCATAGTACAGGCAAGAATCACCCAACCGAAAGGAACGCAAAGATACCCCTTAAATTCTTTTGTATAAATAATCCACAGCGTAGACAAGTGGTTGAGAATCGTTTTAATTATATCTTTCATTGCTTTATCTGTTTCTGATTATTAATCTCGGCGGGTCATTTCTACAAAGACATCCTCAAGACTGGGTATATGGCGGTATATGTGGCGCGTGGCATACCCGTGCGAGGCTATGATTGCCGCCGCTTTCTCTCGAGTATCTGTTCCGGGTTCGGCTCGCACCAACAGACGATGCCAACCACCGGGGAGGGTTTCTTCTATAATTACTTTCTTGACGGGGGCAAAGGCTTCTATCTCTTTTACCACGACATCCAAATCGCCCTTAAATTCAATAGATACGCGTCCTGCTGCGCGCAATCCTTGTGTTAAATTGGCGGGGGTGTCGGCAGCCTTAATTTCACCTTGGTCAATAATAATCACCTTGTTGCAAATCATTTCCACTTCACTCAAAATGTGAGTGGAAAGAATAACGGTGTGGTTCTCCGATAATGAACGAATAAGTTCACGAATCTGGCGTATTTGGTTGGGGTCCAGACCGTTAGTAGGCTCATCAAGAATGAGCAAATCCGGTTTGGCGAGCAGGGCATCTGCCAAACCTACACGCTGTCTGTATCCCTTTGATAATGTGCTTATGAGATTCTTACGCTTGGGCTCTAAACCGCATGTATCAATTACATATCCCACCTGTTTGCGAATTTCGCTGCCACGAAGCCCCTTGAGCCTGGATCTGTATATCAGGTAGTCTGTTACTCGCATTTCATCATAAAGCGGAACATTTTCAGGCATGTATCCAAGATGACGTCGAGATTCTATAGATTTATCCAAAATGTCGTAGCCGGCTATGCTTGCAGTTCCGGCTGTCGGTGGCAGGTAGCCGGTTAACATTTTCATTGTCGTTGTCTTACCGGCGCCGTTAGGCCCAAGGAAACCTACAATTTCTCCTTTTTCAATCGTAAAACTCGCATCTTTGACTGCGGTGAATCGACCGAACGTTTTGTGTAAATGTTCTGCTACTACCATGCTCATACGCAGATGATATTCTACCATCTTTACGCTGCGTTTCAAGCGGAAAGTGTCGCGTTGACTCATATAGCACTAAATGTGGTATTTTAATTTTGCATTACATATATTATGCGAAGTAGTAACTATATATGATTCCCTGTTAAATCCAATGCTGAGAAGCAGAATTAAGCTTGTAATAAACAAAGCAACTCATGAAGATTATTTACAATATGCGTAGCACGCGAAAAGTCGGAATGTCTCGTCATTCTATTTGGTACGGCCACGCATGAGATTTGTACACGCTGTGCAGAAATTGTGCCGTTTTCGGAATCCTCAATGATAATGCAATCTTTAGCCGCGATGTTAAGGCATTTTTGCGCAGCAAGAAAAAGTGATGGATCGGGTTTGACTGGATATCCGTCAGTACGCGTAAAAACGCCGGCGAATTTATCGTAGATATTCAATTTATTCAACCAGCCAGCAACCCAACGACGGGATGATGAGGACGCAACAGCCATGGGAATGTGCTGAGATTGACACCAATCAATTAATTCTTGCGCTCCGGGCATTAACCCCATGAGTTCCAGGTCTGCTTCTAAAACAGCCTGTCTGGCGGGTGTCTCAATTTCCCAATTGTAGGTTTTACCTGTAAGGGATTCGAGATAGTCTGCGGGATTCCAGTGACTGTACCCCGCGCCCAAACAAGGAGAATAGGTTTCTATGGAGATTTCTTGTCCTTCGCGGGCAAATAATTTAACCCACGATTGGTATATGGCCCACTCCGTGTCAACGAGAACGCCGTCAAAATCAAATATAATCCCCTTAGGTTTAAGCTTCATTACATTTCACCTTTCATGCGGGCGCGAAACCACTCACGTATGGAGCGGTGTGCCAGATTCTTACGGAAGATGTAAATGGCAATAATGGTGTACACAACGTTGGGAATCCACGCACTAATCCAAGCCTGAATAATACCGGCCTCACCCAATGCCGGGAAAACACGGTATAAGAACAGCATCAACGCTGCAAGAATAATAGCAATGCCAATACCTTTCATAGTTCCTCTGCGTTGGAAAGTAACGGAACTCGGAATCGCCAACAAAACTAAAACCATGCAGGTGAAAATCTTGGCAATTCTCACGTGCCATTCCGTGCGGCGCTTATAGCGATCCTCTTTACCGCCGGCTCCACTGGTGATATACTCATGCAAATCAGCAGTACCAATAGATTCTATGCGGCCACCGGGACCCGGGCTGAGAATCTGATACGGTTTTTCGCTGAAATTACAAGGCAATACATCATAATGTGTGCCATCGGTCGGCTTCAGCTCATTTTCATTGTTTTCGTGTACATACACATCGTACAACGTCCATATGGAGCTTTCCTTATCCCAAACCGCTTTATCTGCATAATACCTTTTTTCTATGGTAATCATGCTCTTATCAAACTGCTTGATTTGCAATTTGTGCATGGGGGCGCCGGGATTATCAATGGAGGCGGGATGCTGAATTATCCAGTGCCGGGAATTGGCATCACTCTGGTAGAAAATTTGAGCAGGACTGCCATCTGCGCGCCGCTCTTGCTTCAGGTACATCTGGCGATAAAGCATGCCATTAGGAGCCCAATGGTAGCCGAAGATGCCATACGCTACCGAAATTAAGGCGCCAAAAATGAATATAGGTCTGCACAGGCTCAACAGTGAGCGGCCTGATTGCATCATGCCGGTAATCTCACAAGTACCGGAGAGTTTGCTCAGGCACCACATCGTGCCCATCATTAAGGTATAGGGCAAAATTTGGTACAAAATCATGGGCAACTGAGAGCCATAGAACTTAAGAGCTCCAATGAAGGCGTGGTCTCCGCCTCTGTTGCGTAAGCGCTCCAAATTGTCAGTAAAGTCTGCCAACAGGTAGATAAGAAGCAATATGAACGTACACATCAGGAAGAAGCTCATGAAGTTACGAGTCATATAGCGATCAGTAGTGCCCATGAAAGCATAAATCACAGACCCTATGAATGGCAAAAAACAGAACAAACAATGTAAAAAAGGACGCATTAATTGAGCTACAGGATATTCGTCGGGGGTACCGGGAATTTCCCATTTCATTTGCTCTAATTCGGCCGGTATAAGATACCAAGCCAAAAGCGCGCCTAATACAAACCAAATTAATGCCGGTAACGCTCTTTTTACAACAGTTTTCAACACCCTGCTCTCCAATTTAAATGATATCAACAACCTCTGGCCAAACGCTCAGCCAAGTACGAAGGTAACCCTGCTTCTATGATTGCATTCTGCGCCCCTGCTATATCATACGGCACCTTCTTCATGATAACCAAATTGGCATCCGAATCAAAAATGGCGTAGCATGCTCTGGGGTCATTGTCGCGAGGTTGTCCGACTGAACCGACGTTTACAAAATATTTGTGCCCGGGCTGAGGTTGTAACTCTGTATACCCGGTCATTATCAGATTGTGAGTTATATCATAATCCTCGGTTGCATGCCTGCCATCCCAACAATAAATTTTCGGCACATGGGTATGCCCGTGGAAGCACAACTGAGAAAACTGCCGTGAAAAATTACCGGCAGCATCGTTAGAATTAATGATATAGTTCCAAGCCTTCGGCTGATCCAAAGTGGAATGCACGATGGTATAGGAGGAGGAACTCGTATCCTTGGGACGTACAATGCGCATGTATTGAAGCCGAGCCAACCATTCCAGTTGGTCCTCGTTGAGCTGTCCCACTGTCCACTCCATCGCTGCACGGGCCATCTCGTTCATCTTGTCGTACAAGGGATTCACAACTTCAGCATCATGATTCCCTTTAACAACGGCGCAATTCAACTGGCGTATGTAATCTACGCATGTGCCGGGGAACGCATTGTACCCCACAATATCCCCCAAGCACGCCACTTCAGTGCAGCGCTCTTGCTCGAAAGCATCCGTCATTACCGCGTATAAGGCGTGGTAATTAGAATGAATATCACTGATAATGGCCGTTCTCGACATATTATTTAGTGCCTATATAGCACAGAAAGGAGCCGATGGCAAGATAAATCTGTTAAGTAAAGCTAAAAATCACTTAGTAAGTCCATCTTGCTTGGCCTGATTCCAGTATGCGTATTCTGAGCGATTGAAATCAACGTACTCGGGTGAAAGGTCTGTGGTGTAAACAACATACTCCTCGCTGCCAAGATTCAGATTAATGCGCACGGTAAACTCTCTGGCCTGTACACGTTCGCGCAAATCATCGCTCGGCGTATCTGTTTGCTCGCCCCCACGGCAAGCCGGCAAGCCGGCAATATCGATGTCGATTTTCTCTTCTCGCACTCGAGTTCCGCTATAACCGACAGCATGGATAATGCGTCCCCAGTTGGGGTCTCCGCCATTCCAAGAGCTCTTAACGAGAGAAGATTTCGCGACACCTTCTGCCACACGCTTGGCCTCTGCAAGAGTCGGAGCGCCTTCTACCTGCACGGTAACAAACTTAGTAACACGCTCACCATCTTGAACAATACGGCGGGCCTGCTCCATGAGTACATATTCCAACGCTTCAACGAAGGCATCCCACCCTTCACAGCCGGGCGCAAGAGACACCCCTGCTGCACCGTTGGCCAAGACAAGGCATGTGTCATTTGTGCTCATATCACCGTCAATGGTAATGCGGTTAAAGGTCTTAGACACGCCATTTTTGACAATTGCCTCCAAATGTTCGCGCTCAATGGCAGCATCTGTGCATACCAAGCAAATCATGGTGGCCATGCAGGGGGCAATCATGCCGGCGCCTTTGCAACAAGAGCCAATACGCACCACCTTGCCATTGATGGTTAATTCTACAGCAACCTCTTTTTCTCTTGTATCGCTCGTGATAATAGCGGATGCCACGTCATGCCCCTTTTCTGCGCTCAGGTTTTCGCAAAGCTCGGGTAAACGGGGTTCAATGCGTACCATCGGCATAGGTAAACCGATAACACCGGTGGAACAAACGGCTACTTCGGAGGGTTTGAGCCCGAGCTTTTTTGCAACAATGCTGCATTCTTTTCTGGCTACAGCTACACCGGCTGCACCCGTACACGCATTTGCGTTGCCGCTGTTTGCCACAATTGCGCGTACATTGCCTCGGCGTAAGTGGTTTTGGCTTACTCTTACGCAAGCAGCACGCACTCTGTTAGTTGTAAACGTGCCGGCGGATGTCGTCGGTTCGGTAGAATATACAAGTGCCAAATCTAAACGAGTTGCAGTCGGCTTCTTAATTCCACATGCAAGAGCATTAGCTACAAAACCTTTGGCGGATGTTACCCCACCCTCAATTACCTTAAATGAGCTGGCAGACATAATAAAAATGTTGTTTACACCCCAAGTTTGCCACACATGAGCCCTATCTGCAAGCGAAAAATGCACTTTACTGACAAGATGCGTGGCTTTATCTGTATGAATTGCCTTGCCATTCTGTATTGGAACGGTTATAATGTGCGGCGCAGGAGGCCTGTAAGCTCCTAGTATCCCGGTATGCAAAAGACCTCAATATCCGCCCCCGGTTGCAAACGTAACGTACCATCGTCATTCATGGTGCGCTGTTCTCGTTTGCGCATGACTCGCCAGAGACGAATTGTAATAGATATCTTGTTGGCATCGGAAGATCATCCTACTGCCGCTCAAATCTACGAACGATGTCGCACGGTAATGCCCGGCATTTCTCTGGCAACCATCTATAACAGTTTAGAAGCTTTGGTAGAAGCCAAGCTGGTGAACCACTTGCACCCGGATAATGGGCCGAGCCGGTATTGTCCCAATGTAGTTCCCCACATTCATTTGATGGACGACAAAACACAACGCGTCATTGATGTGAACTTGCGAGAGGGGTTGACGCCTGCCGACGTTTTTGATTTACCCGAAGGTGTAACAGTAGACACCATGGAAGCATATCTGCATGGTGTTATACCAGATAAATATTTCTCTTAATTTTTAACCATGAGTCTTATTATTAAAGATCTGTACGCACGCGTGAAAGACGGTGCGCAAATTCTCAACGGCATTACTCTTGAGATACCCAAGGGAGAAGTTCACGCCATCATGGGCCCCAATGGCTCCGGCAAAAGTACTCTCTCCAAGGTATTATGTGGGCATCCTGATTATGAAGTTTTATCCGGCACGGCAGAGCTTGATGGACAAGATATCTTCGCCATGACGGTAGATGAAAGAGCCAGGGCCGGTCTTTTCTTGGCATTCCAGTATCCCGTCGAGGTGCCGGGCGTAAGCAATGCTAACTTTTTAAGAGCAGCTTTGCAGGCAAGATTGCCCAAAGGAGAAGAGCTGGACGCCGTTTCTTTCTATAAGACCATGCGCAGCACCATGACCAAACTCGGCATGGATACAAAGTTTACGGCAAGAGCCGTTAATGAAGGTTTCTCCGGTGGTGAAAAGAAGCGCAACGATGTCTTGCAAATGATGATGCTTGAGCCTACGTACGCTATTTTGGACGAGACCGATAGCGGCTTGGATGTAGATGCCCTGCGCATTGTTTCAGATGGCGTCAACGCCATGCGCGCACCTTACCGCAGCTTCATGATTATTACTCACTACAAGCGATTGCTGGACTACATCAAACCGGATGTGGTACACGTACTGTACAAAGGAAAGATAGTGCGCACCGGCGGTTATGACCTTGTTGAGAGCATAGAACAAAAGGGCTTTGACTTCTTGAAAACTGAAGAGTGATGGATGAATCCCCCTTCCAGATAGATACACGTGGCGAGTTCGCGTTTCCCGAGAATCACCGTTTTGATGCCGGTTACGGTTTGACGGAGGCCACGATTGATTACATATGTGATGCCAAGGGCGAGCCCGATTGGGTACGCCAGTTTCGTAAGGATGCTTTAAAACGCTTCCACGAGATGCCCATGCCCACACACTGGGCACCCGAAGGTATCAAAGACTTAGACTTTGACAAGATTCGTTATTATTTGGCACACGGTACCGCCCCCTACAAAAGCTGGGATGACGTGCCTGACGATGTAAAAAACACCTTCGAGCGACTGGGCGTGCCGGAGCAGGAACGCGCGTTTTTAGCGGGTGTAGATGCCCAATATGACTCCGAGACCGCATACAACAATATGCGCGAGGAACTCAGTAAACAAGGTGTTATCTTCGTTAATTCAACTGAAGGCTTGCGAGATTATGAGCACATCTTCCGCCCATGGTTCGGCAAGGTGATTCCCGTAAATGATAATAAATTCTCCGCCTTAAATCATGCCGCATTCTCGGGCGGATCATTTATTTATGTGCCTAAAGGCGTTAAATTAGCACAACCCCTGCAAGCCTATTTCCGCATCAATTCCGAAAGCATGGGGCAATTTGAGCGCACGCTCATCATAGCAGATGAAGGTGCAGAGCTCATGTACATGGAGGGGTGTACCGCACCCAAATATGACAGTGCCACCCTGCACTCCGGCGTTGTTGAGCTTGTTGCACTCAAAGGTGCAAAGATTCAGTACGTAACCGTACAAAACTGGGCAACGAATGTATACAACTTGGTTATTCAACGTGGCTTGGCAATGGAAGATGCCGAGATACGCTGGATTGACTGCAACATAGGCTCCGGCCTTACCATGAAATACCCGGCAGTAGTGCTACAGGGGCGCCGTGCTCGCGGAGAGGTTGTCAGCATATCGCTTGCTCACAGTGGACAATTGCAAGACACAGGTGCGCGCATGATACACGCCGCCCCGGAAACCAGCTCCAACATCGTTGCAAAATCGATCTCTATTGGAGAGGGGCGTGCCAGTTATCGCGGCGAGGTCAACGTGTTGAAAGGAATGAAAGGCTGCAAGAATAACACAGAGTGCGATGCCCTGCTCATCAACCCCAGCAGCCGTACGGATACGTATCCGGCCATCAGTGTAAACGGTAACGCCTCTGCGGTGCAACACGAGGCTTCCGTATCTCAAGTAGACGAGGAAATGCTTTTCTATATGCAACAAAGAGGGCTTACCCGAGCTCAGGCTATGAGTCTGGCTGTCAATGGCTTTATAAATGATTTAGTGAAGGAATTCCCCATGGAATATTCCGTAGAACTGCGAAGACTTATAGATTTAGAGATGGAAGATTCCATCGGTTAACCCCCTGCACTGTATTTTATTATGGATTTTCCGCAAAATATGAGCATGGAAGAAGCGTTTGCACTTGCTGAAGCTGAGGCCAAACTGAAACAAGCCATTGCCGACGGCAAGAAGCGATTCGACAATGCAGAGGTACCGAACCGCTACAACGAAGATTGGAGATTCGGCCGCCCCAACAAGCATGCTACTGCCTTGGCTGAGATTCTTCAAAGCGACATCCCCTCTCGGGGAGAACCGAGTGTTATCGGTGCCGGGGAATCCGCCATGCCGGTGTCTCGAGATGCTGACGATTTGCGCCAAACCGAGATGCTGATGCCCAGCATAGGTTCAGATGCGTTGTTGGGTATGCATCTTAAACGCTTCGGTGACGGTTACGCTCTCTTTATCGAAGAAAGCACAGATGCCCCCATTCACATCTATTACCACACAAATACGCTATATACCCCATCCACCTACATTATGGTAGCACCGGGTGTTAAGGCGGAGGTCATAGAGCACCATACGGCTGATTCTGCTGAAGCAACCCTGTTTGCCACGCGCAACATACATGTAGCAGAAGGCTCTGAGCTGAGCGTGGCTTTATATTGTTCCGGGTTTGCGCGCTACATGTGCATTACAGACATTCAGAACATGGGTGGCAAGGTAAATCACTTTACTACCTATGAGAATATCAAATGGGCAAGAGAAGAAACGATAGCCGAAATATACGGTGCTACGGATTCTACATGCAATAATCTCTATTCTGCCAACCGACTGGAGGGCGACTGCATTCTTGACCAACATACAAGGCAAATTCATCACGTGGGTAATGCTGCAAGCGACCTACTGTATAAAAATGTTGTAGACAATAATGCAACTGCTATTTTTGCCGGCAATATTTATGTAGCACATGGGGCGCACCATACAGATGCTTACCAAAGCAATCGCAATATGTTGCTCAGCGAAAAAGCCACCGTGCATTCTCTACCCGGGCTCGAAATCCTGGCAGATAAGGTGCGCTGCTCGCACGGCAGTGCCAGTGCACCGATGAACGATGAGCAATTATTCTACCTTAGCTCGCGAGGAATTCCCCGAAGAGAAGCCCAGTTGCTGGTAGCGGAAGGATTTTTGGCCGATGCGGTGAATAAATTCCGCGGTATCTCGCAATCATCTTGACAAGCTGCGTTCATATAGTAGAATAAATAGAACGAATGAGGGCCGCGGTGCTTATTTTCTGTATGCTGTCATGTAACATGCCTCTCCCGGCATGGGATGGACCGCGCACCGATTCTCACTCGGTCAATGATGCGGAAACGCTATGCAGTAAATTGATAGCAAATGCAAAAGAAATTGAAGCTTTGCTTCACTCTGTAAAAGATGCGGAAAGCGCAAATGCCGTGGCTCTCAAACTTGAGAAAAAGCTTCGGGAAATGCGTAACTTACTGGCAGAGCTTGAGACATTACCATTTGATGCAGAAACAACCCAAATCATCACAACCCAGATGATGGAGTTGACACACATATATCAATCATACATGCCTCTCATTCAAGAGTTGCTGCAAAATAATGCATATGGCTCCGCACCTCTGATGGAGCAGCTGCGCAGGCATGTTGCGGATAATGAGTATTGCGAAGAAGAAGCAACGGATATAACACTGCCATACGCCGATATATACGCCAGAATGGAATCCGCCCTCAGCACTGCCGTTTACAGTCTGCGTAAAACAACGGATATCTATACAGCGAAAGAAGCAGCGAACGTTATTGCTGAGGCTTATTCTATTCATCAATCATTGCTGAATGAGCTTACTACACTTCAAAACCTCGAGCCTCACCCGGCGGAAAACCTGGTAATCCCGGACTCTTTGATTCAGCTGAAAACCGAGATGCAGCGCGAATATGAGCGACTCAAAGAGTTGCAATTTTACGGTGAACCCGATCTCCCTTCTATCATACCGGCGTATCTTAACATCATCCCCTGAGAAAGCACTATGCTACGCACCGACTATCATACCCATACCCCGTTGTGTCGCCATGCGCAGGGTGAACCGGAGGAATTTGTAGCACAGGCCATAGCTTTGGGTATGCATAGTTATGGTATTGCAGACCATGCTCCAATGCCCGTAGAACGTGAACCGTTTGATGATTGGCGCATGCTCAGCTCAGAGCTGAATCAATATTTTGCTTGGGTAAAAAGAGCCAGAGCTGCATCGGTCGGCTCAAATCTCAACATATTATGCGGTCTGGAATGCGATTGGGTGCCGGGTATAAGCGACCACATCAAAGAGTTGCGCCGGGCGCATCAGTTCGATTACCTTATCGGCTCCGTACACTACCTGCCCACCGGTGGCGCGGTAGATGACTCCGTATACGCAAATAAATCCCTCACCGGTAGTGTAGAAGAAGATTGGGAGCTTTATTGGGATGCCGTGCTGCAGATGATTAACAGTGGTTTATTTGATATAGTTGGCCACATAGACATCGTAAAAATATGGGGGCGCATACCCAATACCGATTTAATGCGCTATTATAACCCCGTGCTGGATGCCCTGCAAGCGGGTCGCATGGCGGTAGAAATCAACACTGCCGGCATACACAAGCATTGCGCAGAGTTATATCCGTCTGCTCCGCTTCTACGCGAATTGCTAAAGCGACGCATTCCCATTGTTATAGACTCAGATGCCCACTACCCGCAGCATTTGTCCCGTGGGTGGGAGGATGCACTCAAGCTTCTGCAACAACTTTCCGATACAGAAATTCATCAATTTGAACACCTCTCACTCAGTGGTACCCCACTTTTGGCATATGGATCTTTTTGAATTCGCGGCAGAACAACAACAAACACCACGGCAACGCTACGATGAGCTCTGCCGTATCATTCGTCACAATAATGAGCTTTACTATGCCCAAGCTCAGCCGGAAATTACAGATGCAGAATACGATGCTCTTTACCGCGAATTAGAGGCTTTGGAGAAAAATTACCCGGACTGGATAACTCCTGATTCACCCACGCAAAAAGTCGGCAATGACCTGACGGAAGGATTCCGCAAAGTGCGACACCCCCGCCCCATGCAAAGTATTGATGATATCTTTGAGCACAAGCCGGAAATGGGAGAGACGGATGTTGAGCTGGTGGACTTCTATAACCGCTTGTGCCGCAGCCTCGGACAAGACGCGCCACAGGTAGTCATCGAGCCTAAGATTGATGGCTGCGCCGTTACGCTCATGTACCGCAATGGTAAATTAGAATATGCAGCCACACGCGGCGATGGTACTACGGGCGATGATATTACGACTAACATCCTTACTATCAAGAGCATTCCCCGCACCCTGCCGCAAGGCGCTCCCTCTCTCTTAGAGATACGAGGCGAGGTTTACATGCCATTTGCAGAGTTCAATAAACTGAACGAACAACGTGATGCCGAGGGGCTACCCGCCTTAGCCAACCCGCGTAACGCCACGGCAGGAACCATCAAATTATTGGATGCCAATGAGGTTGCGGCTCGCCCCCTTGCTTTCTTGGCTCATGGTTTGGGTGAATACGAGGGTGCCCCCCTGCTCTCTGCGGCAGACTTTATCTCGCTTTTGGAGCGCATGGGTATCCCTGCCAATGCTCCCGTCATTTATGCAGAGGGCGTTGATGCAGTACGTCAGGCAGTCAAGGATATCGATGAGCTGCGCCATAGCTTGGGCTATGGTACGGACGGTGCCGTCATTAAGCTGGCTGATTTTGCACTACGTGAGCACATGGGCTCCACCGCACGTGCGCCTAGATGGGCTGCAGCATTCAAGTATCTGCCCGAGCAAAAAGAAACAGTGCTGAAGTCCATCACCATCCAAGTGGGGCGCACCGGGGTGCTTACGCCCGTAGCAGAACTCGAACCCGTACACCTCTCCGGCACCACGGTTTCCCGCGCCACACTGCATAATCAGGATGAAATTGCCCGCAAGGACATCCGCATCGGCGACACCGTACTGGTGGAAAAATCCGGCGAAATCATACCGGCCATTGTTCATGTGAACACGAAAAAGCGCCCGGAAGATTCCAAACCGTACAGCCTTTTCGAAGCAGTAAATGGCGTATGCCCCTGCTGCGGCGACCCCATTTCTCAAGAAGAGGGCCAAGTCGCCTGGCGCTGCACCAACTTCACCTGCGCAGCGCAAGCAGCCATGCGCACTACCTACTTCTGCAAACGCGAAGCCTTGGATGTAGAGAGCCTCGGAGGCACGGTAGCAGAGGCGCTTGTGCGTAACGGTTTGGTTTCCACTCCTCTGGACTTATTCCGTCTGGATGTAGAAACCCTGGGCGCTCTTAACTTGGGCTCTGAAGAAGAGCCCCGCAGATTCGGTATAAAAAATGCTACCAAGGCACTTGAAGCGCTCAACAATGCGCGCAATTTACCATTAGAACGATGGTTAACCGCATTCGGCATCCCAAGCATCGGTGTTACAACAGCGCGTTTAGTGAGCTCTTATCATCAAGATTTAAACAGCCTTGCTACATCTCTGTTTCTCAGAAACCTCTTAGCCATAGAATCACGCTTGGAGCAATATAATGCATTGAATCCAAAATCAAGAGCCAATAAAGGAATTGATGCAGACACCCTGATTCAGCAGCAAATATCCCTAAAAACGGAGCTGGAAAACATTGTTTCCGAATGGCAAAAGCGCGGATATATCAAGCTTGAGTCTGATGGCGTTTATAAGCTCAAAGTAACAAACCCAATCGGCTCTGTTTCCACACATAAACTGGTAAACTGGTTTGATTCAGATACTGGCAAAACCGTTGTTACTACCCTCCAAGCATTGGGGATTAACCCCGTATCACCGCGATACAGCGAAAATCTCACTCAAGCGCAAGGTCCTTTGGTAGACTTGAGTTTTGTATTAACCGGTGCGCTCAGTCGACCTCGTCCCGAATATGAGAGAATCATAGCAGATGCCGGTGGCAAGGTTACGGGTTCTGTAACTAAAAAGACGAGTTACTTGGTAGCCGGAGAAGGCGGAGGCAGTAAACGAGATAAAGCAATCAAACTCGGGGTGCCGATTATTGATGAAAACGCCTTGTTGCAATTACTGAAAGGAGAAGAGAATGCCTGATACTGCCCTGATATACGGCACCATTGCCATCGACACCCTGATTACACCTGCCGGCAGAGCTAACTCTGTGCTGGGCGGTAGTGGCATCTATGCAGCACTTGCAGCCCGATTGCTGACGGATGACATGGCGCTGGTCGGTGTGGTGGGCTCAGATTTTCCGAAGGAATACGGCATGGCCATGGAGGCGCGTGGCGTGAGCATGAAGCATGTTGCTCAGGTAGAAGGAGAAACCTTTGCTTGGACAGGGCAATATGAGGATGACATGAACAACCGTACAACGGTGCGAACGGTAGAAGGCGTGCAAGAGCATTGGCAAATGGAGCTCTGCCCCGAGCTGAAGGACTGCACCATCGCTGTTGCAACCAATGTAACACCGCCTTTGCAATACCGCATGCTCGAACAATGCGAAAAGGCGCAATTCCGCATGGCGGATTTCATGAAATCATGGATTATCCGCGAGCGAGAATATACGCACAAATTGTTATCTATGGTGGATATGGCACTGATGAATGACGAGGAAGCCCAGGAGTTTGCCGGCACTGATGACAGCCTTGAGGCAGGCTATAAACTGTTGGAAGCAGGCCCTCGCTATGCCATAGTAAAACACGGCAGCGCCGGTTCTACGCTTTTTCATCGCACCGAGGCCGGCGAAATTAAACTCTTCCGTTGCCCTGCATGGCCACTTATACACCCTGCTGACCCAACCGGGGCCGGAGATTCATACATGGGCGCACTGGCAGGCTACCTCACCCATTGCCTTAACAGGGGGAATCCAAGCTGGGAGGATATGAAAACAGGTGTGGCCGTAGCCACTGTTGTGTCTGCCGTAACCTGCGAAAAGTTCGGTACCGTGTCACTGTTCTCATTACGCCGAGAAGAACTGGCGGAACGCATCGCTGCATTCCGCTCCATGACTTCGTGGCAGTGAGCTTATCTGCCGTTGCGGTCCGGCAAGGCAATCGCTAATCTTTCCTTTTCGTGATAAACCTTAGTGGTTTTCCTTTCTTTTTCAGCCGCTCGCAGAGCGGCTATTTCTTCGCGTCGGCGAGCTATCTGCATTTTTCTACGCGTGTTAAGCCACGTCATGCTCATAAAGAATGCAATAGAAAGAATAAATAAAATGATAGCACTCCAGATTAACCCGGTGCCCAAGTGAATGGGTATGGAGATAACAGTCAAGAAAATGCCGATACTGCCCATAATCACAAAATTAGGCACATGATAATCTGCTCCATAATACACCATGCTGAATAGATACCCCAATATCAATGGTAACAACAACAAAGCGTGCAAATCTCTCACCAGTAAAAGACCCAGCGGCAGAGTCATGATGGCTATTGCCCAATACAACAAGAACGAATTGCTGATATTGGGATGATTGCATACTTCTGCAAAATGACGCTGCAAAGGCAGTATGGGCAACATAGCCACCACCCACACACCAAGTATGGCCAACCATTGATTCAGCGTGGTGAAATCAGATAATCCTGCCGGTATCAAGTGAGATGAATATACCAACAGAACGATAAGCATTAACAAAAACACAAATTGAGCCAAGGGCCCGATAAATGCGTACGCATTGTATTCTTTGCGTTTTGTTAAAGCACACCAAGAGCCGATATGACTCCATACCATGGTCATAGCCATTATAGAAGCCCATATTAACGCCCACTCACCGTATGTGGTGGCCGTAACCAAATCATAGACCATCAATCCGTATTGCAACAATGCGCCTACGGCAAGTGCGCACATTGCCATTTTCAACGGCTTGATAAGCGGTATTATCATCAGTCCAAAGGTCAGAATGCTGCCCAATATCCACAATGGTAAAGGTTGGATGCAAAATTGATAGATGAACAAAGCATCTAACCAAGACAGCGCTGCTAATAAGGCCGCTATTTCTTGTGCCCTGCTGCCGTTCTTGAATCCCACAATGTACACGCCCCACAAGAATGCAGGAGTGCATACCAAGGTACATACCTTCACAACGGGGGGGAAATTATCCCAGAAGTTTGCCAATATCAACCCTACCCCCACCAAAAACAGCAACATTGACATGAACCCCAACACCCATGAAAGTACCGGTGGAATATATTTCCCGCGTAGCTCGGCCTCATCATCCGGTGTAAGATTTGATGCAGAATCCTCTCCTTTGCTTTCCTCGGGTTCGGGCAATTCTTTCACTTCGTTTTCATTACCCTTCCGGGCTTTCGGCTCTGATTTCTCCGAATCCGGCCCCATATCGTCTGCTTGGCCATAGTCCAAAGCCTCAAATTTAAGATTCTTCGCGCGAGATGCGGCTTTTGAATCTTTCTTTTCAACCTCATCCGGGGAAATAATATCGGGCGTTATCGGCGCCTCATCATCGTTTATATCAGGCATGGCTAATTATCTTTTTTTACGACCGGACGTCTTCTTTTTACTCTTCGTGTTGCTCTTTGTTTTCTTGGAAGGTGTTTTCCGCTTAACTACTTTCTTCTTAGAAGTACGCTTTGATTTCTTGCTTGCGGATTTTGTGCTGGATGCTTTCTTTTTGTTTGAATTGGCAGCCATCTCGCGAGCATCTTGCTGCACCGGAGTCTTAGACGTTTTTACAGCTTCGAAAAATGCTTTACGTTGATCTTGGAGCGGGAAATTAGAATCATGCTGAGAGGCAAAATACTTACGGTATGCAGGGTCTACCTGGTTGATATGAACGACTGCATCGGAATGATCTTTCACGCCAACGTTACCTGAACCATAATAAGGTTGTTGACATGCAATCATCAACAACCCCACCATTAGCATCACAATAAAATAAATCGGCCGTCTTCTCATGGGCATACAGCATTAATTAAATTAAATGGTAAACTGATTAAATAATTTAACAAGCCACTAACCATACCGCAAGAGGTCAGCATACTAGTGCAGAAAAACAACAGCACGAATTGAAACACAATGTTAATTCTGGCACGGAAAACGGACGTTCTTTGGGGCTTGCTCATTGTTTGTACGTATAATCAGTTGAAGTATTACGCGAGAATTATATACAAAACATTCACGGTGTCAAGCTGCGATGCTGTCTGTGTTCCTCTTTTAATGAGATTGATTTGACTGTTCTCAAATAATTGGACCGAACGTTGCAATTTTTCTTGTCAACAAGGGGAAATCATGGTAGAAAAGGTGAGAAGATTATGGACTTGTCTTTATACTACGTTATATTCGGCCTTATCGCGCTTCTCTCCGTATTCGGATTGATAGTAGGTGTCAGTAACGATGCCTGTAACTTCCTGAACTCATCCATCGGTTCTCATGCCGGCACCTACAATCAGGCTGTATGTGTAGCCGGTGTGGGTGTATTATTGGGTGCTTGCTTCTCCAGTGGCATGATGGCAGTTGCCCGAAACGGCATTGTTGACCCCGGCATGTTCAATTTCCATCAAATAATGTTGCTTTATTTGGCTGTTATGGTGGCAAATATTATCTTGCTGGACACCTTTAACACCCTCGGATTGCCGACATCTACCACCGTAGCGCTTGTTTTCTCCTTATTAGGCGCCGGTATCGGCATGGCAATAGTCCGCAGTGATTCATTCTTTACCTGCCCTTTCTTAGATTACATCAACGAGCAGAGATGCCTCACCATGATTCTGGCCATCTTTGCCTCGGTAGCCATTGCATTTGTTGTGGGTACAACCGTTATGTGGATTGCCCGTTTGATATTCAGCTTCCGTTTCGGCAAGGCATATCGCTACATCGGGCCACTGTGGTGTGCTTTGGCTTTCACGGCCATCAGCTACTTCATTATCTTCAAAGGATTGAAAGGCAGTGTATTTAAAGATAATATACAAACGCTTACAGAGCAGTATAATATCTGGGTTCTTGTAGGTATAATCTTCCTCATTTGGTGCGCATTGTCTGCACTTCTCCAATACGTTTGCAAGATAAACACACTGCGTGTAGCCGTATTAGCCGGTACCGGCTCATTAGCTTTGGCCTTTGCCGGTAACGATATGGTGAACTTTATCGGTGTATTCATGGCTGCCAAAGATGCTCTCTTCGCCCCCGGGGTTATGGAATTGGACAACATGGGCAGCGTGCTTGCTGGCGATGGCGCAGGCGCAAGTTTGAATTTCCTGTTAGCTTCCGGTGCAATCATGGTTGCAGCCTTATTCCTTTCTAAAAAAGCACGAAAGGTAACGGAAACCGAGCTCAAACTCTCCTCTTCCAATACCGGTAAGGAGCGTTTCGGCTCCAGCAAGCCCGCGCGTATGCTGGTGAGATTCACCATCAATACCGTGCGTTTCTTTGAGCGCATCACTCCCAAGAAAGTGACAAATTTTGTAAGTGCACGATTCAAGCCGCTCACCCCGGAAGAAGAGACCGGTGCAAACTACGACATGATTAGAGCTTCTGTCAACCTTACCTTGGCCGCTCTGCTTATTTCCGTGGGCACGGACCTCGGATTGCCGCTTTCTACCACTTATGTAATTTTCATGGTATCCATGGGTAGCTCCTTGGCAGACCGTGCATGGGGCCGCGACAGCGCCGTATATCGCATTACCGGCGTGCTTACCGTTATCGGCGGTTGGTTGATTACGGCAATAGCAGCAACATTGGCCGCCATGTTAGTGGCTCTTATCATGGGTTATGGTGATACATGGGGTATCATTACGATGATGGTTATCGCAGCATTCTTGCTCATCAAATCCACATTCTTTGCAAAACTTAACAAGGAAAACTACAGTATTGTAGACGTCAGCAAAGAAAGCAACATGCACGAGTTTGCCTCTACCGCAGCAGGTCGCCTCGGTCGTATGATTGGTATTTATAAGGCAATGGTGCCTGCTCTTCTTAATGAAGACCTTGATGCTCTCAGCAGACTCAAAAAGAAAGCTCGCTCCATTAAGCGAGACATTGAGGTTGTGCGCGAGAACGAAGTATTGCCTGCTCTGGCCGGCATACCCAAGGAGCTTGCAGACCGTGGTCAGTTGATTTTCCGCATCACTGAGATTTCAGCCAACACGGTAGAGCGTCTCTTCACCATAGTCAAAGCTTCGTTTAACCACATCGACAACTTCCACGCCGGTTTAGAAGAAGAGCAAGGTAAAGACTTGCTGAAGCTTACCGAAAAGATTGGTGCATTCTACCCAGACCTTCTGGATATGCTGAAGGCAAAAGATTACGCCGGTGTTGAGGCTAAGCTCGAAGGCCGCGCCCAGCTGGGAGATGATTTCGGCGATTGCATTACCCGCCACCTGATGCATGGAGATGCAGATGAAAGCAAGATGCGTAACGGCATTCTTTACCTTACCCTGCTGAATGAGACTCGCGCCATGGTCAGCCACGCATTCGCCCTCATTGAGCGCATCAAAGAGGTGTACGAAGACTGATTATCCCGGTTATATATAACTAACACGCAAGAAGGGGGAGCTTGATTGCTCCCCCTTCTTGCGTATATCGTATCGGGCTTATGAAAAAGCCAGCGTTTTATTCGGTCAGCTTTTTAAAATCTGCCAGTAATTGCTCAGGTGTCATATCCAGACGTTTACGAACCTCTGTATAGGCGGCAGACTCCGCATCTTCATCATTATATTCATCCTGCTCAATATCAAGTTCTGCGCCGTATATCAAGAGGAGGTCAATTGCTGCAAGATAATTTTTTTCTCGCTTCTTGTTTCCATCACTCAATTCGCTGCGGTAGTGGTCGAAAATCATCTCAATGGGAGTAGAAAAACCGGCCATATCATCACGCGGCAAATCATCTTCTTCATACCCATCGGGGTCATATTCTTCGCTACTGCCCCCGGAATCTTCTTCTACCAATATGAGATTAGGATCTGCCCCGGCGGCAAGTAGAAGCTCAAGCGTGTCTAAATTAATTTCTTTATCAAATAATGGTTTGGAACATACCTCCTGCAAAGGTAACAAGAAGCCAACCCCAATAGGTTCATTTACTGCAATTTTACCCTGCTCCACCAATCGCTTAACAATAGGAGTACATCCATCTGCAATCAAAAGTGCGTTGTATATAGTATGCTCTTGTTCCGCTGTAAGCTCATAATTTAATGAGAAAAACCATTCAAAAAGAGGGCTTACATCTTGGTGCTCGGCGCACAATATGGGCATGGCAAAAATAACGGATTGGGCATGCGTATGCGGGTCCCACCCCATCTTCTGCAATTCCTGCATAAGTGCCACTCTATCTGCTGCGCTTTGTCGGGTGCTGATGAGGCCCTCTGCCCAAATTACCTCGGATGCAAGAGACACCGGAATTAGCGAATCTTCATTGTTTAATACAGCATTAACATTTTCTCCACGCTTCAAAAAAAGCATCATGGCATCTGCTTCATCAATCATAGCGGCCAACCGAGCCAAGATATCGCCATCCTCAGAAGAAGGCCTACAGGCGCCGGAGCTGACCGCTGAATGCAAATACGGAACAACGGCAGGCACGGTGTCTGAATCCAGTTGGTGATTCTTCAAAAACGACTCCAAGTGTTCGCTGAATTGAACAATCGCAGCTTGTTCCTCCGCTGCCCAACTTTCATGAAAAGGAGGCAATGGCAATAACGTCTTTTGCTGTTCTTGCGCAAGAACAGACATTCCCATTGCAATCGTCAATAACAAGGGTAGTTTCATATCCATTTAATCTTCGTGTTGTAATACGTGTAAAAGTTTTTCTGACCCGAAACACGGTGGGTCCACTTCTTCAAGCAAATAATGCATAATGCGGTCACACACATGCGCCTGCACTTCGAAGCGAGGTGAAACATTAAACAAATCTTTCTCGTGTACGCGCGAAAGTGAGGCTCTCTGCATCACATCCGCCATTTGTAAATGCAGGCGTTCTATGTGAATAGCTGCGACATCTGCGGTGTCTTTATCTCTCACCAGACTGATAATTCCCAGCCATTGATTCAACAGCGGTATCAATTCTCGTGTTGCCGAGGCCAGCGCCGGCATCACATCCGGGTCTGCCGCCATGCCCATATTCTCCAGCACATCACAAACATCCTGCAGGCCTTCAACCAACCGCTCTGACCCATAATATTGAGAATCGCGCAACGCTAAATCTGCCCAGGCATTAAGCAATTTGCCAATAAGCGGCCGCGTTTTCACTAAATAAACCATGCGCAAGCGGCGCTTTGCAGGGACTCCTTCGGGCTCGTCCAAGGCCGCTACCGCTTGCGACCACGTGTACATAAAGGGTTTGAACCCAAGCAAAATATCAGCCGCTTTCTCGGCATCGTCATAGGATTGAACAGTGCCTATAACTTGGGTCATTTGGTCAATCATGTTCCACATTTCATACAGCAAGGCCATATGTTGTGCAATTTCAGGCATATCTTCTGCCGGCATTCGATCTATGAACGGCGCCAGCGCTTCACTCAGTTGGGGGGAACCGAAGCACCCTGTTGCTTCCAATAGATGGCGGTCAAACTCATCTATGCGTATCAACTCATGCGGAGTCGTGGTCAAAATAGCAGCGACTCGGGGGGCTACTGCCTCTGCGCTTTGGTAATCGGCTACATACATTAACAGCGGTGTGAGCGATACGGGCTTTGCCGCATCCTCCTGAGCTATTAACATAGCAGGGGCTGCAAAAGCATACAGGCTGATACCAAGAGTCCTCTTCATGCTCTGATTATGACTTAAAGCGCAGATTTGTCAAGCTAAGGTTGATTTGCTGCTGTATTTATTGATGATAATGTGCCACATGCGCCAAGTTTTAATGTCCTACTGCGTGTTTTGCCTTGAAAAACGCAAAACAACAGGATAAAATAGCCACGCCTGAGTGTAAGCTCTGCGCGACAACATTTTCCAAACACAAACATACATTAACATTATGGCTAAACTGACTGTACGCGACCTCGACGTCGCCGGTAAGGAGGTCCTCATGCGCGTGGACTTCAACGTTCCCATGAAAGACGGCGTTATCACCAACGATGCCCGCATCGTTGCTGCTCTGCCCACCATCAAGTACTTGCTTGAGAACGGCGCTCGCCTCGTTCTTTGCTCTCACTTGGGACGCCCCGAAGGTACCGGCTACCAGGCCGAGTTCTCTCTGAAGGCTGCTGCCGAATGCCTTTCCGGCCACCTCGGCAAGCCCGTTGTATTCGTGCCCGAGACTATCGGCGAGGCTGCTACCGCTGCTCGCGCTGCTCTTCAGGACGGCGATGTAATGCTGCTCGACAACGTTCGTTTCGACAAGAAAGAGAAGAAGAACGACCCCGAGTTTGCCAAGGCTCTCCTTGGTGATGCCAAGCTGTATGTAAACGACGCTTTCGGTTCCGCTCACCGTGCCCACGCTTCTACTGAGGGTGTGACACACTACGCAGAGAAGAGCGCTATGGGCTTCCTCATCGAGCACGAGCTCGAGTACCTTGAGGGTAAGCTCGACACCCCTGCTCAGCCCTTCGTTGTAATCATGGGTGGCGCTAAGGTTTCCGACAAGATTCAGGTGCTCTCCAAGCTCATGGAGAAGAGCCAGACCTTCATTATCGGTGGTGCTATGGCCAACACCTTCCTTGCCGCTCAGGGCAAGAATGTTGGCAACTCCAAGATTGAGGCTGACAAGCTCGACCTCGCTAACGAGATTCTTGCAGACGCCAAGGCTAAGGGCGTTACCTTCGTATTGCCGGCCGACACTCGCTACTCTTACAAGTTCGAGGAAGGTGCTGAGACCTTCTGCACCGCTCCCTGGGCAGAGAACGGCGAAATCCCCGCCGACGGCATGGGCATCGACATCGGTGACAAGGCTATCGAGGAGTTCTGCAACATTCTTCGTGGCGCCAAGACCGTGCTCTGGAACGGCCCGTTGGGCGTATTCGAGCTGGACTCCTTCGCCAAGGGCACCAAGGCTATTGCCGAATGCTTGGCTGAGTCCGACTGCATCTCCATCGTAGGTGGCGGCGACTCCGTAACAGCTGCTAAGAAGTTCAAGGTTGCTGACAAGCTTTCCTTCTGCTCCACCGGTGGTGGTGCTTCTCTTGAGCTGCTCGAGGGCAAGGTTCTGCCCGGCATCGGCTCTCTGAGCGACAAGTAATACACTTCTGATAATTTCAGGAAAGAAAAAGGTGGATTCCTCTCGAATCCACCTTTTTTTGTTGCGTTAAAGTATCCGGTGTTATACAATGAGACCATGAAACATTTTTTTACACTTGCTTTCGCAGTCACAATGGTCAGCCCTACCCTCGAGGCCGCAGAGCCATACAGCATACCGACAAACCTCGACGGCAAAAAAATACAATTCAGTTATTCGCCGGCTTATAAATTCACCCCTCTCATTATACATTGCGGCGCTCCCGTTAACGATACAGAAAACGCTTATCATCTTGAGGGCGAAAACAGAATATGCACGCTTACCTATACCCCCAATTCAAATCATAAAACGGCGAAAATACGTATCCATGGCTCCAAAGATAAAGCCGAGATACAATTGCAATTTGGCAATGCGACCTGTGGTACAGCCCACATGACCTGGAACAATATCCAATACTACCACCTCAGATTCCGCATTCAAGACACACCAGAGGGCACCTCGCACATGCAACGTATGGGCGATGCCGTGGGGGATGTTATCCCTCAATCCCTTGCCGGTAAAGTTGTGGAAATTAACTTCAAAGGGGCCGTAGAAAGAGAAATAATGCAAGAAGCCGGAGAAGAAATAACCACCGAATGGCATGATAGCTACGCCACGCCTTTTATATTTCAGTTCCCTGCAGATGGAAACTCTTTTGAAATACCGCATTTCATGCCTCATACAGAGGATAATCCATACCCGCCCATGGTGGTCCGATATGAACTCATCGGCACCGGAGCAACTATCTCCATCAACGGTCGTTCACATATGGTGGAAACCGAGTTGGATTTTGAAGATTCAGCATCCGGCTTGGCTCATGTTATGTTGGGATACGAAGAGGGATGCGGTTTCGAATTCAAAGGCGCTACATTTACCATTCGAGATGCGGGCAACAGCGACTCGGAAGTCGTTTATCCGGAGAATATCGACCTCTCGGAAAACGATGATACAGAAGTCAAGCATCTGATTCAAGACTTATCATCAAGGCACTATGAAACAGCCGTTGAAAAGTTGTATCAGAAGAGGCTGCTTTCGGGGTTGAACGCCCTTCTTTACGGGGCCGATATCAACCACATACTCCCCAATGCCAACGGTACCACACTCTTGCACAATGCTTGTGGCTTAAGTCATGTTGAAATTGTACGATGGTTGGTAAATCACGGGGCCGATTTGTCTGCCAAAACAGCTAAAGGCGCTACTGTAGACGATTGCGTAGGTGGTCCCAATGCCGCCGCTATCAGACGCATTCTGAAAGCTGCCCGAAAAAATGGAAATTAGGGCTTTTTAGGCAAAAAACAAAAAATAACTTGATTTTTCGGCATAACAAGGTATAAGTATAAGATAATGAGTAGCCGCTCCAATAATCAAAATGCAGGTAAAACCGTTCCCGGTGTATTTAACTGGAAGATGGTGCGTAAAGCATTGAGGGCGGCAGAAGAAGGTGTATATTGTTGGAATATAGAAAGCGGCGAGATTTTCTATACAGAGCAATGCCTGCGAATGATGGGGCTTCCCTTCAACGAATGGGCGCCGAATATCTTTATTTCTCCGGAATTGACCATTCATGAGGATGACCGCCAATTCTTTGTGTCGGAAGTTCAAAAATACTTACGCCGCCCCACAACCACACCGTTACGGCTGGAAATAAGGCTTCTCAATCTGCGTTCTCGTGGTTGGCGCTGGGTGCGCGTCAATGGTCTGTTGGAGCAAGATAAGAAAAAAAACAATATTCAACTGGTTGGCGTATGGGTTGACATCACGCGCCGTAAAATGGCAGACTTGCACGCCATGGAGGACCGCGACCTGTTCCGCAACCTGATTAACTTTTTGCCGGACAACATTTACTACAAGAACCGAGAATCTCGCTTCGTCATGGCAAACGAGGCGACGGCAAAAAAGATGGGTGTACCCACTCCGTCAGACCTCATCGGGTGTAAAGATACACATTTCTTTGCAGATGAAACAACCTCTGTTGCTCGACAGGAAGAACTAGAAATCATGCGCACCGGGGTGCCGATTACCAACCGCATTCACCGCGAAAGTTGGAAAGATGGCGAAAACTCATGGTGCAGACTCTCCAAGTTCCCTTGGTATGACACTACCGGCAATGTCAAAGGTATTGTAGGTATTTCGTCCGACGTAACAGAACTTATTGAAACCCAGCAACGCTACCGCCGCATGGCAGAGCAGTTGGACGAACGCAACCGCACCCTCGAAAAAGAAATCAGTCTCGCGCGAGAGATTCAGCACGCTCTGCAGCCGCTCCGCATCCCGGATCGTGTATGGAAAGATGCCGAAACCGGTCTTAAACGCACGGCGCGCTTCCACCACGTATACCTCCCCTGCACAGGCGTTGCGGGTGATTGCTTTGCCGTATTCCCGGTGCGAGAATCCGGTGTAGGCATGTTGATATGCGACGTCATGGGGCATGGTGTAAGAGCCGCTCTTATCGCCTCCATGCTCCGTGGTCTCATGGAACAAGTGTCCAACCTGGCAGATACACCGGGCTTGCTGCTCTCATCTCTCAATAGACAACTCTTCCGCATTTTCAGCCAAGCCAACATAACCATGTTTGCCTCGGCCTGTTATGTGTATCTCGATTTGGATAAACGCCGTCTCACCTTATCCGGCGCCGGCCACCCGGCCCCCATCGTTTTGGCAGAAGACGGGCGCGCCATTTTGCCACCAATCCCGCGCTCCCCTGCACTGGGCTTGCTGGATTCTGCACTGTACCGAGAAAGCGAGATTGCGCTCGAGCCCGGCATGAAGCTCATGCTTTATACCGACGGCTTGTACGAGGCCACCAACCCGCAAGGCGAAGAAATGGGCGTGCAACGGGTTATTTCATACCTACAGCAAAACGCACCTCAGAGCATCAAAGAGATGATTGATATTTCGCTGGCCGGTATGCACCGTTTTACTGAGTCTACCAAACAAGATGATGACATCTGCTTGCTCGGCGTTGAATTCATTGAAGAAAACGCTGATTGAGCCTTTATCTCCGGCTTTAAACCGAAAATAAACATTTTTTGGCATCGGAGCGCAAAAAAAGATTGCAATCACACGATTTTCGCGGTAGTCTAAAGACAGTTACAAAAAATCTCTCTTTTACCAAGATTAACATATATGGAAGACAGCACACAGGGGGGCAACACGCCCTTTGACCTTACCGAGCTGACCGGTTTCCAGTTTGGCCCCGCTTGGGCTAAGCCGGGATCTGATACTGCATCTACTCTGCCCAAGTTGCACTCAATTGAGCGTCCCGAGCGCCGTAACGGCCCCCGCCGCCAAAACAGCGACCGCGAGCGCCGCGGCCCCCGCCCCGAGGGTGCAAGTGATAACCGACGCACTTTCCGCAAGGAGAGTTCTCGCCGCGATAACCGCGAAGAGCGGCCGCGTCGTGAACTGCCGGCTCCGGCAGAAGGCTACCGTGTAGAACTTCGTCCCACCAACGGCATTTTAGAGATTTTCAGTAAAGAAATCCAAAAGCAGAAGCGTGCGCTTTCTCTGCTTGATTTGGCTCGCATCGTTATGGCTGCAAAAGACCGCTACGACTTGGTCTTCATGAAGCTCGATAATGGTGGCATGTTGGTACACTCCACCAAGAACGATGGCGCCTGCTGGCTTACCGAAGCAGAAGCCGTAGCTTACATGTGGTCTGCCCCGTGGTTTGCAGAGCTTTACACCACCGATGAAATCGAGGTCGAAGCACCCAAAGGCAACTTTACGGCTATTGCACAGTGCTCCATGGGCGGCGAAGTTATCGGCCCGGTCAATTGGCATGGCTACCAAGCAGCACTCATGAGCCTCTACCGCACCAAGTACGCCAACATGTCTCTGGATGCTTTCAAAGCCAAGATATCCCTTAACAAAGACGAAGCCGCTGTTGCAGCATGGATTGCGTCTGCCGGCAAAAAGAGCGTTTGGAAACCTGCCCGCGAAGGTGCAGAAGAAGTAGTGCTCGATGACGCCAAAGCTGTAGAGGCTGATTTCTTGGCCAACCACTTCAGCCAAGTGTATGAGGTAGTGGACAAGGTGTTTATCAACGGTGCAACTCCCCGCAAGGTGCTTTCTCCCGGCATTGCTGCTCACGTAGCCACGCTTGCAGACCGCACTCGCCGCTCTCCGCAAATGCTCATCCCGAATCTTTGTCACGGTTTGGCTCGCCACCATATGCCCATTTATAAGTGGCAAGGCAACCACTACACCGGCCCCAGCCGCGTACGTGCCATCCCCGAGGGAACCGTCCTTGCAGACCGCATGATGGCTATCGTCAACTGGAGCAAAGAGCACTCCGGTGAAAAGGTAGAGACCATGTTTGCCGCACTCTCCGGTGTACCTGTAGGTACGGACGAAGAGACCAAGAAAGCAGCTTCCGAAGCTTATGCCCCCTTCGCAGCCGACATGATTTGGTTGCTTGAGCAAGGGTTCATTGTTGTGACCAACGACAATGCTATCTGGTACCCCAAGGGCGAAGCAGCCCCTACTCCGTCTAAGCCGGAACCGCGCAAGCGCCCCAACAAGAACAGAAAGGCTAAGCAGACTGCCTCCCCCAAGGTCAAGCCCGCTTCCGATAAGGAATAATCAAATTAACGGCACATTTTCGCCCGGTTTTCTTCGGAAAACCGGGCTTTTTGTTTTCTCGCATCCGGCAAAGGTACTTGCAATCGGGTGAAGCAGCAGTTTTTACCTACCGAAAAAACGTGCTGCATCACGCTTAGTTACCCGCAAGGCGTTGATATAGCGCGTGCGGAGCAAGGCGGTGCTGCGGTGCCCCATCTCCAGCTGCAGCTCGGGCAAATTCTTATAAAACATGGCGTGGTAAGTGGCAAAAGTATGCCGCAGGGCATCTGCCTGCCAACGGCTCATCCCTGCCGCGCGGCGTAAATTGCGCCAGCGGTTCTTCCAATTTCGGGGGATGATACGGCGCACCCCGCGTAACTTGTTTTTGCAACGCAACGGCACCACACGCCCACCGCCGGTTTTGCTAACCACGGGGCGCACCACCACCTCGGCATCTTCCCAGCGAATATCTTGTGGTGTCAGACGCTCCACTTCCGTGGGGCGCAACCCGCAGTAGGTCATTAAATGCAGGGATAGGCGCATATCTGCATGCCGCGGGCATTTAGCGGCTTGTTCCAACTTGCATACATCATTCACGCTCAGCGGCACAATCTCCTTTTCTCGTGCTTGCGGCGTTTCAATATCCGCCACGGGATTCTCCGCACACCACCCGCGCCGCTTGGCAAAGGCAAATATGCTGTGCAATATCGCCCTGCCTTTGCGGTAACTGTGCGCACTGCCCCCGAAAGCCTGTTGCAACAACTCGCGACACTCATCCGTCTGCATGGCGCGCACAGGACGTTGGCTTACCCCCTCCACTCGCAGCATACGTGCGGTAAAATGCCGCAAATCTCGCACCGTGGTAGGCCGCCTGCTCGCGCGCGCCTCCAAGCTCAACCTCACCGCCTCTTCAAACGGCACCGTCTTCTCTCGCATAGCTATCGCATGCATCCCCTCATCCACCACTTGCAGGCATTGCGTTAACAAATCGCCCACAGCCGGAACCGCTCGGCAGCTCATGCGCGCTATCACCGCACCCGCCACCTGTGCCGCCGCCAATACCCCCACGCCACTGCTCCTCAACAGCGTCAGCGCAGCCAATTCCTCTTGCCCTATCTGTATCTCTTTTTTAATTATTTTCGTTTTCATGGTGTGCATTTATTATGCTGGTCAAGATTAAAATACCTATTTTTGCTCTCAACCTTACAGCAATTCAATCTATAACGAAGAAGAACATAAATCAACTGCTCCGTACCATGTGCGGGCACTTTTCACATTCGATTTATTTATAATCAGGAATCAGACGTTCGATAAGGTTAATAAATGCTGGTACTATCATGTTGCGCATGAGCAATCTGTTAAACCAACTCCAACGTATTTATAACCATGGCTAAGTCTTCCTTTAACGAAGACACACGCGTCAAAGTGCCGGTTATCCTGCAACTGGTACGTCTGGGCTATGAGTTTCTCCCTCGCCCGGCATGGGAGAAGCAGAGGGAACCGCAGACGAATATCCTTCGCGAAGAGTTTGCTCGTGCGTATGTCAGATTGAATGATGGTAAGACCGAGGCGGATGCTCAGCGGTATATCGACACGGTACTTGTACCGATGCTGAATAATAATGACCTGGGGCGCCAGTTCTACAAAAAGCTGGTGGCACAAACTACGGGAGAGAGGCTGATAGACTTCGAGGATTTTGACAGCAACAGCTTCCATGTAGCGACAGAGGTAGACTGCACTAATGAGGGTGAAGAGTTCCGCCCTGATGTCATGGTGTTTGTGAACGGTATGCCGCTGGCTTTCTATGAGGTGAAGAAGCCCAACAGCAAGGAACAGATGAAAGCGGAGCGTGACCGCATGACCCGGCGTAATGCTCAAAGCTGTTTCCGGCGGTACATGAACGTGACGCAGCTGATGCTGTTTTCCGGCAATCAGGAATATGTGGACGGCAACAGGTGGCAAGGTAGTTTCTACTGCACCACATCCCTTGGCAAGCCTCACTTCAATTTCTTCCGCGAGAAGCCCGAAGTCGCTTTTACCCCGCGCACACTGCGAGACCTGAGCGATGACACCATACGTGCCGTACTGCGCGATACCAAGCTGGCAGGCTACGAGCACACGCCCGAGTTCGAGTCATCCATCGACCCGAAGCGACCTGCTACCCGCTTTGCCACTTCCCTGTTATCGCGTGAGCGGTTTGAGTTCATGCTGCACTTCGGCATTGCCTTTGTCGAAAAGGAAGACAACGGCGTACGCAGACTGGAGAAACACATCATGCGCTATCCCCAGCTGTTTGCCTCCCTGCGTATGCGCCAATGGCTCGATGAGGGGCGCACGCGCGGCACTATCTGGCACACGCAGGGGTCGGGCAAGACCGCACTCACCTACCACAGCGTCAAGAATCTTACAGACTACTACGGCAGGCAGGGCATCGTGCCCAAGTTCTTCTTTGTAGTAGACCGCATTGACTTAGCCGACCAAGCCAGCGATGAGCTGGGCGCACGCGGCCTGCATATCGTGCGAGCAGACAGTCGTAAAGAGTTTGATGAACTGCTGCGTAGCCAGAGCGGTAAGGACGGCGACAGCGGCAAGGATGAAATCAACGTCGTCAACATTCAGCGATTCAAGTCAGACGGCGGCAAAATCATTGCCCCGTACGGCACAAAAATCAAGCGCATCTTCTTTATTGATGAAGCGCACCGCAGCTACAAGCCCAAGGGTTCATTCCTTGGAGCCTTGCTAAACGCCGAGGCTGATTCTGTCTATATCGGTCTGACTGGCACACCCAAGCTCTCCGCCCCCGAAGAAGATGAAAGCCGCGAGGCATTCCTGAAACGCGAGAAAGCCACGCGCGAGATATTCGGCGAATACATCGACACCTACTACTATAACCAGTCCATTCAGGACGGCTACACCCTACGCCTACTGCATGAAGTGGTCGAGACTCAGTATCGCGTGATACTGGAAGACGCTCTGAGTCAGGTAAAAGTGCTGGTCGGCGATGCCAAGAAGCGCAAGGTGCTGTATGCCCACGAAAAGTTCGTCACCCCGCTTACACAGTATATCGTGAATGACCTGCTGCAAGCCCGCGAGACACACGGCGACAGCAGTATTGGTGGCATGGTGGTGTGTGACACCTCTGATCAGGCCAAGATGATGATACAGGTGCTGGAGGAAAAGCACCCTGAAATCAAAGCAGCCCTCATCTTGCACGATGTAGGAACCAAAGAAGAACGCAAGGGGCTGACCGACAAGTTCAAGAATGGAGAACTGGACTTGCTGGTAGTCTTCAACATGCTGCTGACAGGGTTCGATGCCCCGCGACTCAAGAAGCTGTACATGGGGCGCATCGTCAAGGAACACAACCTGCTGCAAACGTTGGCACGCGTCAACCGCCCCTATGGAGAATGGAAATACGGGCACGTGGTAGACTTTGCCGATATCCGCAAAGCATTTGATGCCGCCAACGCCGCCTATCTGGAAGAGCTCAAACGCGAGCTGGGTGAGAACTGGGACAGCTACGATGCCCTGTTCCACACACGCGAAGAAATACAGGCGAGTGTAGCCAAGATGAAAGACTACCTGTGGCGATACAGCCCAGATAATCTTGCCGTCTTTGAGCAGATACTGGAGACCGCCGACAAGAAAGAACTGCAACAACTGCACCGCACCCTTGCCGAAGCCCGCGAACTGCGAGCCAGTATCATCGGTGGCGGGTATGACATGAGCATGGAGGAAGTTGACCGCTTCATCCGTATGGAGCGCATGGTCAGCGAACGCCTGAGCACCATCTACACCGAGGAGGCATGGGCAAAGGGGACAGAAACCGAGGAACTGCTGGAAGCCGCCCTGAACGGCTGTCTGTTCGCGTTCCAACGCAAGGGCGACCCCACCGAGCTCAAGATTGCCGATGAGCTGATACAGCGATTCAGAAAAGCCAAGGGACAGCTGGGCGGTTGCTTTGACCGCAAGGATGCCGCATGGGCACAGCTCAACGATGAACTGCGCCGAATCTTCGGCGAAAAAGGCTTTAAGGAAATGACCGCAGAACAGCTGAAAGCCCGCCTTGCCGAGATGGATGAGGTGGAGCGCAAGCTCAAACAGGTACTGCATCAGGAGCAGATAATCCTGCGTATGTACGACCATGATGCAAAGTATGCCCGACTGCACCGCTACCTGCTGCGAAAATACCCCGAGCTGAACCAGTACGAGCGTAGTCTGGTGGAAGCCCTGAATCAGGTGCGTAATAAAGTGGACGACCTGCTGGATGATAACGCCAACATCATCCAGAACGAGTCCTACTTCAAGAAAACGCTCACCAGCACCATCTGGCTCACGCTGAGAGCCTATGCCGAGCCCCGCCTCAGCAAGGAACAGAAAACCGACATTTCCCAAACCATTTACAACGAATACAGCGAACACCTTGCCCCCGCCTAACGCATGGACGACTCCATCCTCATCCGCACACAGAAACTCATTGACGAACTGAAATCCACCTGTGCCAACTATGGTCTGGGTAATGACGGCAATGAATACAAGGTCATCACCCAAGTCTTCCAGTACAAGTACCTGAACGACAAGTTCATGAAATATGCCACCGAGCATAATCTGGATGCAGGTATGAGCCGCTATGACGGCATCATGGCAATGGAGGGTGATGAATTTGAAGAGCTGGAAAACATACTGCCCGCCCATATCGCTATTTTCAAAAAGGAGCAGCTTATCCCCAGCCTGCACAACCGCCAGAATGAGCCCGGCTTTGACAAGCTGTTCGATAATACCCTGACCGAGGTCGCCGCGCAGAATGCCAACATCTTCTCCGTGCGTACATCGGAGCATACATCCATTCTGATGTTCGAGCCGCTCAGCGTTTTCATCACCGACGCCAGCAAGCGAGCCGACTTCTGCCGAGCCATCATCAACAAGCTTTCGCAATTCTCCTTTGAAGATGCCTTTGAACAAGGCTATGACTTCTACTCCAGCATCTACGAGTACCTGATTCAGGACTACAACACCGACTCCGGCGGCAAGTATGCCGAGTACTTCACCCCGCACAGCGTGGGGCGCGTGATGGCTCAGATTCTGGTGGACGGCAAGCCCAAGAGCGTGACCTGCTATGACCCGTCCGCAGGGTCTGGCACGCTGCTGATGTGCCTTGCCGACCGTATCGGTCAGGATAAGTGTACTATCTTTTCTCAGGATATCTCCCAGAAGTCCAGCGGCCTGCTGCGCCTGAACCTTATTCTGAACGGGCTGGCGGCATCCCTGCAAAACGTAGTACAAGGCAACACTCTCACCGAACCGGGATTCTCCGAGAAAACGGGCGGGCTCAAGAAGTTCGACTACATCGTCTCCAATCCGCCATTCAAACTCGATTTCTCCGAGTACCGCAAATCGCTGGATACCAAGGAGCGTAAGTCCATTTACTTTGCAGGTGTACCTAAGGTGCCGAACAAGAAAAAGGAATCGATGGCGATTTACCTGTGCTTCCTGCAACACGTCATCGCCTCCCTCAGCGATAAGGGCAAGGCCGCCATCGTAGTGCCCAGCGGTTTCCTCACCGCCAGTTCATCGCTGGAGAAATCCATCCGTGAGAAACTGATCAAGCAGAAGTGGCTGCGTGGCGTAGTCAGCATGCCCTCCAACATCTTTGCCGCTACCGGTACCAGCGTCTCCGTCATCTTCATCGATAAGGACGGCGCAAGTGAGCGCGAGGGGGCTATACTTATCGATGCCTCCCAGCTGGGCACCAAGGAAAAGGACAACAATAACAAGCAGTATACCCGACTCTCCCGTGAGGAAGAGGAGCGTATCATCACCACCTTTGAGAAGCGCGAGGCGGTGGATTCTTTCGCGGTCGTACCCAGCTACGATGAGATGGAGGAAAAGGGTTACTCATTCTCTGCCGGGCAGTACTTCGATGTGAAGATTGAGCATATCGATATCACGCCCGAGGAGTTCAAGCAGAAAATGTCGGCATTCATGGCAGAGTTCAACGAGCTGTCTGCTCAGTCTACCAAGCTGGACGAGGAAATCAGAAATCAAATGGGAAGCTTGTGGTATGAGTGAGTGGGGCAACTGTAGACTCGGAGATTACATAGATGTCTTGCATGGTTATCCATGCAAGGGTGAATACATGACTCTGGAAACAGACAATGATTTACCCATTGTTACAACTATGGGTAACTTCCTGTATGAGGGTGGCTTTGATTTTATAACCAGCAAAGTTAAAAGATATACCTCCGATTATCCAGATGAGTTTAACTTATCTTCCGGCGATATGTTGGTAGGAATGACGTGCCAAACTGCGGATGCGCAGGTATTGGGGATTCCTGGTTATATACCCAACGATGGAAGAACTTACATCCATAATCAGCGACTCGGGAAAATAGTATTTGAGAATGACGGCCTAGACATCGACTTTCTCTACTATCTGTTTTTAACGAGTAGATATAGAGTTTACATGGCTAATACGGCTAGTGGCTCAAAAGTCAAGCATACTTCGCCTAGTAAAATTAAAGATTATACATTCAGGAAACCACCTATTTCTGAACAAAAAAAGATAGGCTCCATTTTGCGCTCGATTGATGATAAAATCCAAGTTAATCGTCGCTTAAACGATAATTTAGAAGCCATGGCACAAGCCCTGTACGATTACTGGTTCGTACAGTTTGACTTCCCCGATGAGAACGGCAAGCCCTACAAGTCAAGCGGTGGCAAGATGGTGTGGAACGAGGAGCTGAAACGTGAGATACCGGAGGGGTGGAGTGTAAGTTCTTTATCAGAACATGCAACGATAATAATGGGTAGCTCTCCAGAGGGGGCAACTTTGAATGAAAATAGGGAGGGAATTGCATTCTTTCAGGGCTGTGCTGATTTTAGAGATGTTTTTCCCAATGAACGAGTCTACACAACCAATCCAAAGAGACTTGCCCCAGCAGGTAGTTTTTTAGTCAGTGTGAGAGCTCCCGTAGGTAGTTTGAATACAGCCCAAGATAAATGTTGCATCGGACGCGGTGTAGCAGCCTTAATCAGTAAGCATGATTCACCAGCACACTTATGGCAAGTGCTTGTCCACTTATCTCCATATTTCAACAGATATAATGGGGAAGGTTCAATATTTGGCTGTATCAATAAAGAAGAATTGCACGACTTACCAGTACTTTCTTCCTTAACCGTAATCAGGGAATATCAGAAGATTATTGCCTCCCTTTACTTGAGGCGTCTATCTATTGCTAAAGAATCGAAGCAATTACAAGGACAGCGCGAATTCCTGCTTCCCCTCCTGATGAACGGGCAGGTACAGGTTAAGCCGCTAAATTATCGTTTAGCTGACGATTGAGCTCGATTTTCTTATCGAGAACACCCAAAAGATTCCCGATACGCTGTTGCGTGGCAATATCAGGCAGTTGGATATTTTGTTTTGCAAGAGTCTGGACAGAAAGCCCGGGCTGAGCAGATTGACCTTGTAAACGAGACAAATCCATCAAACTCAGTAGATACGCCAAATATCGAGCATCCGCTAATTCATTAGGATGAGCAACAACTGCATGCTCTGACATGTAGGCTTCCCCTGAAAAGTAATGCACGTTGCCACAGTACGCGCCTTGGCGACCAATGATAGCGCATTCACCCTTGAAGTTGCTTACAGAGGTATATCCGCGTACTCCATTTGCGCCATATACCGGATATTCCCCCGAGTCTTGAATGTCTGCCGCAGTAATAGATTTACCACTACTTAAACGCTGACAGACCTGTGTAAGTGTGTATATGTTTTTTTGCGCATGAAGCAGCTGAGAATCAAGATTTTCATCGATTCCCGAAGCTATTATGGTATCAAAACCTACTAAACTGGCTTGCCTCATACGAGGCGTAGTATACACGACAAAGGATAATTTAGCAAGTCAATAGAACAGCTGAAAAGGTGTAGAATTTGTCAGCTTATGAACTTACGATGTGCCTGTTTGACGTTGTTCTGGTTGACTTGGGCGTAGTGGAGCGTGGTATCTACGCGGACGTGGCCGAGGAGACGCTGCACCTGCTCGATGGGCATTCCTTTATCGATAGCCATGGTGGCCATGGTACGGCGGAACTTGTGGGGGTGGACGTGGTGTACCTTTGCGCGTAAACCAACAGCGCGGAGACGGCTTTCTACCCCGCCGATAGTAAGGCGGGTGTGGGGTGCATGCAGGGAGACGAAGAGCGCGGGATTGTCATCTGTGCGGGCGTTGATGTAGTTGAGCAGGTGAATCTTGGCGCGTGCGTTGAAGTAGACCTCACGCTCCTTATTACCCTTGCCGAAGACGACACATTGGCGTTCCTGAAAGTCGATATCCTGACGGTTCATTTTGACCAGTTCGCCCACGCGGATTCCCGTGGAGACGAGGAGGTCTATCATGGCGAGGTCGCGGGGCTCGATGCAGGAGTCGCGCAGGATTTCGAGATTTTCATCGGTGAGCACTTCTTTGATGAGCGATTCGGCGCGAACCTTGCGGATGCGGCGCACGGGGCTTTTCTGGATGAGGTCTTCATCTTCAAGCCACGAGAAGAAGCTGGAGAAGATGCGGCGGATGTTATCCACCGTCACGCGGCTCAGGGCTCGGGATTCCTGAATGGAAGATAGGTAGGCGCGGATATCAGCAGTGGTGATGGTATTCATGGGCTTATTCAGAGCCATCAGCAGCTTATTGAGGGTGGCGTGATAATAAGCCAGGGATTTCTCTGAGCAGCCCTCCAGCCGCTTGGCGGCAATGAATGACTGCTCCAGCTCACCGTTTTCGCGCATACATCGCGCACCATCTGATTCTCTGGGGCTTATCTCTACCTGCTCCAGTTCGCGAAGTAGGATGATGCGGATGGCTTCCTGCTCAGCTTGCGGTAGGTGAGCCACCGCAACCAGTACATTGTTGATGATGTTGTATTTCATGGTCGGGATATTTTACCAGACGCACCGAATCGCGCCACCCGAAGTGGATATAAACGATAATTTAGAAGCCATGGCGCAAGCCCTGTACGATTACTGGTTCGTGCAGTTTGACTTCCCCGATGAGAATGGCAAGCCGTACAAGTCAAGTGGCGGTAAGATGGTGTGGAATGAGGTATTGAAGCGTGAGATTCCTGATGGATGGGAAGTGTGTACTATCAAGGATATCCTCAATCCCCAAAAGGCACCGTTCCGATTAGATTCAAAACAATACAAGCTGGCAGGCCTATACCCCATTTTTGACCAAGCAACTGACAATTACATTGCAGGGTATACAGATAACCCTGATGTTTTGCAAAATACATACCCAGCGGTAATTTTTGGAGACCACTCCTGCACCGTAAAACTGGCTCCTTCTCCATATGCTCGTGGAGCCGATGGAACACAAGTGATGACAACATCGCATCCGAATCTCCCTGTTTACTACTTTTATAGATATATCAAATCCACAAAAGTACCTAATCCCGGATACTCACGGCACTTTAAATTTCTGAAGTCCTCTTTTATTATTATTCCAGATAATGAAATAGTTGCTAGATTTAATGCAGCAGTAGGCTGCATTGAAGAAAAAGTGTGGATTTTGCATCAAAAAAGACAAAATCTTTCTATACACAGAGATTTTCTGCTTCCTCTCCTGATGAACGGACAGGTACAGGTTAAGCCGCTAAATTATCGTTTATATTCCCTCTTATTACAACACAAAGTCTCTGACATCCGCCACTTTAAACATCAAACATTCAACCTTAAACATTCAAGCGGCCTCAGGATTGCTCCTGAGACCGCTTTTCTCCTCTTGTCTTATGAACGATTTTCTTGCAGTATCACGATAGTGGGCTTACTCGGAGAGGTAAGCGGCTACACCTTCGTGAGAGGCTGTCATGGCCTTGTCACCCTTCTGCCAGCCGAGGGGACAAACCTCGCCGTATTGCTCAAAGTGCTGCAGGGCGTCCACGATACGGATAGCCTCATCGATGCTGCGGCCGAGGGGCATATCGTTGACCAAGCTGTGGCGCACAACGCCGTCTTTGTCGATGAGGAAGAGGCCGCGGTAGGCAACCTTGTCGCCCTCCTCTGCCAGCACGTCGTAGGCGGCGGCAATGTCCTTGTTAATGTCGGCCACGAGCGGGTAGGTTACGCCCTGAATGCCGCCTTGGTTGCGCGGAGTGTTGGTCCAGGCCCAGTGGCAGAACTCGCTGTCTGTGGAGCAACCGACAACAACGGTGTCGCGCTTCTCAAACTCGGGCAGAGCATTCTGGAAGCCGATGAGCTCTGTGGGGCATACGAAGGTGAAGTCCTTGGGGTAGAAGAACAGTACCACGTACTTGTTGCCCTTGTATTGCTCGAGGCTGAAGTTGCTCTCGATGATGCCATTTACTACAGCGTTTGCTGTGAACTCCGGTGCTTTCTTTCCTACTAACATGATGTTGTGTTTTCTATTTTGTTTTTGGTGATTTTTACTTGTGAGGTGGTGTGCCTCGTGTTGTTGCGCAGAAATTACCACTTTTTCGGTAGGAATGCAAGCCTTTTCTTAGAATATTTCTAAAAAAGTTTTATTTTTCTATGTTGGGATGTGCCAGATTAGAAAAATGCGAGCGTTAGCGAGCATTTCATGTGGAGAAAGCCACCCTTCACGTGAGCGAATGCGAGCATGTAAGAAGTTCGCATGCGCTCACATGAAGGGCTTGCTAAAGCAAGCGTGAAAAGCTCACTGCGTTCACATGAAGGGTTCGCATGCGCTCACATGAAGTGCTTGCTGAAGCAAGCGTGAAAAGTTCACTGCGTTCACGAGAATATGGATTGCGAAGCCATTACGGACACAATAAAGCCTTGCGAACGAGAAAAAGCGTTCTATAATAAAGGCATGGCAACGGTGAATGTAGCACTTGGGGAACGGTCTTATCAGGTACACGTAGAAAACGGCGCGCTTGATAGGGTGGGATATTTTGCCGAGCGCAACAGAATGAGCGGCAAGGCAGCTATTATAACCGATAGCAATGTGTGCCCCCTATACGCCGAGAGATTGATACACAGCCTGCAAGATGCAGAGTATGAATATAGCCTGCACGTGTTTGAGGCCGGAGAACAGAGCAAGAACCTGAGCACGGTAGAAGAGCTGGTAAACGAGATGGTGGCCGCCGGGCATGACCGCAGCAGCTTTGTTGTAGCCTTGGGCGGTGGCGTGGTTGGCGATATGGCAGGCTTTATAGCCTCTATTTATTACAGAGGCATACCGTTCATACAGGTGCCTACTACCGTGATGGCGCAGGTAGACAGCTCTGTAGGCGGCAAGACTGCGGTGGATATTGCTGCCGGTAAGAACTTGATAGGCGCTTTTTATCAGCCCAAGATGGTAGTGGCAGACCCCACCACCCTGCTCACCTTATCCCCGCGAGTGATGCGCGAAGGCATGGCCGAAATGGTGAAACATGCCGCCATATGTGAGCCGCGCATGCTGCAAACATTGCAGCGCTTGGCCGGGGAGATAGACCTGGGCTTCACCCTCACCACGATTGAGCACCTGCCCACGCTGATTGCCGAGAATATCGAGATAAAAGCCCGTATAGTAGAAGCCGATGAGAAAGAAACGCAAGGTGTACGCGCGTTCCTCAACTTCGGGCATACCTTGGGCCACGGTATAGAGGCCAGTGTGCCGTATGGCGAGCTGTTGCACGGCGAGGTGGTAAGCCTCGGCATACGCGCGGCGCTCTATTTGTCTGCCAAGCACACCGGCATCAGCGACAAAGAATGCAAGGAAGTGTTGCGCACGCTCAAAGCCTTGGAGCTGCCGCTGGAACTGCCTGCGCACATTAACATAGAAACAGCTTTAGCCAAAACGGCCACGGATAAAAAGTTCTGCTCCGGCAGCATAAGATTTGTGCTGCTCAAGGGCTTGAACCGCCCGGTATTGAGCCAAGATGTAACAGCGCAGGATTTACAAGATGCGCTACTGCACCTCACCACTTCTGCACAAGAATATTAACCCCCATACAGTTTATGACAGACCCGCGAACAACACAACTGGCACAGGCACTTGTAAGCCACTCTTGCAAGCTTCAACCCGGCGAGCACATACTGCTTGACTTGTATGATGCCCCCGAGGAAGTAGGAATCGAACTCATACGAGCCGTGCGCGCCGCCGGTGCTATCCCCCACATCCGCGAGCACAACAGCCGCGTGGTGCGCGAGATGCTTGCCGGTGCTACTGATGCCCAATACGAGTCCATTGCCGCCCTGGAGCTGGCAGAAATGCAGGCCATGGATGCCTACATTGCCATTCGCGGCAGCCGCAACACCTTCGAGAACTCCGGCATTAACCCCGAGAATATGAAGCTGGCCATGAAGCACATGCGCCCCGTGCACAACCAACGCGTTTGCAAAACAAAGTGGTGCGTGCTGCGCTGGCCCACCCCCTCCATGGCACAAGGTGCCGGCATGAGCACCGAGAGCTTTGAGGACTTCTACTTCCGCTGTTGCTTGGCCGACTACGATGCCCTGCGCAAGGCCATGGACAAACTGGCAGAGCGCATGATGAAGACCGACAAGGTACACATCATCGGCCCGGGTACGGATTTGACTTTCAGCATTAAAGGCATGCCCGCCATCCCCTGCTCCGGCGAGATGAATATCCCCGACGGCGAGGTGTTCACCGCCCCCGTGATTGACAGCGTGAACGGCACCATCTTCTACACCGCCCCCACCGTATACCAAGGCATACCGTTTGACGGCATTCGCCTTACCTTCAAGGACGGCAAGATTGTTGAGGCCCACTGCAACGGCAAGGACGCAGAGCTCAACAAGATACTGGACTCTGACGCCGGTGCCCGCTTCATCGGTGAGTTTGCCCTGGGTGTTAACCCGTACATTCTCAAGCCGATGTATGACATCCTCTTCGACGAGAAGATTGCCGGTTCCTTCCACTTCACCCCCGGCCAAGCCTACGAGAACTGCGACAACAGCAACCGCTCTCAGGTGCACTGGGATATGGTGTGCATACAGCGCGCCGAATACGGTGGTGGCGAAATCTGGTTTGACGATGAACTCATCCGCAAGGATGGCATCTTTACCGACCCCGAATTGGCTATTCTTAACCCTGCAACCGAGTAATTGCCATGAAAGATCCCCGTTACACACAACTGGCACAGCAGGTGGTCAACTACGCTGTGCGCGTACAACCCGGCGAGCATGTTAACCTGCGCATGCAGGACATACCCGATGCCATGGTAGTAGAGCTGATACGTGCCGTGCGAGAGGCCGGTGGCTACCCGCATTTGGATTTATCGCATGCCATGCTCACCAGAGAGCTGCAAAAAGGCGCTACCGAAGAGCAATATGCCCTTGATGGTGCCTACCGCCTGAAACGTGCGGAAGATATGCAGGTGCACATCTGCTTCTATGCCGATTACAACAGCTTTGAGTCCTCTGACGTGCCGGCAGAAAAAATGGGCTTGATGAGCAAGCACTTTAAGCCTGCCAGCGATGTGATTGTCAATAAGCGTAAATGGACCATCCTTGCATGGCCTACGCCCTCCATGGCTCAGGCAGCAGGCATGAATACCGAGGAGTTTGAGGACTTCTACTTCCGCTGCTGCTTGGCAGATTACGCCAAGCTCAAGGAGGGCATGGTGAAGCTCAAGGCCATGATGGATGCCACAGACGAGGTGCGCATTGTAGGACCCGGTACGGATTTGACCTTCAGCATCAAAGACATACCTGCCATTATCTGCGCCGGTGATTGCAACATACCCGACGGCGAGGTTTACACCGCCCCCGTGAAGGACAGCATGAACGGCACGCTTGCTTACAATGCCCCCACCATTTACCACGGTATACCGTTTGACGGCGTGAAGTTCCGCTTTGAAAAAGGCAAGATTGTGGAGGCGCATTGCAACGGCAATGACGAAGCCCTCAACAAGATTTTGGACACGGATGAAGGCGCCCGCTACATCGGCGAGTTTGCACTGGGTGTCAACCCCTATGTGCTGCACCCCATGCGCGATATCCTCTTCGATGAGAAGATTGCAGGCTCATTCCACATGACCCCCGGCCAGTGCTATGACGAAGCCCCCAACGGCAACGCCTCTTCCATACACTGGGATCTGGTGTGCATACAGCGCGAAGATTACGGTGGTGGCGAAATCTACTTTGACGGTAAGCTCATCCGCAAGAACGGTATCTTTGTAGACCCCGAACTTGCCGTACTGAACCCCGCAAACGCATAAAGTTCATGCCTAAAATGCCCCTGGTGTCGCGAATTGCCGCACACTTTCGCAAGCATAAACGCTTTTGGCTCTCATCATGTGTAGCCATGCTGCTTGCTACATGCTGTGTGAAGCAGTTCGGACACTGGGGTGCAGCCACTGTTGAAAAAGAAGTGGTAACCGTATCGGGAGAAACGATAAACGGCATGGGACCGTTGAAAATTGCGTTTTTCTCTGATATACACAACAACGCTGCTCTCTTTGAGCAGACCATTGAAATTATTAAACAAGAGAAGCCCGACCTCATCATCTTCGGCGGTGATTTGATACTCACCAATGAACGCTTTATGCGAACGAGATGGGCGGTCAACGGCTTTAAACAACTGGCAGAAATTGCCCCGGTATACGCCATTTTGGGAAACCAAGATTATGAGAAGCTCGACTCCGTGGAGCGTGTGTTGAAAACAGCCGGCGTTACTTTGTTGCGCAACAACGCCGTTGATTGGACAACGCCCGCCGGCAAAGAAATCAAAATAGTGGGGCTGGGCGACTACAACGAGGGAGACGAGGCCCCACAAGTTTGTTTATCCCCACAAGGCGGTGAGAGCAAACCCGTGTTACTGCTGTCTCACGACCCCGAAAGCCGCGAGTTGTTGACCGAGTACGATTGGGATTTAATGCTCAGCGGGCATACGCACGGCGGGCAGCTGGGTGTACCGTTTACGGATAAATACCTGAGTTTCCGCTCGAGCATGCCTGCGGGCTTATTTGATTTTGACGGCAATCGTAAAATATATGTCACCCGCGGTGTCGGGTCCATCCTCTACATGCGTTTCTTCTGTACCCCCGAGGTGACCATCATCACCATTCCCGGCGGGGAGAATCATTGATTAGCAGACTTTTGCTCTTTCTTCTCTAAGGCCGGGTCTGCCTGCAATTTTGCAATATCATCAGCAAGCACAGTAATTGCCCATACCAAGTAAACGGCACAAAGTACATAGCCAGCCAGATTAACGATTTTGCTCAGAAATCGTTCATTCAGCACCAAAGAAAGTAAGAATACACCACCGGCAGCAGCCACGGCAACACCCACCCATAACAAGGCGCCTTTGATGTCGAAATCGTTAAAAAAAATGCTAATAACGGCAGGAAAACCACCTAACATCGCGGCAGCGCCTACGCTGTCCCAACGACTGAATGCATTATGCTCTTCTACTGCCTTATCTGCCATAACGAAGTGATTATATAGGCTTACCTGAAAAAAAGCAATAAAAATAACTGTGCGCAGAGGTACATGCCGGCAAAATGTTAATTTCAATCACAACTGTCATTCAGCTTTTGAAACTTGACGAGAGTTGGCTTCTCTGCTAGGATAGAAGGACATGAAGAGCATCCTCACCACCGTTTTAATCATACTCAGCAGCGTGCTGTTGCTGAGCCATTGCAGCCGTGAGGAAGAAAACAGCACGGTAATACGCATCGGGTGTTTTCCCAATGTAACGCATGTGCAAGGACTTGTAGCCCGCAACATGTGGCGCCATAAATCTTGCAATGGCAAAGGCTGGTTTGAAAACGAAATACCGGGGTATACGGAGGAATGGTACACCTTTAACGCCGGCCCCACCGCCATGGAGGCCATCTTCGGAAAAACGGTGGACCTTACCTATGTAGGCCCGAGCCCCGCTCTGAACGCCTACGCTGTATCATCCGGGCGAGAGGTGCGACTGCTGGCGGGTGCAGTAAACGGAGGCTCCGCGCTCTTGGTGGCTAAAGATTCCCCCATTACCAACCCGCAAGATTTTAAGGGCAGAAGCATAGCTACACCTCAGCTCGGCAACACACAAGATGTAACGTGCCGTGCATGGCTTATTCGCCATGGGATCAGCTGCCCCATGGAGGGTGGCGGTGATTGCCGCGTAGCCCCTACCTCCAACTCCATGCAACTGCAAGCCCTGCTGAAAGGCGATGTGGATGCCTGCTGGACCGTGGAGCCGTGGGTAACGCAGCTGGAGCAGAAAGCCGGCGCCCGTGTGCTGGTAAACGAGCCCGATGTAGTGACCACGGTGTTGGTAGGTCGTGTCGGTTGGCTGAAGCGTAACCCTCAGTTGGCTCAACAGGTTATCTCTGCACATCAAAAATTGACACAATGGATAGCAGAGCACCCGGAAGAAGCCATGGAGCATGTGGTTGATGAGCTAATGCACCTGACACAAGCTGACGAAAAAGCGAGAGCCGAGCTTACCACCATTGTTAAAAGCGCATGGGCTCGCATGACGGTGACTGACTCTTTAGATATTGCCGGACTGGAACAATTTGTGAAAGACGGCCAAAGCACTGATTTGCTCGGCAGAGTTCCCCCGCTGCAAGGTATGATTTATACCCCTGAACCGCAACCTTCAACCACCGCTCATTGAAAACATGAGAGAAAAAACACACCAAGAGATACAGGAGTTTCCCACTGCAAAATTGAGTGTGGAGCACGTGTTTAAAACATTCAAAACGAAGACCCGAACCGTGCACGCATTGGATGATGCATCGCTGACGATTAATGAGGGCGAGTTTGTGTGCTTTGTGGGGCCAAGCGGTTGCGGCAAATCAACCCTGCTCAACATTATTGCCGGATTGGAAAAGCCGGATAGCGGTAGCGCGTTGATTGATGGCGAACCCATCACCGGCCCCGGGCGAGAACGCATGATGATGTTCCAAGAGCATGCGCTTTTCCCGTGGTTGGATGTTATCGGCAATGTTATGTTCGGGCTTAAACAAAAGCCGAACCTCAATAACAAAGAGCGTTTGGAGGTAGCCAAGTATTATCTGTACTTGGTGAAAATGGATAAGTTTGCGCATGCCAACATCCACGAGCTTTCCGGCGGTATGCGTCAGCGCGTAGCCTTGGCTCGTTCTCTTGCCCCCAATCCGAAAATTCTGCTGATGGATGAGCCGTTCTCCGCACTGGATGCCATGACCCGTGAGCAGCTTTATGGCGATATTCAGGATATTTGGGCTAAGCGCAAAAAGACCATCATTTTTGTGACGCACAACGTACGCGAAGCCGTATGTTTGGGCGACCGCGTCATTCTGTTCTCCCCGCATCCGGGGCGCGTGCGCCGCGAGTTCAAGGTGGAGCTGCCGCGCCCCCGCAACATCAACAGCCACGATTTGGCAGATATTGCCCGAGAGATTACGGCTGAGCTCAAAGGGTACCAAAACGCAGAAGAATCTGATTAAAACACCATGAAACGCTTTCTGACAACCTTACTCTTTTTCGCGGCCCTCATTTTGGTGTGGGCCATACTCACCGCAGATTTGTTGCTGGAGGAGCCGGTGGTGAGCTCTTACGTGCTCCCCTCGCCGAGCATTGTAGGCCAATATCTGTGGGATAACATCATCAACCTTAAATTGATTGCGGCCACGTGGGTGACCATCAAGCGTTTGCTGTTGGGGTATTCCATCGGCTTGGTGTTGGGCGTGCCGCTGGGCATGCTGGCAGCCCGCTTCCGCGGCGTGAACGATACGCTCGGCGTGTTGGCACTGGGGTTCCAGGCTTTGCCTAGCGTGTGTTGGGTACCGTTGGCATGCATTTGGTTCGGGCAGTCAACCGCAGCGCTTTTGTTTGTCGTTATCATGGGTACCTTGTGGAGCGTACTGCTTTCTACCCAAAATGGCATGAAAAACGTGCCGCCCATTTATGCACGCGCCGCACGCACCATGGGCTCCGGGCACTTGCATACGCTTCTTTTCGTAACCTTGCCGGCCTCTGCTCCCTTTGTGGTCAGCGGCATGAAGCAAGGCTGGGCATTTGCTTGGCGTTCTCTGATGGCTGCCGAGATTTACGTGGCCGTGGTAGGTGGCTTGGGTATTGGTCAATACCTGCACTTCGGGCGCGAATTGCTGAGAATGGACCAGGTAATCGGCATCATGTTCATCATTATTTTGGTGGGCTTGCTGGCAGATAAGTTGATATTCTCCCCGGTAGAATCCTGGTTGCACCGCCGCTGGGGTACAGATAAAGAGTAAGCACCATGAAAGCTTGGATTAACGAGTTGAAAATACAGTTGGGCGACTGTGTAAGCACGGAGCCCGAGGTTTTGCAGGCGCATGCATCCGACAAATGGCATGCTGCCGCCCTGCCCGATGCCGTGGTGCTTGCCCGCAGTACAGAGCAAGTGGCTGCGGCTGTTCGATTTGCAGCGCAGCACCGAATACCGCTCACTGCACGAGGTGCCGGTGTGGGCTATGTGGGCGGGTGTGTACCCGTGCAAGGCGGTATTGTTATCTCAACTGCCCCTATGCAGCGCATTATCGAGGTGAACCCGGCAGATGGCGTGGCCGTGGTGGAGGCCGGTGTACTAACGGCAGATTTGCAAGAGGCTTGCCTTGCGCAAGGGTGGTTCTACCCGCCGGACCCCGCATCTCGCAAAGAATCCAGCATCGGCGGCAATATAGCCACTAACGCAGGAGGCCCCCGCTGCCTTAAATACGGTGTTACCAGAGCCTACGTACTGGGGCTGCAAGTTGTGCTGGCAGATGGCAGCGTGCTGAACTGCGGCGGCAGAACTCATAAGAACAAGCAAGGTTTTGACCTGGTGGGGCTTTTCTGCGGCAGCGAAGGTATGCTGGGCATTATTACCCAAGCCACCTTGCGCATTATCCCCGCACCGCAAGCGCGCGCCGCGTTGCATGCCAGTTTCCCGCAGTTTTCATTGGCTGCAGCGGCAGTGCAAAACATCTTGCAGGGCGGCCACCTGCCCGCTGCCATGGAGATAACGGATGCCTTTACTCTTGCCGCAGCCCGCAATCATTTGGGGCCGGGCATATTCCCCGCAGATGCCAATGGGCATATAATTGTGGAGATTGATGGCCGCGCCGATGCCGTAGCCTCTGAGCTTACGGATATTGAGGCTATTTTGAAGCAAACGGGCGCTACTCAGGTGGTAACGGCACGAACGGAGACGGAGGTAGAGGCCATATGGCAGCTGCGCAGGGAGTTTTCATACAGCCTTAAGGCAACAGGGCTTACCAAGTTGAATGAAGATATTGTGATACCCCGCTCTGCTTTGGTGGAGCTGGTGGAGTTCTGCGCAAGTATGCAACGCGAAACCGGTATACCGGTGGCGTGCTTCGGGCACTCGGGCGATGGCAACATCCACACCAATGTGATGGTGCTGAAAGACAGCAACGGTAACGATGTGCGCCCCCCGGCAGATGCTCTGGTGAATCGCCTGTTTGATTGGGTGATGGCACACGGTGGCAGTATTACCGGAGAACACGGCATAGGCTTGGCCAAAGCACCATGGTTTGCCCAAGCTGTAGGTGCAGAGGCGATTAGCGTACACAAGGCGCTCAAATCAGCGCTGGACCCGCAAGGCTTACTTAACCCCGGCAAGATGGGGCTGTAACCTCAGCCTTTTCTGCGCAAGCTGATAAAGAACGCTTTTACCAAGCACGCATAAACACTGCGGCGCTTGATTTTCACTTTGCCTTTGCCCAAGGTTGTGGCTTTGAGGCTTTGTATGGTTTTTAACCCGATGAGCGCGGGCAGTATCGAGGCAAAACGCAGGCGGAAGGTTCCCAAGCGGCGGCTGTAATCCACACCGTCATTCATGTAACGCTCTGCGCGGTTAAGCCAGATTGCCGGTGAAGAACAGAGATAATGGCGCCCGCGAGTGGCGTCTTCCTCCATGTCTCTCAAGATATTGATGAGCTGCAAGCCTTGGCCGTAGCGAATACCGGCTTGCATCATAACTTCTCGCCGAGAGGCAGCACAGAAACGCTCCCCCATGGCGGTATAGCCCAGCGCAGTCCAGAACTCGCCCACACAACCGGCCACGTTGTAGGTGTAGCAGCGTGTTTCGTCATCACTTTGCACGGTATCGTGTTCCGCAAAAGTAGTTAAATCCCACAACTGACCCTTAACAATGGTAGCCAACACGTTGCGGATGTGCTGTTGCTGTTCGGGGGAGAATCCGTCTAAGACTTGCAACAAGTTGCCGAACTCGCACAGCAAGGTGCGCTCGCCTTCGTGCGTCAATCCGGGCGCAATATCATGTGCCAGCACATGCTGCAGCTCCGCATCCTGCGCGCAGGCTATGGCCATACCCATGCGTTGCAGCACTTGGGCGCGTTGCCCGATGGGTGAGGTGGCGGTATCGGCCACGCTATCCGTAGCGCGTGCCAACATGTACCCTAATGCAACAGCAGGCCGCATTTGCTTGGGCAAAAAGCGAATCGTGAGATAAAAGGAGCGCGACACGGATTTCAGCAGCTCGCCTGTTACATCGGTTACTTGCGTCATTACAACGGCATTATGCAGTAAAATCCCCCTGCTGGCAAGGTTATTTTATGGCTAAATGTTTGTTTTTGCTTGAAAGCGCGTGGCTTTGGCGTTATAAATGAGACATGGCAGTACCGCAGAACACTATCGCGCTTATCTTTGATTTTGACCAGACCCTGAGCCCCCACAACATGCAGGAGGATACCATTTTCCCCGAGTTCGGTATCAATGCCGAATTGTTCTGGAAAAAGTGTAATGACCGCAGCCGAGAGGAAGGCTGGGATGGCGAGTTGAGCTACCTGAAGGAGTTGCTCGATACGCTCAGCATCGACGGCGTGAGCAATGAAACTCTGCGAGAGTTGGGCAAAAAGCTGACTTTCTTCAAAGGCATACCCGAGTTCTTTGAAAACTTTGAACAACGAGCCCTCACCCCGGAACACCGCTTTGCCGGCATTCACGTGGAATATTACATTATTTCCAGCGGCATTAAATCCATTATCGACGGCTCCATTATTCGCCCGTATATGAAGGAGGTGTTCGCCTGTGAGTTCAGTGAGAACAATGGCTGCATCAATTTCCCCAAGCGCGTAATTTCTCACACTACCAAAACGCAGTTCTTATTCCGCATCAATAAGGGTATGCTTGATTACACGGAGGATGTGAACGACCACATGGACAGCGACTTGCGCCCCATTCCCTTCCGCCACATGATTTATTTGGGCGATGGCCCCACGGATGTGCCTTGCTTTACCGTAATGCGCCAATTAGGTGGCACCAGCGTGGCCGTGTATAACCCCTGCGATGAGTCGCGCAAGAGTTTCCGCAAGTGCTATAACCTGAAATCGGGCCAGCACCGTGTGGATTTCTTTGCCCCGGCAGACTACCGCCAAGGCAGCCACTTATACAACATTTTGCAAGAAACGGTGCGCAATATGGCAGATTCTATTCTGCATAACATGCGCCATGCGGATAAGTAAGGGAGCTACCTGTAAAAACTGACTCAATCTAATCTTTACACGGGCGGTCAAATATGGTAGTTTTCTGCTTTCCACCAGCAGAGAAATACCATGAACCAGTTGCTTTCCATAGAAGAATTGACGGGAGATCAGATTTGCGAGTTGCTTGCTTTGGCTCACAAGCTTAAGGCCGAGCGAGGCAATCACACCTCGCAACCCCTTGCAGGCCAAACTTGGGCGTTGATTTTCTCCAAGTCATCCACCCGTACGCGCGTCTCTTTCGAGGTAGGTATTTCCGAGCTGGGCGGTCGCCCCATGTTCCTCTCCACCCGCGATATTCAGCTGGGCCGTGGCGAGCCTATTAAGGATACCGCACGTGTACTTGGCCGCATGATTCACGGTGCCGTGATTCGCACCTACGGGCAAGATGAAGTCGTGGACTTTGCCAAATATTCCAAACTGCCCACCATCAACGCTTTGACTGACCAAGAACACCCCTGCCAAATTTTGGCAGACCTGCTTACGCTGGAGGAAAAATACGGAGTAGGGGCTTGGAAAAATATGAAGATTGCTTTCTTGGGCGATGTGGATAACAACATGGGGCGCTCTTGGATGTGGGCTGCCAAACACCTTGGCTTTACGCTGGCCCTTGCCGGCCCCGAGCATGCCCTGCCCAAGGCAGACACCTTGGCTGCACTCAATTACGACGGCATCATTTGCACGACAGATGCCGAGGAAGCCGTGCGCGATGCCGTGGTAATCAATACGGACACATGGATTTCCATGGGCCAGGAGGCCGAAAAAGGCACCAAAGAGCAAGCATTCTTCCCCTATCAGGTGAATGCTGAGCTGCTTAAACTTGCTGCCCCCGGGCACAGTGTGTTCCACTGCTTGCCTGCATACCGCGGGTACGAAATCACCGATGAAGTGCTGGAGGCCCACGCCCCCATCATCTTCACAGAGGCAGAAAACCGTCTCCATGCCCAAAAGGCCGTGCTTTACACATTAGCAACCTCTCGCTGATTTTTGCCATGAATTATACCCAACGTATAGAGGCTCTGCTGGATGATATGTCCGTCTTTGAAGATTGGACGGAAAAGTACGAGTTCATCATCTCACTGGGCCGAAAACTGCCCGCCATGCCGGATAAATATCGCAAGCCTGCCAACTTGATTAAGGGGTGCCAAAGTCGCGTATGGGTAGGCACCGAGGTGCAGGACGGCAAGATGATTATCATGGCAGACAGCGACTCTCTGATTACCAAGGGGCTAATTGCTTTGTTCGTGCGTTTGTTCTCGGGGCTGACCCCTGCGGAGATTCAGGCTGCCGACATGAAAAGGCTTGATGAATGCGGGTTGAAAGAGCACTTGGCCTCCACCCGCGCCAATGCGCTGTCTACCATGGCTGCCACTATTCAGAAAGAGGCAGCAGCCAATGCGTAATACCGCCCCCCCCATCGGCTGTATGAATATTTTGGAAGACAGGATTCGGCAGCGAGAAGCGCTGCTACCCCAGAATACCGATGCGTATCGTGTTGCGGACGGCTCCCCGTGGCCGGATATTTTCATTGACGCCTTGGCAGACAGGCTGCTGGTATCTCTGCGCAATACGACTCTTCCTCGTGGGTTGAAAGACCTTTTAGAAGCGACAGGTCGCTCCGTATACCTCAAGCGCTTGGATAATGATGTTAAGGAGGCTCCGCAACACCTCTGCGGCCCGCTTGCCGAGCCTCGCTTTGCTATTCTTGAAAACGGTGTGCGCTATATGATGGATATGGAGGCCGGGTACTCTCAAGGTATCTTCTTAGACCAGCGAGATAACCGCGCCACGGTGCGCCGCCGTTGCCATAAAGGCATGCGCTTGCTCAATACCTTCTCATACACCGGCGCTTTCTCGGTGTGTGCGGCTCTGGCCGGTGCCACCACAACCACCCTTGATTTGGCGCAACCCTGCCTAACTTGGTGCCGCGAGAACATGGAGCTTAACGGAATTAACCCGGATGAGCATTTCTTCTGCAAGGGTGACACCCTGCACTGGCTTGACCGCTTTGCCCGCCAGGGCCGTACATTCGATGCCATTGTGCTGGACCCGCCCACGTTCTCCCGCGATGAAAAAGGCAAAATCTGGCGTGTTGAAAAAGACTACGGCAAGCTTGTAGCCAAGGCGATACAGTGTCTTGCCCCGAAAGGCTGGATACTTTGCACCACCAACTGCCGAAAAGTTTCCCCTGCTGATTTCAGGAAACTCGTTGCCTCCGGCGCCCCCGGAGCACAGCTATCCTCCTCGCCCATGACCTTTGATTTTGACGGCGAACAATACCTCAAAACCATTTGGGTGCAAAAATAAGCTTTTTTATCATGGCCACAATAGCACGTGGCCATTTTTTTGCTTTCGCTTTTCTATACGCTACATCTTGTGCAGAGTCTCAAAATACTTTTATAACTATCTGACCACTTTTCGCAGCCTTTTTATATCTGCAAAGTCTTTGTAACATCAAGGGGTTTCAATAGTTATTCACAAAACATACAAGCTTACACCCTTTCACTTGCACATACAATATATGGTGGCACAAAAAATCAGTTTATGCAATATGTGGATTTTTTGTTAAGAAAAATTTTTATAAAAAGTGTCTGTCAGTGTGCAATTTCTGCTTGCAACGGCAAACAAAAAATGCTACATTTCGGATGTTCCCGCACAATAATCACACGGGTCAACAGAACCTGAAACTCGGTAGGGGGTGACTGCACAGATTACCTCACACAAGGGTGCAGTATCCTCAACACACAAATTTTACTCTCCAGTCATGCCGCAAATCATCAAACGAAACGGAAAACGCGAACGATTCGAGGCCTACAAAGTACAGCAGGCCATCGAAAAGGCATATCATGCCTCTCAGGAAGAATACAATCCGCTGGTCTACGCCAACGTGTTGGATGCCCTCAAAAAAGAGGAGTACCTGCCCGTTGAAAAGGTACAGGACCTGATTGAGCGTGAATTGATGAAAGCCGGTGCTTTTGAAACAGCCCGCAACTTCATTAAGTACCGTTTCTTGCACAAGTTGCAACGCGAACAGATTGCCGGCGTTTACCAAGGTAACACATGGGTTGACTGTAAGCAGACGATTGAAGAGTACATCGGCAATACAGACTGGCGTATTAAGGCAAATTCCAACACCACCTATTCTAATGCAGGTTTGGTGAACAACACCGCCGGCAAGGTGATTGCCAACTACTGGCTTGACCAAGTGTACACCCCCGAGGAAGGTGCCGCCCACCGCAACGGCGACTATCATATTCACGACCTCGACTGCCTTACCGGTTATTGCGCAGGCTGGAGCCTCCGCAACCTGCTTAATGAAGGCTTTAACGGTGTGCGCAGCCGTGTGAACAGCCGCCCGCCCCGTCACTTCCGCGAGGCCCTCGGCCAGATGGCAAACTTCCTCGGCATTTTGCAGAGCGAGTGGGCCGGTGCTCAGGCATTCAGCTCTTTCGATACCTACCTTTCCCCTTACCTTTTCCGCGACCAGTTGCCCTACGCAGCCGTTAAGAAGGCACTGCGCAACTTCGTGTACAATTTGAATGTGCCGTCCCGATGGGGTCAAAGCCCCTTCACCAACGTGACTATCGACTGGACAGTACCCCGCGACCTGCGCGAGCAGCCTCCGTTCTCCGGTGGCGCACACATCTTTGAGAATGTTCAGGACGAGAAATTGCTCGCCATTGCCAAGGAGCGCGGCGTAGAATCCCTCACGGCTCTTACCTACAAGCACTTCCAACCTGAAATGACCATCATTCAGCGTGCCTTCTACGAGGTGCTTACAGAGGGCGACAGCACAGGTCAGCCTTTCACCTTCCCCATCCCCACGGTTAACATTACTGAGGACTTCGACTGGGACGGCGAGAACGTACCCCTGCTCTTTGAGAACGCCGCTAAGATCGGCTCCTCCTACTTCCAGAACTTCATCGGTTCTCAGTACAAGTTTGATGAGAACGGCAACCGCGTGATAGACGAAGAAGCCTACAAGCCGGACGCCGTGCGCTCCATGTGCTGCCGTTTGCAGCTCGACCTGCGCGAACTGCTCAAGCGCGGCGGTGGTCTCTTCGGCTCCGCAGAAATGACCGGCTCCATCGGTGTGGTTACCATCAACATGGCCCGCCTCGGCTACCTGTACAAGGGCAACAAGAACCTGATGTACACCAAGCTCGGCGAGTTGATGGATCTTGCTAAGGATACGCTGGAGAAGAAGCGCGTCTTCATCAACCAGCTCTACCAGCGCGGTTTGTACCCCTACACCAAGCGCTACCTGCCGCACCTGCGCAACCACTTCTCCACCATCGGTCTCAACGGCATCAACGAAATGCTTCGCAACTTCTCCGGCGACACCATGAACACCGCCACACCTGAGGGCATTGCCTTTGCCGAAGAAGTGCTGCACTACATGCGTGAGCGTATCCGTGGCTACCAGGAAGAAACCGGCAACCTTTACAACCTTGAAGCCACGCCGGCAGAAGGCACAACCCACCGCTTTGCCCGCGAAGACCTCAAGCGCTACCCGGACATCATTCAGTCCGGCACCCCCGGCCACCGCTACTACACCAACAGCTCTCAGCTGCCGGCCAGCTACACGCACGACCTCTTCAAGGCTCTGAAGATGCAGGACAAGCTGCAGTGCTGCTACACGGGCGGTACCGTATTCCATATGTACATGAACGAGGCTATCTCTTCCCCCGAAGCCTGCCGCGACATTGTACGCAAGGTGCTTACCAACTTCAAGATGCCCTACATCACCGTCACCCCGCTCTTCTCTGTGTGCGATAAGCATGGCTACCTCAAGGGTCGCCACGACTACTGCCCGCTTTGCGATGAAGAACTCATTGCCAAAGCCCGCGCAGAAGAGCAACCCGAGCTTCCTCTGTTCTGATTGAACGACTAGAACCACAAACCTCCGAACCAATACTATGAGCGACAACGATATCAAACCCGTAGTCAAGAGCGATGAGCAAATCCTCGCCGAGCACGAATCCGAGCGCACTAAGTGCACCGTCTATACCCGCGTTATGGGCTACCATCGTCCGGTAGAAACCTTCAACGCCGGTAAGCAAGGCGAATTCGAAGAGCGTGCCCACTTCGACGAGCCCGGCTGCGGTTGCGGCTGCGATGCCATCCTCAAGTAATTTCACACGTTCACGACGCGTTTGAGGCCATGTCGCCTCAAAATTCCCCGCAACGGTAACAGATACTGTACTATATAAACTCTGAACCGTTGCGGGATTTTTATCTCTGCTAATCCCCCCACTCATGAGACGCCACCCGGTAGATATCACACCGCTCACTTTTTTGGATTACCCCAAAAAAGCCGCTTGCATATTCTGGTACACAGGTTGCAACCTGCGCTGCCCCTATTGTTACAACCCGGAGCTGGTATTGGGCCGCACCAAATCTCAGGTGGATGAGATTGCGTTCCTTAAGGAGCGCAAAGGTTTCCTTGATGCCGTTGTACTCTCCGGCGGTGAAATTACACTGACCCCGCATCTTAAGGAAATTTGTGAGGATATCAAGGCGCTCGGCTACCTCATTAAAATTGACACCAACGGCTCTAACCCGCACGTTGTGCGTGAACTTGTTGAAAATAAGCTCATTGACTATGTGGCCATGGATAATAAAATGCCCGCAGACCGCACGTGGCGACTCCCCGGTGGGCCCTTACTCTTCGAGCGTTTTTGCGAGAGCCTCAGCATCCTCAAAGAAAGCGGCTTGCCCTTTGAGGTGCGCACCACCGTACACCCGAGCTTGTTAGATGAGGCGGACATTATCCGCATGATTCGAGAAGCCCATTCCTTGGGCTACGAGGGCACCTACTACCTGCAATACTTCTTCAATGCCGGCACCACCCTCGGCAACATGGAGCCACCCACCCGCCGATACGACCGCGACATGCTCAACCAACACGCACCCCTCCCCATCGGCTACCGCAATTTCCCGGAAGACAGAGGCAAGGCTTAAGCCGCGCAATAGAGCTAAACAGCGCAAAATAAGAAAACAGCCCCGGCGGGAATATCAGCATTGATACATCAATGCTTAATATTCTTTTCGCTCAATTTTCGCTCTGCTTATTATGACAAAACAAACTCCCTAGACATCCATCTTGTCTAGGGAGTTTGCCTCACTATCTAGGGAGTTACTCCCCCATCACAGCCTCTTCAGCATCTCCTCTCTGCGCTTCGCCTTCTCCCGTTTCTCCCGCTCAGCCTTCTTCTCAGCGGCCTCAGCTTCGCGCTCCTGCTTCTCCCTCTCTCTGGTAGCCTTCCGAGCCTTAGCAAGCCCCTTCTCCACCTTCTTCTGGTACGCCTTCGTCCGCTTCTCATCATTCCGCTCAGCCTGTATCAGCGGACGAACAGTGTTAGCCATAGCATTCAACGTCTGCATCAACCCAGCCAACTCACTAGCACCCTTAGACGATGAGTTAATACCACCCCACGCACCGGTCAAGAACGTCAACCGTCTGCCGAGGTCGGCACCTGCCCACGCCCAATCAGTCAAGGAATCATCCTTATCGTCAGTAGCCATGGTCACCACCTTCTTGCCGGATCTCCACATGCCTTCAAAGTCATAAATCATCTGGCCCAGCGAACCAGTCTTCACGTACCCGCCAGTCAGCTTCTGCACAGCCTCACCCAACACCGGCACAGACTGCAACAAGCCCAGCCCGCTGGCACCCGTAGCAAGGTTCAGCAGCAACCACTCTGCCCACTCATCTTCATCAACAGGGTCCGCATTGCGTGCAATATCAAGCAACATCACAATAACCTGCTGCGCAATAGATACCCCCGCAAGGTACTTCCAAGCCTTCAAAAAGCCCTTTGCTCCACCACCCGTACGCCGCTTCATACTCAGCGTCATACCCAGCTTATTCAACGCCTCAGACCCCATGTAACAAGTAGCCTTCACCAGCGCATTACGGCTCAACGCGGCAAACGCACTCTTCTGCGTCCGGCGCAACGGCTGCGCGCCAAGCTCCAGCGTATTACGCACCACACGGTCACACTCGGCATGAATCTCCTCCTCAGTCATCGCATCAGCCGCCCCCTCATTACGCTTCTTAAGGTCATGGTAAGTGATATTGTACAGCGCCGTCATACTGGCACAGTTAGTCAACACATCCATCTTCTCAATCCACCGCATACCACCACGCGCCCATGCACTCAGCACACTCCAGTTAGCATCGCGCCCCAACTGCATCATCTCCGTAAAATACCGCTTATCCTTATACCTCGCCTGGAAATAATCCTTCTGCAACATATCACCGTACTTAATAGCACCGCCGCCAAAACGGTCCAGCACAATACGAGCCAACACCCTGCTGCAAGAAATACCCTCCCAAGCCCCAGCATTCAGCATCGCACTCAACTGCTTCACCAGCGTTATCGGAGACCCCGCCAACACCGCCATAGCATGCGCACTCTGGAACTGCCCCAGCAGCCCGCTCAACGTTTGCTGCGTGATACTCTCCTGCACACCGGCACCGTCCAACAACTCAATCAGCTCCTTAAATTGCTTAAACTGAGCCACACCAAGATGCTGCTTCATCGCCATGGCAAAATCATTATGGCTCAGCAACCGCCGCCACTTCGCCGTCAGCTCACCCATGCAAATATAATTATTCTGCTGAGCCAGCGCAGCCATAAACACATTACTAGCCCCCATCAAGTTAAACTTCAGCTTATGCTTCACACGAGTAATCAGCATACCATACCGCGTCCCACCACCACTTGTCGGATCCAGAGCATTCGCCTGCTCATTCACCCGCGCACTCTGGTCAAAGTGCCCTGGCCAATAATTATTCACCTTCGGGAACGGCACCCCCTCACGCGCCTCATACACCTCAGCCAAACCATTATTCTCCAGCACCTCGCGCATCGCATAACCAAAGCCCAGCACCTCATTACCCACAAACTCAGCCAGCTTAGCCAGCACCTCATCCGTATAGCCATTATCATGTGCCGCCTCAAAATAATCGGCCTGCTCACACAACAGCAAAATATTCAGCGCCTCATCTTTGCTCAGCACCATCGGCTCCTTCAGTGCCTCCTTGCGGAACTCTCGCACAGTCTTCACATACTTAGCGGTGGATTCCTCCTGCATTTTCTGCAACTCTGCACGAATCAGCGGTATATCCTCCTCATACGGCACATTCTCAGCCAGCACCCCCTGCTTATCAGCAGCAGAATCCAACTCCGCACGCTTCGCTTCACGCTCGGCCTTGGTCATCTCCAGCCACACCGCAGCCTCATCCAGCGTCAACTTCAGCCGGTGCCGCACCAGCTCACCCTCGCGGTAAATATTCGTCTTGTGCTTCTTCTTCAGCTCAGCCATCCAGTTATTACGCTGCCGCTCCGTCTTCAGCCCCATAGCCTCACCCATGTAATCAGCCAACTGATCAAAAGCCCGCTTCTCACGGCTGGCCAATGCCACATGCCCGGCACTCAAAGCATCCAAACTCTCATCCACCAGCGCACGCATCTCCGGCACACCCCCTAGGCCATAGAAAATCTGCCCAATACTCTGCAACCCAGCCCCCAAATCCTTCAGCCGCTGCAACAACTTCGCCTGCTTCTCAGTCTCTTCCTTCACCTTAAACTCATCAGCACCGCCAAGCCCCTGCGCAGCAACAAGCGCCTGCCGCTTCGCACGGTTACGCTGCAACTTCAGCAAACTACTCCAGGCATTCTTCTCATAAGCAGCAAACTCACCAAGCGCCGCAACACCCTTACGCACACCTTCAAGATTCTTACCACGCAGCCCACCATACGTAGACCACGCAGCCAACTCCTCCGTCAAGGCATCCAGCTTCGCGCCATCATCCATGCGCTCCTCCTCGCTCTTAGCCTCCTCGGCAGCAATCAGCAGCCCCAGCTCCACCAGCTTCTCATCCACTTCCCCCTTACTCTTATTCATCAGCTCAACATAGCTCACAAACTTCCGGTAAGCATCTGCACTCATCCGCCCCTTATCATACTTGCCATTCGGCAACTTACGCGGCGCCAAGCGCTCCATCAACACATCCACAGCCCCAAGCTCCTCATCAATCAGGTACGCCTCCACTGCATCCGCAGCATCATTCAGCATCCGGCTGGCAATCTGCGCCAACTTCTCCGCAGCAAAATCACGCTTCAGCACCTCAATATCAGCCTCAAGCTGCTGCTTCTTAGCCTCAGCCTCGGCCAGCAAACGCCTCCGCATAGCATCCGCAGTACGCTTGGCCAAACGGTCCAAATACGCAGCACGCTTCACCTCATCATCCACATCCATCTCCTCCGCAGCCTCCAGCGCCGCCATCTCACCCGTCAGCTCAGCAGCATCCAGCGCCTCCTTCTTCGCAAGCTCGTACTCCTCCTCAGCCTTAGCCTTGGCATCTTGCAACACCTCCAGCAACTCAGCCTCCACAGCAGCACGCTGCTCCTTGCTCAGCCTGCCATAACTGCGCACCTTGCCACTCTCCAACAAGCGTGCATACACCTCCACATACCGCATGTGCCCCTCCACCCTCGGCCTAAACCTAGGCGGCAACTCCTTATGTATGCTGGCCAGTATACTGCTCACCGTACCCATAGCCTCCGCTGCACGCGCATTCGGCGTATCCTTCCCAAACGTCCGCGTCCAGCGCCCGGCCTCCTTCCTGGCATAATTCAGCAACCTCTGCATCTTATCCTCCCCGGCCATCTTACCCAGCGGCGCTGCATCTATCATCCCCCTACCACTCAAAGAGAAACTTAACCCCGTCTGCATTTTGTACTTGACTAAATCCGCAGGTGTTTGTATTCTTCTCCCAGAAGCTCGCTTCGGAAGCACTTGTGCAGGCAATTGGAGCCTGTATGCCTGCATCCAGACGCGAGCTTTTGCTTTATCCCAATACAACATCGGATGATTCAGCAACGCTCCAATTCTCTCCTTACCATACATACTGGCAATACGGTTAACCTTAACCTCCTTTTTCTCGGATGAACGGCTATCCAGCTGCACCGCCACCAGCACATTGTGTCCATTCTCCTTTAACTCAGTAACCACCTCAAGGCATCCCGGTGTATCAGATGCAGCAATGCACACCGGTGCAGACAACGCACCAGGCAACTGTTTCAGCGCAACACTGCTTACAGCATGCTTACCTCGCATCACCTTATCCAGCACACCCGGCGTCACCACCATATCCCATCCCTTAGCACCTACCATCTGCATCACTGCCGGCGTCGGGCATACCACCATATCACGAGTATGCTCTGGTGTTCCGGGCTTAGCAGGATTCTGCAAATACCCATCAAGCGTATTCTCCCACTCAGCCGTCACACTCGCCATACTAAACGTCACCACCGACCTCCCCGCATCCATTGCAGCCTCATACTCACTAATACGGTACGCCAACGCCTCCCCGGGGTACTCTAGGGATTCATTAAACGGAGTGGCCAAACGCGCAGCAGCCGTCATATCCTTTCTATCATTCACGGCACGCGCCTCAACCTCACCCGCCAATCGCTTATAGTCCTTTTCACTATCACCACTCAACTCCTCTGCGCGCCCGAGACTCGCAAAAATATACCCCACATTCCGCGCAGTCCCACCAAAGCCAAAATCCTCATACACTTGGATTAAATGCTGCACCTCATGCAACAAAGACCCCCTCATCATCTCCTCCGTCCGGCTCACACTCAACAAAATCTTCGCCCCCTTCAACTCACCCGACTTTTTAAAGCGAACAAAACTCCCCGAAGCCTGCCGATACACCATCTCCACATCCTTCAACGCAGGGTACGCACGGTACAACTCCGGGTAATCCAAAATATCGCCCAGCGTCTCACCAAGCCCCACCCAATCATCTTCCGACAATACCAACCGCTCCCTTTCCTCAGCCGTCCCCATCCGCATCGCCAACGCCTCCTCAAACACCTCGCGGCTCATTCTCTCCTTAGCCACCTGCTCCCACATAGCCTCCTTGTGCGCATCTCGTGCCGCCTCCAACGCAGCCTTAATCTCCTGCTTCCCGGCATCCTCACCCAACCCCAAATCGCGTAAATACTCCTCCTGCGACATCCCCCTACGCAAATAACCGGCAAGCCTCTCAAAATGCTCATTCTCCACCAGCTTCTCATCCTTCCCAAGCATCGCTTGCATCACCTGCCACAACCGCTGAGCACGGCTCATCCGCTCATACTCCGCCCCACTATACAACACCTCCGGCTTCAACCGCCGATACCCAGCTATCAACTCCGCCTGCCCCTGCGCCTCCGGCTTCAACCGGCACCGCAACTTCGCTTGGCTCGCATCAATCTCCGCACGCAGCATCCCATCATCACGCCCCGCAAATGCCTTCCCCTCATACTCACCCCACGTCTTAGCCTTCTGCCCAATCACAGAGAAGGTAATATCCGCGTTACTCCCATCAAACGTCCCACTGTTATCCGTTGCGCTCTTAATCTGCATAGAATCAAACAGCAGCATTTCACCACTCGTGAAAGAATTGGCATCATAAGCACCCTTGGGCATCCACACGATACCATCATACCCCTTGCGCTTCACTTTCGACAAATCGCCCTTTCGGAGCATCTTAGACTCATTCGCTTGCACCGCTGCGCGAGACTCGTACGCAGTCTCCGACACCATATCCAAAATAACCTTCGCCGGTTTTTCCGCATAACTAATCCTCAAAGGCTTGCGCATATTAACGAAACAGCTGTAAACCATACCGCTCTCCGGGTCATAGAACCCTCTGTACTGAAGAGCAACCCTTAACTCAGGTGTAAAGTAAATCCCCGGCCCAAGATACCCGCTCTTGCCACTCTTGAAAACGCTAAACGGTACAGGATGCTCTGTCCCATGGTACACCACCTTCGGCTCCCCATTCTCGTCTACAACTTTGGAAACATTATCAAAATAAGTCTTGCTTAACTCATTAACCCGTGTTAAAATATCCTTGCTCGGAGTGGGATTGAGCATTTCTTCGAAATGTTCGTCTAAGTTACCTCCGAGCTTTTCTATTGAATCAAGCTCCAACGTATAAAGCTTATGTCCGTGTTCTTTCAACTCCCAAACTGACATATATGCATAGGCCATCTCACCTTTAATTTTAACAGGACACACAAAACGCTTAATTGCAAGTATATCTTGTCCACCTTCCCTATCCTTATAGTCACCTACATGCGTAGCATGCATGAACAAAGGTCGTATATGAGCCGCAACATAATTATGAATTCCGGTAGTAAACCCACTATCAATTGATTTACGTTGAGCCTTACCACTTGTAATCTTACTTCTCTGCCTACTGCTTATAGTAGCAGAAATGCCCGTTTCTTTGTTTATAAAAGGCTCGCTGCCTTCTTCCTTCAAAGCAGACAAGCACTTCTCGTTATTATACTCACTCCCGTCAAACGTCAACTCCGCAGCCCGTTTCCAATCCCCAAACCAATCATTAAACGCTGCCGTCCGCACCTGCAACCACTGCCGCTCATTCAAGTTACTCGGCTTGCCATTCGGCGCCTTCATGAAGCTACCATCAGCCACCGCAGAAGCCTTAATCGCCTCCATCTCAGCAGATACAAAACTATAGCTCACGCCGGTACCCTTAGCCTCCAGCTCATCCAGCTTAGTCGGCACAGCACTCTTGCCATCCCAAGCCTCCACCTTAGCAGGTATCCCCAGCTCATAATCCAAGCGCTCATAAGCAGCATCCAGCATAGCAATACGCTCAATCAAGCGCAGCGCATCCTTCGGTGCCTTCACCTTCACACCCAGCTCCTTGCTCACAGACTCCTTCTTATTCAAACGGCCCGCACTCTGCAACACATTCAACCGCGCCTTCAACCCCGCACGCACCGCAGCCACATAACGCGCCATCTTCTCCGAACTCTCGCGGAAACTCTCATCATTGCCGAACAAATCCAACATCCCGCCACCATCCGCAGGCGCCAACTGCTCAGCCCCACGCACCAGCGCCGTCACATACTCCCAGCTATTCTTCTTACCCTTCTTACCGGCACGCGCCTCCAGCGCCAACTGCTGCCCCTCGGCAGATGCCGCCACCAAACACGCCATATACGCATCCTCAGCCGTACAACCACCATTCACCAACATCGCAAAAGTATCATCACTCGCATGCGCTGCCACATGCAAGCCCATACGGCTCGCCGCCGTCTGCTCACCCTGCTTAGTCTTCGGCATCAACCCACGCGCTTCAGCCTCACCCAACGGCATCGGATTATGGCGGAAATAATACGCTACATCAATCGCATTACACGTATTATCAAGTATATTCTGCTCCACATCATGCAGCTTAGCCCACTTCGCATCATGCCCCGCAGCCTCATCATACACACGCACCGCAATATGCTTCACACCATTCTTCTTCGCATGCGCTAAACGGTGCCGCCCGGATATAACCTCCAAGCGGCCATCAACACGCCGCCACACATGAATCGGCGCACTATTCGCATTCCAGCCACCCGCCAACTCATGCGTAGTACCATCTGCATCCGCCTCAACACGCCCCACAGCCGTATCCTTCTTCTTAAACTGCGGCACATCCTCACTCAGCCCAATGCTATCCACCTCAGCCACACCATACACAGAGCCTCCATCCATCAGCACATAGTTGCCACCCACAAGCCCGCGCCCCTTATCCTCTGCATCCTGCACCAATTCAGCCCCCGGAGGCGGCACACCCCCCCCCGTAGAATCATCTACAACAGCCTCCGGCTCCAGCCGCAGCTCTTCACCCATCACAGACTCATCAGGCGGCACAACAACCTCCACAGCCTCCGCAGCAGGTCTATCCAGCGCCTTCTGCTCCGCCTCATACTGCTCCAACACATGCTTAGCCGCCTCAAGGCTGGGCACAATACTCCCCTCATAAGCCTCCCTCACAGCAGCAAACGCATCCGCATCAAACTTCGCCGTAGCATAATGCCCCGCCACACTGGCACCGGCATCAGACAAAAGCTTCTCAAAACTCGCACCCTCCTTCTTCAAAAAAAACTTACCCTCCTTACTCTTGGCAAAAGCCTCCCACGCATGGCTCATCGCCACCAGATGCTGTGCATCAGCCATCTTCTTCTGCACATACTCAATCGTACCATGCGCCTCGGCACTCATCTGGTACTTGCCATGATTCAGCAAGAAATAACTCTGCCCCAGCTTAGAAAAAGCCTCAATAATAGCCATCTTGCTGGCCTTCTCCTTGCTGCTGAACAACCTCCCGCCACCATGCTGCATCAACTCGCCTTCCACACGCCGCAACATACCTTCCAGCGCCTCCCAGCTCGTGCTGGCATGCTCGCCTTCCACCGCAGCAACCACATCACTCTCCAGCAAATCCTCCACAACCTCACGCTCACTGGCAAGGCCCTTATTGTACATAATAACACTCTGCCCCGGCGCATTAGCCCGGTTCATCCGGAACGCATTAGTAACAGCATCTTCCACCCTGTTAATGCCAAGCGCACGTCCTTCAGCAGTCCCCACCAACTCCTCAACACGCTGCACAAACGCATTAGCGCTCTGCGCCAGCGTCCCCAAGGTCACACCAGGCAACTCACTCATCTGCATGCGGGCCTCAGCACCACTCATGCCACCGGCCACAAAACCATTAATCTTCTCGGCTGCATCCTCGGCCAAATCCTGCATAACGGCATAGTCCACCTTACCACCATTACGCTGCATTCTGGCCAAAGCTCGCGCCGGCAACGCACGCATATTCACCAGCTCATGCTTCACACTCGCATCCGTCACCTCAGCCTCAGCCAATGCCGTACCCGCAACCCGCGTTTGGAAATACCGCATACGCTTAGCCATCCCGCCCTCACGCTGCATAGCCACATACGCATTCAACTGCTCATCCGTCCACTCAACCTCCTTAACCTCACCTTCCTTCTCACCCTTAAACTGCACCTTGCGCAGCCCCTTCTCACTCTTCTCGCCAACAGTCACACCGGCCTCCGCCAGCACAGCATCTCGCACGCCGCTGGCGGCATACAGCCCCACCTCAACCTCTTCCAAGAACTTCTCACCGCGCTTCTCCATGCGCTTCTTCAGTGCCACAGGATCCTCGTGCAGCACATCGCGGTCATACACGCGGCGCATCGTTTCGTTGAGCTTGCCTTGGTGCGCAACCTTTATCTTCTCAACCTCTTCGGCCACCGCCTTCTCACCCGCCTCAGTGCGTATCTTGTTAGCCTGTACACCCTCCAGCGGTCTCCCCGCCTTATTCTCAGCCTCCTCCACAGCCTTATCACCGGCCTCAGCACGCACCTTCGACAACCGGAACCGCTCAAGCTCCAGCGCCTTCGCCACGCTGATGCTATACTCCGTGTGTGCAGCCTGCACCTCAGCCACACCTCCCTCTGTCAAACCGGCCTGCAGTAAGAACTGGCGGCTACCGGCAAAATCCCGAGCAGCCTGCATATTTGCAGGCACACCCAACATACCCAAGGCAATACAATACGCCGCCGTTGCACCCGTCTGGCTACTGTCCTGCATGTTCTTCCATGCATTATCCAGCAAATTTAACTCCTGCTCAGGCAAATCGCCGCCAAGCGCATTCACCAACTTAACAGTCCCCCACTCACCAATGCTGGCCACCATATCCTCAACCACCAATTCACCGGCAGTCTCCATCCCCATACCCGTAGCAATACGCAAAAACGCATTACCCTGCACCTTGCCCACAGCCTTACCAATCAGCGGCACACTTATCGTTTTTAAGCCCACCCAGTCCATCAGCTTACCAACACCGGGTACCTTCATTACCGCCTTGCCGAACAACCCTTCCGCTAATGTCTGCCACGTACCGGTTATGTGAGCCATCGCAACCGGATTCGCCACACCGTGATAGTAGTTGCTCGCAATCTGCGCGTTAGTGGTAGACGGGTACAATGTAGCATAACCCAACGCCGGATTAATAGCACTTGCAATCAAAAACGGAGCAGAAGCGCCTACTACCTCGCCGGTCTTAGTCCACGTAGCCAACACCCAGGGCATCCGCTCATCCGGCGTTCGCCGGATAGACTCAACCTCAGCAAACATACCCTTCATCTTCTCCACGTCAGGAGCAAACTCCGTATCTAAACGCTCCTGCGCTCCCTCGTAATTGGTCGGAGACGTCAAGGCTTCAGCTTTCGTAATACTACGGTCAAAATAATCCACCGTCTCACTCCCCCAATCGCCCAAAGCACCTACAAAACTCCCCCAGAAATCGGAGGACAATATCGCCTGCTCACCATACACAGCCTCATAACACGCTGCCGTAAACAACCGCAAAGCAGTCTCATCAATCGTCCCATCAGGTTTCTTCAATAGATTAAGCACCTTTACTATATCCTTGCGGCTCAATCGGTACTTACTGCTCATCTCATGAGCCGTCTGCTGCCAAATTTCCTCATCTGTAACTTCCCCGCCTTTCCCAACTGTCCAGCTTCCATCTATCTCCTTCTTCCTAGCCTCAGCAGCTTGAGATACATCCAACCTATGCCCAACGTAAGACCTCCCATCGTGCATGGTCACCATCAGAAAATCAAACGCCTGCGCAGCGCGTCTCGTTGTATTATCCAACTCCTCAAACTGCTCTTCCGTCATGGCTCCGCTATCAATAGCCTCATACTTGGTAATACCTCCTAATGGCGCAAAACTCGAGCCACTCATCACACGGTCAACCCAGTTTTCCTCCAATACCTTATTCACATCAGCCATGGCAGCCTTGGCTCTCTCCTTCTTCTCAGCCACCTCGGCATCAAGCTCAGCCTTTTTAGCATCATACCCCGTCACCTGCACTTCACGCCACAACTCACCCAGCAACTCATGCGCTTGGTACTCCGTCTCACACTGCTGCACACGCCCCTTAGCCTCAAGCTGCTTCTCCTTCGGCAACGCGTTAATCGTCACCTGCAACACACCATACGTGTCACCCTTACCTATCACCTGGCTCAGCTCCGCACCAAGCAACATGTTAAACCCCTTCTTATCCGCACGCACTCGGTCAGGCACCATATACCCCAACTCCGGATGCTTACCCACACTCTCCTTAAAATACTCATCCTTATCCAACAACGCCAAACTCTGCAACCCTCTCAGCCGCCAGTTAGTCTCACCATCCTCACCTATCAGCCCTTTTGCTGTATCAACCATCTTCTTCGTGCCACCCATACGCACCGGCTCCTCTGCCACATTGCCAAACTCAGGCAACTTAAGGTCAGGCACCTGCGGCCCATCCTCAAGACTCATACCACCAAACATCTGCTCTCGCACCACATCCATGCCACTCTTCGGCATACCAAATCTATTCATGTTAATCTTATTCATTGTAATCATTCTAAGTTAAAATTATTTATTGCCTACTTTCCGTACGCGTTTAATTGTCATCACCCCCTGTTCACCACTCATCAACCCCTTAGCAAACACCTCCACACTCTTCTTGCTACCATTGGCCAACACATGCGCAGCCGGTCTATTAACCGTCCACTCATCCGTATCTCCGGGTATAATCAACAGCGCCGTCTTGCCGCCGTTTATGTAGCAATAAAGCACATCATCATCACCCTTCTCGAATTGCTTCGCAATCTCTCGGTACTCCGCCACCGGCACCGTCAGCGTAGCTCGCCGCTCACCATTCGCTTTGTACTTATAGTGCAGCTCTGTTTCCCCCAAATAAGGCCGCTCTTTCAGCAGCTCCTCGCGCGTCTGAGTCTTCGGCTTCTGCTTCTTCTTGGCCTCCGCTTCTGCCTTAGCATTCTCCTGCGCCAACTTAACCTTGCCCTCCCACGCAGCAGCCTTCTTCTCACACGCCTTAACCGTATTCAAATCAACCACAGCCTGCTGCCTTGCATAATTCAGCCGCGCATTAACACCTCCTTTTTCCTCATACTCCTGCAAACCACTGCGTATAGCGTTACCCACAATAACCTGCTCTTCATACCAGTTGCTCCCTCCATTCATTCTATAGCGCCCCAGCTCCTCACAAGCCCGCATCATCGCATAGTCAACAGCACCATCATTCTCCGGCAACTCAATCCCCTGCGTCACCACAGTATCCTTCACGCGCTCACGCAATTGCTTACCACCCTTGCGCACAGACACAATATTCTGCACATGCCCATCAATGAAACTCTTATACGCCGCCTCCGGGTCCCGCACCCCCGCAAACAACTGCTGCTCCATACCCGGAATATGCACCACCTTGTAAATTGTATCGTACAAATCCTTGTCACTCAAATTCATATAATGCGGGTCCAATGCCAACTGCACCCCAAGCGCATACACAGCCTCCTTGTAGTTAGCCTCCGTCCAGCCCCCTTCCTTATTCGCCTGCGCCACTGCAACCTTCGCACCCTCCGGCGCCGCATCGCTAATCGTAGCACCACCCTTAAAATCACCAGGCACAATCGCCATACTTGCTGCCATACTCTGCTGCAATTCAGCCTTAAACTCAGCAGGCGTCAACACACTGCTCGGCTGCGGCCCCGTCAAATCCCTCAACATCGCCTCATGCAGCGTCAAATGCTCACTCTCACCACCATTCACACCGGCCAACCGCTCCTCATCCAACGTCAACGGCACATTCACACTCGATGCATCATCCCCATCACTTTGTACTTCCCCTACATCACTTTGTACTTTGTCCTTTGTACTTTGTACTTCCCCTACTCCTTCCAATAGCTCATCAAGCGCCATAGCAGCCCCTTCGCCACCACCGGCACGCAGCTCCTCCTGCCGCTTCCGCACACTCTGCCGTTGAAACGCCAACTTCCGCCGCTCAGCCTCAGCAGGCAACATCTGCCCACTCTCCACAGCCCCGGCCAGCGCATTAGCCATACCCGCCACATCACCACGCTCAGCAGCCAGCGCATAATTAGCCTCAAAAGCCTCCCTACGATTCCGAAACTCCTGCTCCGTAGTACCCAACTGCACCTTAGCCACCACACCATCCTTACGCTGACTCATCAACGCACTATCACGCATCGCATTATCCCGCAGCAAATAACTGCAATTAATCCCATCATAAGCCTCCTGCCAACGGCTCTGAAACGCCGCAATATTATCCTCATTGCGCGTCCCGTCCTCATTAAAAAAGCTCTCACGCGTCCCCCACTTCGCAGTCATCCCAAGATGCAGCTGCTTCTCCATTTCCACGTCAATCATCCGCGCAGCATGCTCAACCCGCTGTTGCTCACCAAAATCATGCAGCTTAGCATAATTCTCAGCAGTCTTCAGCCCCGCATCTATCGCACGGTCAAGCTGCTCACCCATCCCCTGCACCTTCGGCATCCCCGGCATCTGCACAAACTGCTGCCGCGCAGCCTGCGGCAGCGTCCCATTATATAACGGCATCCCTTGTTTCATATATATCAATTCTTTGTTAAACCTGTCCCATAATCCTCATGCCGGCAAAAATCAGCAATCCGCCTCTCCCTCACACCATACCCCTTGCGCCCCGTAAACTCCCTCTTCCATCGCACCCGCTCAAACGGCAACGCCAACAACACCCTCCGCAAAGCCGGTAAATGACTGCACTGAAACAGCACCTCCAAGCACCCATCATCATCCACCACTGGCACTCCACACAAAAAACAATCAGGCGCACAATGCACCACCCCGCCATGCTCCAGCGTATGCTCAATCAGAAAAGAAAAAGCCCCCTCCTGCCGAGCCTCCAAAAACTCCATAGCCTCATCAATCTTGCTGCTACATGCCATAGCCTTCATTATACCACCTCCTCCCATCAAAAAAAATGTTCGGAACCGAACATTTTTTCACGCCCCAAACCATGCTATACTCATTCAAATGCAGCAACAGCTCACACCTCAGCAAGCAGCTCAACTCAAAGCACTCCTCTCAAACCAAGAGTGGAGGTTGAATCATTTGTACTGGATAACCGACAAAGACGGCAACACCACCCGCTTCCGCCTCAACTGGGCCCAGCAAGACCTCCACCGCAACGCCCACACCCGCAACAACATCCTAAAAGTACGCCAGCTCGGCATATCCACATACCTCGCACTCCTCATACTAGACTCCTGCCTATTCAACAAAAACTACCACGCCGGTATCGTAGACCGCACACTCCCCGAAGCCGAAAAAAAACTAGCCAAAATAACCTTCGCCTACGAACACCTAGACCACCTCCCCGAAAACCCCACCCCACTCGACCGCGAACTCGCCGCCATCGGCGCCGAACTCAAAAAACACTTCCCCCTCAAAAAAGAAAAATCTGACCCCGACGACCTCCGCCTCACAACCCTAGGCCAAAAGAAAATCACCTTCTCCAACCGCTCCACCATATGCATCGGCGTCACCTACCGCGGCGACACCCTCCAACTCCTCCACGTCTCAGAACTCGGCTCCATCGCCGCTCACGACCCCATCCGCGCCGCAGAAATCCAAACCGGCTCCTTCCCCTGCGTAGCCACCAACGGCCACATGTACCTCGAATCCACCCACGAAGGCGGCAAATGGGGCATCAACTACGAACTCCTCCTCTCCTCCATGGACAACATCGGCCACACCCTCACACCCCTAGACTTCAAATTCTTCTTCTTCCCCTGGTACAAACACCCCGAATACCAACTCAACACCACCGACCTCCACCTCACCGTAGAACAAGAAAAATACTTCTCCACCCTAGAAAAAGACCTCTCCATCACCATCACCCCCCAGCAACGCGCATGGTACACCGCCATGTCTCGCACCCAGCGCTCCAAAATGCGCCAAGAATTCCCCTCCACACCAGATGAAGCCATCTCCCCCATCGCAGACGGCACCATCTACGCCTCCCAACTCACCGTCCTTGCAGAACGCGGGCACCTCTCCGCCTACTTCGAGCCCGAACCTCACCGCCCCATCTACACCACCTGGGACCTCGGCACCGCAGACTACATGTCCATCTGGTGGATCCAGCCGGACGGCAAAGGCCACTGGCTCATCCTCGCCAACTACACCGCCAACGGCAAACCCCTCGCACACTACATAGACGTCCTCCGTCAGCACGATGCCATCTGGGGCCGCTGCACCGCCGCCATCCTCCCTCACGACTGCTCCACCAACGACCGCCACCTCACCACATGGGTAGACGACTTCCGCGCCGCAGGCTACACCTGCAAACGCGTCCCCCGCACCCGCGACAAATGGCAATCCATCGACAACACGCGCGACCTCCTCCGCAACTGCATTTTCCACGCCCGATGCTCAGAACCCACCATCCCCGATGGCGAAACCACACGCTACCCCTCCGGCCTAGACTCCCTAAAACTCTACTCCACCGCCCCCCCAGGCGCCTCCGGCACCCTCCACAACGAACCCCTCCACAACATCTACTCCCACGCCGCAGATGCCCTCCGCACCTTCGCAGACGCCGTAGAACTCGGCCTCGTCTCCTCAGACCTCGGCTGGCAGAAAAACCTCCGCCACACCCCCATCAAACGCGACTACTTCACCACTCAATTCCTTTCCTAAAAAACATAATACATTTTCACTTTTTAACCTAAAAACATAAAACATAAATCAAAACATCATGAAACGCTTAGCTTTTAATGGAGGCGAAGTCTCCCCCGCCATGGCACTCCGCTCAGATATGGACGTCTTCCCCCGCTCCTGCACAGAACTCACCAACTTCGATGTCCACGCCACTGGCGGCATCTCCCGCCGCCGCGGCTTCTCCTTCGTAGCAGACGCTACCCAGCGCCCCTCCATCCTCATCCCCTTCATCTACTCCGAAGACCTCACCTACCTCATCGAGCTGAATTCTGACGGTGCGCCCTACAACTTAATCAACATTTACGATACGCAAAACAATCAACTGGTAGCAGAGTTAATCCACGATATCACCCAAGAAGATATCGCTGCCCACCGCGTCACATGGCAGCAAATAAACTCCATCCTCCTCATCTGCTCACCCAACGCCCCGGTCCTCCAACTCAAACTCAACGATGACATGTCATGGTCCTGCTCCAACTATGAGTTTAAATGCCCCCCTTGGCAAACCATCGACATCCGAGACCGTGACATCAAAATCTCGCCGAAATCCGGAGACAAATACTACTCGCTCTCCTTCGATGAAAACGAAGAGCAGCAAGAAACACAATGCGCCATCAATGACACCATCCGCGCCTCCTTCTACGTCCCCCGTCAACAAATAAACACCTCTCCTTTCCCCGGTGTCAGCGTCCTCAAAATAGCTAAAAATGACCTCGGTGTAGACTCCTCCTCCAAATACCTCGCCGGTAAACAAATAGCCGTCAAAGACACTCACACCTCCTGCTACATCTGCGTTGCAGACTTCGATGGCTCCCGTGACTTCACCTCCGGCTGTATCTTCCCCGAAAACTACATGGCAGAAGGCGATGCCCGCTTCATCCCCGCAGACAACCTCACCGGCTTCGATGCCTTAGAACCCATCGCCGGCCTTTCCGCCTCCTCAAACTACAAAAAAGGAGACCGCCTCAAAGTCACCCACGGCTACTGGAAACTCTACACCTGCATCCGAAAATTCGATGGTGCAACAGACTTCATAACCGGATGCAACTCCCTGGATGACTACCCCACTCACTTCATTTCCGGCATACTCATGCACAGCCCCGCCACCTGCCAAGGTACTTGGAAATTTCACTGCTCAGGCACTTGGTACGGCTGCTACGAAGTACGCCGCTCTTATGACTCGACCGACCTCACAGACCGCTGGGATACCCTGGGCGAATCCCTCTCCCCCATCGGCTCCCCCCAAAACAACATCCTCACAGGCGATGAGTCAGACGAAGAATGCTACCTCGGCCTCTTCCTCACCCGCACCCGCTACATTGATGATGACAACGTATCTGCCGGCTGGCCTGCAGAATCATGCCAAAACTCCCTCATCATCCCCTCCTACAAACACGATATGCAGCTCAAATGCGTCTCTATCAACAACAACATGTTTGAGGACATCTCCCCCGTCAAAATCCCCCTCTCCACCCCCTTCGCCACCAAAGATTGGTCGTGGGCCGCATTCAATTCCCGCTACGGCTACCCCACACTCGCCACAGTCCACGAATCTCGCTTGGTACTCGCCGCCACCAAAGCACAACCCCAAACCATCTGGCTCTCCAAGTCTGATGACCTCAACAACTTCCAGACCGGCAAGCTAGACACCTCAGCCCTCCACCTCAACATGGCCACCACCACCCAAGCCGCCATCTGTTGGATGCTTTCCCGAGGCGAAGTCATCATGCTCGGTACAGAAGACGCAGAATGGGTAATCTCCGCTTCCTCTGGCCAAGGCTTAACCCCTACATCTGCCCGCATTGTAAACCACGGCAATGTCGGCTCAGCACACATACCCGCAGTCACAGCAGTAGACCGCGTTCTATACTGTGAACGTGGCTCAGGCCGAGTCTACCAATACGGATTCGATTGGAACTCAAACTCCTACATCTCCACAGACCTCACCACATTCGCGGACCACATCGCCGCCCAAGCCGGTGGCATCATCTGCGGCACAGTCCAGCGCAAACCCTATACCCGCGCCATATTCGTGCTGGCAGACGGCACCCTCGCCCTCATGACCTACAACACCCTCCATCAGGTCAACGCATGGCATCGCTACACCACCAACGGCCAGTTTGAATGCGTCTGCGCCATCCCCTGCGGCACCCTCGAAGACAAAATCTACGCCATCGTACGCCGCAAAGGCAAACGCAACATAGAATGCCTCGCCCCCATCTCACTCACCCAAAGCTCCCCCTACCTCGACCTCGGTGAGCACGACTACACCTCCACCATCTCCACCACCGCCCTCTGGCCGCCGGATGAAACCGAGCGCCGCACCCACACCGCACCCCTAGACGCCTACATCACCACCCCCACCCCCGCACACACCATCACCGTCCGCACCGCAGAAACCGCACCCTACGCCCCCATCAACCACACAGACCTCATCACCCCCGGCTGGGTCCACCTCATCTCCTCCTCCACCTGGTCCAACCGCCCCCACTTCTCCCTCAAAATCACAGGCCCCTACCCCCTCACCATACTCGCCCTTCAACTATAACCCCGAGCGCCGGAGCTTCGGAGGCGCGAGCCTCGGCGTAGCCCGAAGGCGTAACGACTTCGGACGAAGCCGGGCCTCACCATCCTCGCCCTCCAACTATAACACACAAAAAGGCGGCGAGCTCACCACTCACCGCCTTTACCATACTTTGTACCTTGTACTTTGTACTTCGTACTTTAAATCACACCGTTAGTCTCCAACTCCGGCAGCACAAACACAGAGTGTTCATCCTTACGGGCACAACCAAAATAGCCGGTAGCAAGAGACCGCTCGCGCACGTCAACCTTCTCCGTCAAATCCTGGATAATATACTCCCAGTCATTCCAAACACCGAAGCTCACACGATTCTTCAACCATGCGCAGCACATACGTGCATTATTCACGGCAGTACCACTCTTATCCTCAGTATTCATCGTCGGCAGCATATTGCTCACCACCCAAGTAATACCCGTCTTATTCAGATACGTAGTAGAACCCGCCTCACCCAGAGAACTGAAACCATAATCACGGTTAATCTTCAACTCAAGCGTCTGCAACATCTGCTTCACAGCAGGGCTGATACACACGCACAGATTCCCCGGCTCAGTCGGGTCAAACACATCCAGCTCCTCCAAACGGCGGCGCACATACCCCACCTTATCCAAGAACGTACCACTGAACGCAGCACTCGCCTTGCCACCCGTAGCATAGTCAATCGGCACCAAATTACCCTTGCCGGCCTTAAAGCTCGCATAGGACAAATCCAGCTCCTTCTTATCCATACCACCATTACCGGCATAGTTAGTACCCAAAATACCACCGCAATAACCACCGTCATCATCAGTCTTCTTGCGCCACTTGTGAGTAGTCTTATCCAGCAGCACACCCAATGCCACAGCATCCACAGCACGCTTAGCCGCAGCAATCTGCTGCTGCTTAATATGAGCCAACTTATACTCATACTTACCCATATCGCGCACCTCGTCCTTGGAAATAGAGATAGCATTAAAGAACTTACGGTAACGCATACCACGCTTGGCAAAGCGCACATCATCCTCCGTAATCACATGCCGAGTATCATTGTACTCATTCATCTCCGTCCCACCAATGATGGGGAACTCGTAATACTCGCCCTCCATCCCCGTCTCAATAGTCGTATACTGCTGCACGCGCGTAGACAACTGTTGGTATTCGCTCTCGTACTGGTCCTTAAACTTAGTACGCAGCATCTCTTTCTGTGTCAACACAGCCTCTCCTTTTGTAGCCATAATTCCTTATGTCCTTTCTATGTCTCTGTTTCTGTTTTTTGCTCACCCGTCCTCCGGGCGAAAATCAAAAGCCCTTAACCTTGTTATACCGCGCATTCAGCTCACGCCAACGCGGGTCACTCGGATTATGAAAAGCAGCGTAATCCGCATGATTCGGATTCGTCATCACCTCACGGGCCCAACTCTGGTCAGCAGCAGATGCCCGTTTACCCTGCGCAGCAACACCCTCGCCAACCTCAGCCCGTATAGCCTGTATCAGCCGCATACCCTTCGGTGTGGCTAACACAGCCACATCCTCAGCGGTCAACCCGGCCTTTGTCCCCATACGCTTCACAAAATCCTGGCACTCCGTCATGTTAGTCTGGTAATCAGCACCCCAATCAGCCTTCAGCTCCGCATCATCCGCAGCAACCTGCTTATCCGCAGCCTCCTGAATCGCCGCAATCACCTTCGCCGTATAACTCCCGGCCAGCTTACCATCAGTAATACCCGCAGCCTTAGCCGCCTCCGTAGTAATCTGCGCAAACTGCTCACTAGCAGTATAACCCTCTGGCCACTCCATCGCAAACTCCTCAACCACCTCCTCAGAGTCCGCAACTGCAGCCTCTGCATTCTCGGTAGCTTCAGCACTAATTACTTCGTCCTGCGTACTTTGTACTTCATCATTCGTACTTTGTCCTTCGTACTTTGTACTTTGTACTTCATCATGTGCCACATCAGCACCGCCAACATCATTAATAGCCTCTTCGCTCATTTGTTCTCCTTTCGGTATTTGATAACTTGTTTTTTCAACCAATAGTACACCTCTCGGTACGCATCTCGTCTCATAGCGTCCAGCGGATCATACTTACCCGCCACACCCTGAAAACACGCCTGATGCACACCGAACTTGCGTGCAATGACGGCCAGCACCTCATCGGTAACAGCCTCACCAATAATCTTGCGCTCACGCAACTCACGCTCCTTGTACTCCTCCAAATTCATAAAAAATTAAACCTTAAACATTCAAATTCCGCACCGCCTGCGCACCTTGGTTCATACCCTGCGCAGCCATCAACTGCTGCTGCAACATAGCCTCCTGCTGCCGCCGCGCTCTCAACTCCTCAACCTCCTCCTCACTGCGGAACACCTCACTTGGCGCCCCTTGCGCCACAAACTGATGCCTAATCGCACGCCCCAAATCAATATAATCCAGCGCCTGCGGGTCCAACTTCCCATAATTAGCAGCCTGCTGCACTGTATAATCCAAACTCTGCGCCTGCGCACGCTCAATCGTCTGCGCCAACTTACCATGGTAAGCCACCTCCGGCACCCGCAACAACTGCCCATCATTCACATTCGGCACAGCATACTCCTGCGGCACTTTCGCCCCGGCTATCTCAAATTTTTCCTGCCGCCATAAACAAGCAAACACACGCCCCATCAGAGAATTCAGGTCAGCAACATACCGCGCAAACGTGCTGCTGAAACTCAGCGCCTGCTCCTCCTGTCTCGCGTTAATCTCCGTAGCAGTCACACCCGGCTCCAAATGCGTAATTGGCTGCAAAAACGGCACATAAAACGCCATGCGTATCCGCTCCTCAGCCATTTTAATCCGCACTTCTCCGATATCATACCGCCCTTGGCTACCCCATTCTCTCGGCAAGCCCAAGTGGTTCGCCTCGCGGTCAACCACTGTACGCCCACCCGGCCTAAAGTCAACATCCCCCACCTGCTCAGCATCCTGGAAAATACGCGGGAAAACACTCAAATCGGCCAACAAGTCCAGCGTACGCTCAACTTTAACAAGCCCCCTCAAATCCTCCACGCAATTAAGCGCAGGCGGATACCCCCACACCGTACTCTCGCCCCAGCTCAAAAACCGAGTCACCATGTACGGCAACTCCTGGTAACCACCCTCCTCAACAACCGGCTTATCCGCCCCATTGAAAATGTACACACTCGCAAACCGCATCTGCAAGCGGCTCAAATCTTTCACCTTATTACCCGGCGAATACCCCTTACGCGGAGTCACCAAATGATAAAACTCAAACTTATCGTCATACCGCCGCTCAATGCGGTCCCAAGCCTGCTGCACCTGTTCCGGCAACGCACCATACCCCCAGCGGCTCACAGCCTGATGCGCCGTAAACTCAAATTTACGCACCACCGTATCAACCGCACCGCCATCACTCAGCGCAAACGCAAAACTCCCCACCGGCACATGCCTAAACTGCACACCGCCACCCGGCTTATCCTCGCAGAACAAACAACCCGTACCAAACAAACCACGGTCCAGGTCAACCTCCTGCTTCGCAGCATAAAAATTACTCTTAGCCAGCTCACGCGCCGTCACCTCAGTGGCATTCATAAACCACCGCTCATAGCGCTCACCCGCCTTAACCTCAGCCTCCTTAAAACTAAACCACTGTTGGTTATGCGGAGTCACCAAACTATTATGCGCACTCACGAGAGTCAACAAAGAGGCACACGCCACACTCACATGCTCACGCTTAGCCTCAGCACCACGCTGCAACTGCCGCAACACATCATTCTTACGCGGCATCACCGTTCGGCTCAGCCAATCCCACACACTCTGCATCGCATCCTGCTGGTGGTACACAGCCTCAGCCAACTTCACATACTCCCTATCGCTCATAACCTAGCAAACTGTACATGCATCCAATCATAATCCCGCTCACGGCCCAATGAAACAGCCCCAACACGCTCCCAAGCCTCCCACCACGGCCCATACTCCTTACCACTCAACCGCGCTGCCGGCGCCCGCAAACCATACGCATTATTATCCGGGTCAAAATCCAACGCAATTCCCCACGCATGCATAGAAAGAGACTTCCCACTCACCGTCTTGCGGTAATTGAAACACCCACCATACTGGTCCAACCGCAGCTCCCTAATCCGCTGCATCCCATACACACGCAACACCTCCTCCAACGCCTCCTGCACAGCCCCCGCAACCAACCGATGCACACGAATCGACTTCACCTCCTTCCCCTCGAAATAAAGAGGATACGGCGGCTTAATGCTCACCAAATTACCCTCATCACCCGCACACCCAAACACACTCCACCCCTCACGCACCTCCTCCTGCGTAGGCCACACAACATCCTCAACAACACCCAGCGCAGCAGCAATAGCATTAACCGTCACCGGCCCCACAACACCATCAGCCTCCACACCCAAAAACTCCTGTATCTTTCGCACCTTCGCCTTCATTTCAGCTTCATATTCTCATGTTCGCGCTCCAAATGCTCAAGCCTAACCGTATTAATATGCACCTCCTCAGTCAGCTTCTGAATAGCACCTATCATCCGCTCATTAACCTCGGCATGGCTACGTATTAGAGCTTGCATATCCATATACAACCACACAGCAGCAGCAAGCCCGATAAACGCCAGCACCACCCTCGGCTGCTCCTGCACATAGCGCAGCAAATAAACATACCACGCCTCATTATCCTTACGCTCACACATTGTAAATTGTAAATCTTAAATTGTAAATCACTTGCGATACTGCTCCGGCTGCACCACCGTAGCAGAAAATTGAATATCCCCAGCCGCACTCTGACTATACGTTGCCGTGCACCCCGTGGTAAAAAACGCCACCGCAGCCGCAATCACTGCCACCGCAGCATATACCCATTTTCGCCACCCTGTCGCGCTCTGCGCCTTGCTGTTCGCCTTCTTCGCCACCCTCGCAGCTCCGCTGTGCAGGTCGGCTTTTACTTGTGCTTTTTGTTCGTCGGTCATAGTTTTATTGTTCGTTTAAAAGCTCTTCTTCGGGGTACACATACGGCACCAAACCCCAGCTTGCCACCGCTGCCTCCATACTCTCATACGGCTCATACCCTAAATCTTCGGGCGTCTCATTCCCCGGTGAAACAATGCGGCTGCACCATTCCACCGTATAACGAACACCCTCAGAGTCTACGTAAGAGCCGAATTCCGATTCTGTTTTCTTAAAATACTTCATGCTTAGTCTCCTATGTTAAAATACTCTCTTGCTTCCTCAACAGAAGCAAACTCTTGATAGCCGTTTTCCTCCCAATTAGTGACGTAATGCCCCCAATCAAGAACGCGCTCAGTCGTACCATCCGGCAACTCGGCTTCTCTCACCTTAGCATACACTGGCTTACGTCTCAGCCCCCACGTACTTGCCGTTTGAGCCGTTGCCGTGCCGTTCCACTGTACTGTTACCGTCCAGCCTTTAGCCTCGGCATTATCTCGCGCAGCTAACACCTCAGCATCATTCTCGTAGTCAATGTGAATGCCCATTGTAATAGCGTGCGAGCCGGACGAATATGCAGGGAGGTTATCCAGCACTCCAAGAGCGGAGGCTTTGTCGAGTTGGCAACCGTAAAACATACCCTCCGCTGCGGACAACTTCGGGATATTACCCTCAAACTTTTTTAAATTTGTGCAATTTTCGGCAAACAGCGTAGCATTCGTCAAATTCGGGGCATTGACCCGTATTTCCTCGACTTTTGCGCAACGCCAAACCGCCCAACGCAATCTCCAGCAGTTAGGCACATCTATCTCTACATATTCAACGTTGTTTTGTTCGCAAATTTCGCCGCTGTCCTTCATTTTAGGTGCGGAAAAACACAACCGTTTTACCTTTGATTTACTCGTGAAAATTTGCCAAACATCCCCCAGCTCAGACAACGGGTAAATCCACTTCCCATCGGCTGTCAAGTCATTCATGTAGTCTGCGTTTACCGCCAGAAGGTCCTCCATCGTCACACACGCTGCATACTTATTGTGCACAGCCGAATTGACATCAGGCTCTTGATACTGCACCACAATAGTCCAGCCTTTACTACGTGCAGCCTCCAGCGCAGCATCCACTTTTTTATCCAACTGAGCATCCCACGGAAGCGACACAGTCAGCGTGCCTCCCCCAGCGGGCAGCTTCGCCAACTGCACCGCCTGACGGCATGTCATGCCGACAATTAGTGTTCCTTTGTTAATCGTATTATAAATTGCTTTTTTTGATAATTTGTCAAACAAACAAGGTTTCCCCAAATCGTCGAGACACATCGCATAATCCTTTATTATTTTTCCTCCCTGTGAAATTTTTAATTTCCACATTCGATAATAACAATTATTATTGCTTCTCCCGAAAACATAAATTGAGTCTTGCATTTGACTTATTGCCGCCCCAAGTTCAAAACGTTTAACAACACCCTCTCGCTCAAAGTTTACAGACCTAGAATTCTTAAAATTCACATATGCTGCAAACCGCAAGTTCCCTTCGTAATCGTACGAAATAGGCGAACCGTTCGACCCGTTTTGACCCACGCAAACCGAACCCCATCCTTTGCCATAAAAGCCACAGCAAAAATAGTATCGATTTGGCGGGGCATACGCCGACACAGGCCAGCTCTCTTCGTTAGCTGTGAATACGCCATCAACCAACCAACCTGTCTCCGAGTTTGGATAAACGCCCGTATTTATAGACGCTTCCGCCCCATAAGACTCCAAAAACTCTGCAGCCAAGTACCCCTTCGGCAGTGCATTTGCGCCCCGGCCAAGGCCGAGCAGCCAACGCTTGACCGGGGCACACTTAAAATTTGGGCACTCATCCACACTAATGGAGGCATCGCTCACCACAACCTCGGTGGTCACGGCATAAAAAGCCCCCTGACCACCATCCGGTATGGTACAGAACGTAACAGATCCATCCACGCTAGTAACCGTCCCGCCAACGGGACCGCTCACCACGTGCCACTTATGGTATGCTACAGCTTGTGTATTCATAAAATTTCGTACTTCGTATTTTGTAATTCGTGTTTAATTCAGCGTTTTCCTCAACCCACTCTGGGCAAACCTATTCACCGTATCCTGCACCGTAAACCGCCGCGCAGCACTCTGCTGCACAGCCTGCTCACTCCGCGAAGTCTCCACAGTATTCGTAGCAGCCTTGCTCGTACTCACCGTAGTAGCCGTATTCGCAGCCCTCTGCGCCGCAGCGGCCGCCGCACGGCTCGCCTTCTTCTGCTGCTTACTTGCATAAATACTACCACCGGCAGATGCCGCAGCACCCACAATACCGGCCACCAATAACGCTCCAGCTCCCATATTACTTACTCCCTAAATTATATTGAAAACCTAATTGAGACAACGTACTCAGCGCCCCACCCACACCAAACCATGGTGCAGCATGCCGGCTGCTCCGCGCCATACGGTCATACGCATTCGCCTGAATATTCCCCAGCGCATACTGCGTTTCCCCCTGTTTCCGCAACACAGCAGCCTGCTCCATCGCATTCACATAATTAATAGCATTACTCTTCGCAGCATCGCCAATCGCCTTCTCAAAATAATCAGCCACACTCAACTCACGCACATGCGCACTACCGCCCGCAAAACCACTAATAGCACTCACCACACGCTGCGCAGCACGATTCACACTCTCATCGTGCCGCATCGTCATCAAATTATCACCCGCAATATGCGCAGCACTCCTGGCATCCGTCTCCAGCTTATACGCATCCGCATACGCCTGCCGCTTCGCCAACAACGCATTCGTCCGCGTAGCAGTAGCCTCACCCGCCATATTAGCGGCGCTGGCATTCATATTCAAATACTCTCCCATAACTCCTCAACATTCGGTGTCTGATCATTACTATCACACTGCCTGGCCTCCTTCAACTTAGCTCGATACAGCGCCCCGTAAGCCCGCTTCTCAAGCTCACCCGCCAAATTAAAACTACTCGTCACACGCATCGCCGCCTTAGCAGCCAACAACAACGCCACACCCTCACAAAAAAACGGCTCCTCATCCGGCAGCTCAACCACCTGCGCCAATTTATTGCTCTTGTACCACAACACAACACGCTGCACCGGCTCCCCCTCATTCACTAGGTATCTGCCCCTCTTGCGCCAACGCTCCATACCTTGGACCTCGCGCACCTCAAGACAATCCGCCGGCAGTCGCACAGCCCCCTCATCAACCGCCAACTCAAGCCTCTCGAGCGCGAAGTCCCAATGAGTATGATCCAAGGCCAATGCAACCGCCTGCTGCACACAGTCCTCAAGCGCCACCCTCAGCGGCGTGCCATCCTCACACGCAGCCTCGCCCAAGTACGTAGCAGCCAAGCGGTACAATGTTCCTCTGTCCATGCAAAAAATTTTACCACACCCACACAAAAAATAAAATGTTCGGAACCGAACAAAATACACCCCCTCAAAAAATTCTCACATACCACCTCATACCTTGCACCTCGTACTTCGTACTTTGTACCTTGTACTTCGTACTTCAACTCAGTACCTCCGCCAACACCGCACTCACCGTCAACGCCTGCACCTCCACCTGCACCTTCTCCGGCTCATACGCACCATCCATCTTATTCAACTCCGCAATACACGTCACCATATCGCGCACCTCACCCGCCTCATGACACAACGTAGCACTACTACTCAACATGCGCATACGCTCCTCACGGCTCAACACCGCCGCAACATCCGCCTCACCCCGCAACTTGGACAAATAAGACAAAATACCCTCATTATTGGACAACCTATTAGCCGCCTTACTCACCGCAGCCGCGCTCGCCCCACTCTTATTAAACGCCTTACGATACGCATCACCTTTAGACATACCGGACACAACCAACCGGCACCACTCCATCTGGCAATCCGTCAACTCACCCCTCTTCACTCTCGCCATAAATACTCCTTTCCAAACGATCCAACACCTGCCGGCCCCGCTCACTCAGCCGCCACACATCGCCAACCCAATGCACATACCCCGCATGAGCAGCCTCATAAAGAACCCTGCGCGTCCCAGAATGCCCCAGAACGCGCTCAAGAGCCAAAGAGGTATGTTCCCCCTCCCTCAGCACCAAAAGCGCCTCATAAACCCTCACAGATGCCTCCCTGCGGCTCCTACGCACCGCACGCAACATCCGCAACAACTCCTGTTCCCTTCCCATACTCATAACTCATCCGTCTCACCCCTGATGAACGCCATCGCCTCCGCCCCATGCAACACGCCTGCACAACGCTGCACCTGCGTACCAGGTGTAACAACCACCTTACCACGCTCAGCAGACTTCTTCTTCCCCCAGCCGAACTCCCTCTGCCACCGCTCAGCATGGCAAATCACATCCTCCAAGTCAACAAAAAACTTCCGCTGCCCCGTAGGCCGGTAAAACGCCACCTTATTCCGGTCACAACTCTGCTTACTCCCAAAATACGCCTCCAACAGCCCCACATGCTCCACAGCATCAGGACACCGCTTAAAAGCATCCACAGCCGCCTCCATCACATCCTTGGCCAACACACGGCTCCTGCGAGCACTCGGATGCGCACCGCACAACCCCGCCAGCCACACCTTAAACCCATCCTCCCCCTCAAAATCAGGGGTGCGTGCAGGCTCACCGGCGCCCTTTATATCACCGGTATCCTTACCCACTACAGTATTATTATTATTATATACTCTTTCTCTAGGTAACGCTTCGGTAACGCCGAAACCGTTACCCTCAGTAACGCAACTTGCGTTACCTTTACCCTGCTTAAACTTCGCCTGCCGCTCCGCAGCAAGCGCCCGCGCCTTAGCACCCTCACCATGGTGCTGGTCAAAATCCTGCACATACAGAAATCCATCTGCACCCACAAAAGCCCAACCAACAGCAAGCAGAGCCTCCGCCAACCGCTTGCACTCCATCACATCATCCACCTGCGCAGGTAACAGCCCCGTGAAACCATCCGTACACTGAGCATCCACCCAGCAGAACCACTCCACAGCCACACCCACAGCCTCCCTGCGCCGCATCCGCAACACCGCAGCAAACTGCATCATCTTAGCACTCCGTGCCAGCGTAGTCTGTACCTTAATCCAAGCCATACCTCATACATAAAAACGAATTAACACCGTACCATCCTGCCCCCTATCCTTCACCCGGTGAATCCCCGCACAATCCAGCACACGGTCATTCACCCCCAGCGCATCAGCGCACCCATCCAAATACGCCTTGCAACTCGCCAACGCATTATCCGCATCAGGCCCCGTCCCGCCCCAATAAAACCACGTCACATCATACCGTATAGGCCTCCAGCCCTCCGGCAACAAACACAATTCCTCTGCATCGCGCCTCGCCTTCAGCATCAGCAACCGAGCACGGCCACGCGCCTCACGCACCGCACGCTGCTTCGCACTCCAATGCGACCGACTATTCGGACTCAGCACCCGCCCCGGCCTCGACAACGCCACAGACAACACAAAATCACCGCTCATCTCTCCTCCTTTCTGTAAATTGTGTTAAACTCTGTTCTTTCTTCTTCATACATTAAACATTCAATATTAAACATTCAACCTCCCGCATTCCCGCAGCTCACCCTCCAGCAACTCCACCAAGGCAGAGCACTGCCCCAACAAAGCCCTGGACTCAGCCAACATCGCCGCTTTATTCCCGAACGCCGCGTGATACTGCAACCGCGTATTCGCACCACGCACACGCTCACACATCTCACTATAAAGCACAGCCATAGGCTCCCCCTTAGTCTTAACCTGTTTCATAAGCAAATAAAAATATCAACATTTAAACCGCAACTGCGCCAGCACCCGCTTCTGCGGAGCCTCACTCACCTCCACACGGTACCACCCCTTCTCCTCCCACACCCTCACGCAAGCATCCTGCGGCACATCCACCCCCAACACACACGCCAACTGCGCAGCAGCATTCGCCAACACACACGCCTCACCATAACTCGGCTTCAGCGGCGCATCAACCCGCGACTGCCCATCCCAAGCATTCGGAATCGTCTGCTTCAAATGCCCCGCCCAACTCTCATAAATAATCCCGGCCATAAATCAAACATTCAACATTAAACATTCAAAACCCAAACTCCTCCTCCAAACTCATCTGCTTCGGCACCTTGCGCACAGCCGCACGGCGGGAAACCTCCACCCCGCGCAAGCGCAGCACCGTCAAATACTTCTGCTCACCTCGCTTATTCACATAAGGCTTACCCACAATAAGCCCATGCACATTCACCAAATCCCCCACCAGCGTAGAGCTCAACCCCTGCGCAACGCGCCCCCAAGCCTCCACCTCCACCAGCGTAGTGCTCGGGCTATTGTTGCGCGACTCAGGCAGCCGCACCTCCAGCACCGCCGTATTGTAAGCCATATCGCGCTCACCCACCACCTTGTAACCCAGCGGAGGCAACACCACCACTCTCGCCCCATCAAACCGGAACGAACTCATCAACTTATACTCCTCCTCAGTCATTTTCCTGCTCCTTTCCATATTCGGCGTTCAAGCTGTAGGTGGTGTGAGGGTTTCTGTAAGCCTCATATTGAGGCGGGTTGTGCAGTATATGAACGTTTGCCATATACTGTTTTCTGCATTACGCATTTCTTCTTTTTCTTTTTCGTATTTGTCACGAGCCTTTTCTTTTACTCCGTTGTATATGCCATACATGTGAGCATGAAAAAGCCAATGTTGAAACAGCCACAAGTGCAGCTTCATGAGGTATACGTCAGACATTATTGAATCTCCTTTCTAATAATCTGAGTCTAGTGAATAAAAAGAAAACTCTGCAATATCATAGTCAACGGGGTTTCCGTCTCCGTCATCGTCCCAGTGGTGTTTTTCACTTTTGATGTTGATACCAACGAAATTCCCAACGTCCGAGTCGGTGATGATTGCATCTTGCGGCAGTTGTCGAAGTGCTTTAATAAGCTCTTTAACTGTGGGAGATTGGAGTTTTATGAGTTTATCAGTCATAAATTGTAAATCGTAAATTGTAAATCGTAAATCCATCAAGCTTTCACTTTAATACTCCCTGCCGTATACTTCACAGAACCATGCTCCGCCAGCTGCAAGCGCAACCACTCGCGGCTCGCCTTCGTAGTCTGCTTCACACCCTCCGCAGCCTGCGCCACCAGCTTAGCATGCACCAGCTTGTCCAACTCGCTTATACCCACCTTGCAGCAGCGCACAAACTCCTCACCACTCACATCCAGCATAGAGTTCAGCACACCAAACGCCCCACCGGCATCCGTCACAGTAAACGCCGCCTTACCCGGCGCAAGCTCCAGCCCCGGCAACTCCACACCTGCCACCAAATCAGCCCGCACCTTCCGCTCAATAGCCTCCACATACTTCTTCGCCAACCGCGCAGCATCATAAGCCCTGCGTCTATCCTCAAGGCTCCACTGCTCCCACCGCGTCAACTCCAGCCCCGCAGCCTTCTGCACCTGCAAACCCAGCGCCGGGCAACTCGCCGCAGCACGGCAATACCGGCACTGAGCCTCCCCCGGGCACAACTCAGCCCCCGGCACCGCAGCCTCATCCAACTTCCGGTACAACCAGCCACGCAACGCAGCAATATCCTTGCGCTCAAACTTCATCACCTGCGGCCTCTTCCGGCTCACATACGGCTGCAAAATAGCAGCATACACCACATCAAACGCCGCAAAATTATCCATCAGCAGCAGCGTCAGCGCATACAACTGCGTATTATACTCCGCACCCTCCACCGCAACACGGCCAAACTTATAATCCAACACCAGCGCAGCACTCTCATTGTGGTAAACCACATCCGCCTGCCCACTGTACCGTTGGCAATTATCCCACAGCCGCTTCTCGCGGAACAACACCTCACGGGCCCCCAAAAACTCCTCCGCCAACTTCGCCTCCATCTCCGCACACCACTCACACGCCTCAGCCTCCACCGCATCCTGCGGCAGAGTCCCCTCCTCCATGTGCTTATGCAAGCGCGTACCCGCCGCCGCAGACTCACTCTCCTCCAGCTCAGGGCACGCCTTCTCAGCCAACCAACTCCCAGGGCACAACACCAAACGCTGTAACCCACTCGCACTCGGCAAACCCATTCTCACATCATCAGCATTCATAACAATCTCCATAACTTTGTAAATTGTAAATCGTAAATTGTAAATCCCTTACACCATCTCCCCAAACATCGGCAACTTACCCGGCAACCCAATCGGCATAGCCTGCTGCGGCTCCTCCGTCAAAAACGCCGGAGCCACCACAGCCTTCTCCTTCGTCACATCACGCATCGCCGGAGCCTCAGCCTCCTTGTCACGCCAAAGCAGCTCATCTGCGTCGGCGGAACCATCAGAAACCGCCTGATCCGTCAAAAAATTATACAACCAAGCCTTCGCCTTACGCTCCGCCTTACCCATAATCGCATCCTGGCTCATCCCCGCATTCACTCGAATCACAAACTCCAGGCATTCATTCACCGGCTTACCATCCCACACACAACTCAGCTCCACCTTAACCAAACCCTCGCGCTCAATCTTCTGGTACACCTCACCACTGCGGCTCACACCCTGCGTTGAACTCTCCTTAATCTCCGCCGGATGGTACACAAAACGCATATCCTGCAAACGCCCCTGCTTCACCAACTCACGCAGCAAAAACGTAAAACCCTCCTTCGTCACATACATATTACCACCCAAAATATTAAAATGATTCCCCACACACTGCAACCCGAGAGTCGCAGCCTCAATCACCGCATCACGCACCACCTCCATACTATAAACCCCAGTCTTCGGCCCCTCATCCGTACGGAAACCCATCTTGGTATTCTTCAACTTCATCAGCGCCTTCATCACCTTCTCATTCAGCGCCTCACGCAACTCAGCCACAGCCATACCATAAGCAATAGTCCTGGCAAAATTACCCTCCATCAGCCAAGCATCCGCAAGCTGCACACTCAGCGCATCCAAATTCCCGGCCAACTGCTCCCCACGCTCAGCACGGCTGAGCACCAACTTCTCTGTAGTATTATTTGTTGTCATAGTCTTAAGCGCACCGTAATTTAACCTCCACGGTGCCACAGAGGAGTAACATGAACAGTACATACACCCCTACACTCGTAGGAGAACAGCGCAGGAGGGACTCGAACCCTCATCACCGGCATCGGAAACCGGCATCCTATCCCATTGAACGACCACGCCAACATAACGAGCGTTTTTACAGTGGACGCTCCCCCACCCATGCCCCGAGCAGCGGAGCTTCGGAGGCGCGAGCCTCGGCGTAGCCCGAAGGCGTAACGACTTCGGACGAAGCCGGGCCCACCCGTGCCACGCAACTCAGACCATCGTACCGGCACCCATACGTCTCGCCTATGACAGCAAAATCATTCATTATCGCGCTCATCCGTAATACGGATATTACAGCGGTTAAACACCATCTCCACAAACTGCACCACCTCCACCGGCATACCCATCTTCTGCACCATAGCAAAAATCCCCAGCGCGACCACCTGCTCACACAACGCATCACGCCTACCAGGCTCCAGCTGGCTCACCATCTCATGAGCCATATCATCAAACTGGCTCAGGTATTCACCGAACTTCTGCATCTCCTCCTCAGAAAACTCAACATCCGGCTCCAAGGACTGCAAATACTCGCTTAAAAAACCCTTCATAACAAAAACACCTTTCTATCATCAACCCTCCTTTCCCCCTAAAGCCTCCATCAGCTCATCCAAAGAGCCAAGCTTAACAGCCTTCACATCCGGCTGCCCACTCAACACAAAATACCTCGCCACCACAGCCCACGCCTCAGCATCACGATCCTTAGCACGCTTCACCAACTCAGCCAACGCGCAACCCACCATCGGCCACAACACAGAGCCCCAGGTATTAAGCGTACAGCCCTCAACACAACTCCGCGCAACCGTATGCTCGGAATCAGCAACCAACACCACCCCCGCCTTATCCAAGGCAGCATCTTCCAACGCAGCAACCAGCGTATCAAGCTGCAGCTGCCCATCTTTCACTAATTGTTCTACTGTCATAGTCTTAATATGCACCGTTAAGAACCTCCACGGTGCCACAGAGGCTTTCTGATTATGAAACAGACGCTCAACGCATCGCCCACCGGCAACTCACCGGCAGGAAACCATGCCAAGGCCTCGAACCTCGTAAAGAGCCCAACACTCACACAGCACATATAAATTGCAACCGATAATTTCAAACGCCTCGGCAGCCACAGCGGCATACTGCACTTTATGGAACAAACCGCCACTTACATGTCGGAAAGAAAACCTACACTAACGCAACCACATATACACCACCAGCGTCAACATCATCAACAGCGTCACCACCGCATCCCTAACCATACACCTACGCACCCGCCGCACATAATCCTCCATCTCACGCAACCGCCCACAGCAAGCCTCCAGCACCTTCTCCGCCGCCAGCTTATACCCCCGCGCCTCCTCCTTCTCACGCTCAGCCGCCTTCACCGCCGCAGTCAAACTCTTAAACGCAGCCCCACCCTTACCGGCCCGCGGCCGCTTCTCAGCAAACACAATAGGCCTATTCTCACCCTGCACCAACGGCGCAGCCAACTCTCTAGCAGCTCTCATAGCATTATTACTCATAACATTAAACATTAAAAATTAAACATTAAAAATCAAATTACCACATCGCAGATTCATCGCAGACAGGCGGCAAACTATTAAACGGCTCACGCAACCTCTCCCCCGCCTCCTCCTTCGTCGGCAACTCAAACTCCATACCATACGGATCAATCCGATGCCCATCCACACAAGTATCAAGCGAAGCCACCACAGCAATAAACACCACCCAAAGAGCCACGCTCCCCAGCACACACCCAACACCCTGCAACAACAACTTAACCATAACCTTAAACCATTAAAAAATTAAACCTCCAAAGCACTCTTCACAATACCATTACGCACCTTGCAACGCTCCAACAACGCACGGCGAAAATCCCGCACATTCACCAACTGCATCCGCGGCCCCATCTCCAGCACCCGAATCTCATGAGTCGTGCACAAATCAGCCAACACCTCACGAAACTGATTAGCAGAAATATCAAACGTCTTCGCCAACGTAGGCAGCTTGCAATACTCCATACCCTTCAGCTCAACAAGCACCACGCACTCATCTGCCTCCAAGTGCCGCCCGTCTACCATCACTCGTTTATATGCAGCCATAAGAATCTTGAATCTTTGATGTTTAATTTTAAATTTTATCCCCCTTAGCCAACAGCGCACCAAAATAAAAAGCACACCTACCCATCGTCTCCTTAGCCGTATCAACATAGCCCAGCTTGCGCAAACTACGCAGCAGCGTCACATACTCCGCCACCAGCTCCAGCAACTCATCAAAACTATACTCCCTATCATCCATAAACTTATTCTCCTTAACTATCCGCCTTAACGCAGTACAAAATCCGGCTAGGTGTCTGTAATGTTTAATTTTTAATCTTGAAAGTTACCCTCGTAGCAGCGGACTTCAGTCCGCCTCAATACTCCACCCGGCACATAACCGGGCGCAGCTCCGGCAGCGCGCGCAGCCGCTCCAGCAACAGCGCACTTGGTACCCTATCACCCTGCAACACCCGCGCCAAGTGCGCAGGGCTACACCCTACATTCTGCGCAGCGCGAGTTATCGAGTAACCCTTATCGGCCAAATAACGCGCCGTAACCGCCACATCTTTATTGCTTTTCTGATTCATTTTTGATACTATACGTTATCGTAACCGCGCTTCATGCGTCACCAGTCTCGCGGTTACGGCTTTATTTAACCACGCGATTCATTACAATGCAAGAAAAAAATGCACTTTGCGAGCAATTTTCTGCGCGCTTCACTGAAGCGCTCGGTTCATCAGGCCTGCGTCAAAAAGACCTAGCAGAACACACAAACATAAGAGAACAAACACTTTCCAGATATAAAACAGGCGAGAGAATCCCCGACACCTACGAACTCTACCGAATAGCCGTTGCCCTCGGCGTCTCCATCGACTGGCTTCTCGGCATCAATTCTCCGACCGATTCATCGACTTCCCCGCTCGCGCCAACTGCGCGCGAAGCCAGACTCACCGAAAAACTCGCCATCGCTACCGCCGGCCTCGAAGCCATCCTCGCTCAACTGAAAAAACAGTAAACCATGAAAAACAAAGGGACATACCTGCATGGTAACACCTTTGCAGAGCCTATCACAGGATTAGTCAAAGACAAAAATGAATTATGCGAGATACTGTTCATCAGATTGTATCTGTATGTAAAACCGGAAGCCTTGATTCCTCTTTTATCTTCAAAAAGAATCCACCTTTCTAAACCGTGGAATACTAACGACGTAACGGAATGTGTTCAGCAAAACAAAGAAAAACAAAGCGAACAAATAAAGGAATACGGCTACATATGCCTCTCATGCAGATGCAATAGTGCCGCAATGTGGGGCTATTACGCAGATAGCAGTCGCGGTGCATGCCTGGCCTTTGATATCCCTGTTGAAAAAAGCAAACAGGGTCAGTATATACTACTCGATAAAAACTATACAGTACAAAGTGATAGCAAACGCATTCGTGCAGTAGAATATAAGGAAAACCGAGTAAGAGAAAACAACCCATTAACCTTACTGCACCGAAAAGCGTTGGAATGGTCTCATGAAGAAGAATACCGCATAGCAATACCGTTAGAACAGGCAAAAAACGAATCCAGCGAAGACTACGCGAAAGTCTGTTATTATGATGACGACTTATTTACTCATCTGTCTCATGTAATTCTAGGCGTTCATTCTCAGCATGAATGTGCCGATATAAAAGCAGCTCTACAGAATCTTGAAATAAAAGAAGTGAACGTAACAAGAGCAGCTTTCTCGCCTCAGCAATTTTCTTATTTAATCCCTGACACTTCATATACGCTTGTCAAACACCTTGTATCAGGCAATTACTCATATATAATTAACAGAGAATTAAAAGAATGGCACCCTGTACAGGTAGACAAGCCTGCAACAGGACCGGATTCGATACTTCGTCACATCTCAGAAATGGAGTCGTTGTCAGGTTTCTGCTTATCAAAAAACAAGTTGGCATATACAAGCATAACTCAATTTACGGGATATAGTACCTACCAAATGTTTTTCATAGCGGCAGAATGCAAAAGCTCTGATAACAAAACAAGCTATAAGTGTTTCGTTATTGATAATAATACCGTAAAAAAGATTTCGGGTTTTACATCAACAGCAAAAAACAAAATAAAAGATATTTTAGAGCATTTTTTTCATGAACCTTAATCCTCTTGCTAGAACTACCCCTCTCATGTTACAGCAAAAACGAAAAAAATTAATCCTCAAAGAACTCAAGAAGAAGTAAAAATATGGAACAGTGCAAAATTTTCATCAGCCATGCATCATCAGATTGTGAAATTATCAAACATCTTGTTGATTTTTTATCTGGGTTATATGTAATCAGTAGGAATGAAATAACTTTTACCTCATTGCCAGAATCGGGAATTGAAAATTTCAGTAATTTCAATGATGAACTGAGAAAAGATATACAAGAATGCAAACTCGCCATCGTTTATTTAACTCAAAATTACCTGAAGAGCAATTACTGTCTATTCGAACTCGGCGCAATCTGGTCACAAAACAAAACCTGTTTCTTAATCAACCGAGATAATATCACGAAAGACAAAATCCCAGACATTTTGCTAGCTCACACATATGATAAACTCGATAATAGAGGTCTTGATAAACTCTGCGACACGTTAGAGAAATTACCTATTGAAACCAAATATAACGGACACACCGAATACAACTCGTACAAACAAAGGGTTCTTGAACAAATCTCTCAGGCAGAGCAAAAGCGGTTAAGCGAAAAACAACCTAAAAGCGCCCCGATAAAGCTTGATGAATGTTCATGGGAGAAAGTACAAGGATACACTGAAGCAATTGAGAAATCTGCTGGATATACAAAAAATGGAGACATCTATCGAACTACAGGTTCCTATCCCAAATATTACATCATGCATGCCAGTGCTAGAGTATTTAATTGGGATGGCGAAAACCACTTTGACGAAACCGCAAAACCACACTATTGCCTATTGGTACAAAGAGAGAAAGACGAAATCTGCCAAAAAATCATATTAATCGATGAAACTCAAGAAGACCAAGAGGATTTATCATCATTATACAACATGGCTCAAGTATCATCTGAGCAACGATTAAAACTAAGCGACCTTCTTATGCACCCCGAAGGAATGGCTCATGAGACAATGATTAACCTACTTAAAGAAAAAGGCTATAAAGTAACAAAACCATCCGAACCTTTAGAACGGTCAAAATATGTAGAAGACTTTCTTTCATAATACATAATCTCACTCCAACCAACTAACCAGACATGGAAACAATAATTGACAACATTCCTTGGATATGGGATAATTTAGGTATGCAAGGCATCATCGTGGCAGTCATCACCCTCATAGCATACTTCATACTCAAAGGCATCAAAGAGGGCATAGAGAAACAACTCCAAGCCGCATCAGAAAGCATAGGCAATGAACTAACCAAGAGCCGAGACAACACAAACAACGTAGAGCAAATTATAATCAACGTCCTTAGTGCAGACATCGATTTACGTTCCGGAGGCTGCGATACAAGGCCTCAACACCTTCTCACAGCAGCAGAGCTGTACCGCAGAATACAGGCCACCCCTCACTACGGCATCTTTTATTGGACAAAGCAAGGATACATAAAAGCCTTAGCAAACAAATACCCCGGCATAGAAAAACTCTCTGATACCAAAATCATCGAAGAACTACAAAAACAGGACAAATACCTAAACGGAGATTTTGAATACTCTGATACCGATGAAATATAGAAAACCTCCCACCAGCTAATCACAGCTAAAACACAGCTAAATTAGCCGATACCCCCGCACAAGTCGGCACAAGCTGGCACAAGCTGCGCATTTTACTCCGCACTTAGCTGCGCACATTGCACAAAACAGCCCCGCAACATGCGGGGTAAAATTTTATTGCGGTAAGACACAATTTTTTCAAACAACCGCACACACAAGCAAAACACAAAACGCACAACACGCACCACAAAACATACACCACATATTGTATACCCACCCATCGAACATAAAAAATAACATAAATCTCACCTCCCCAACACAACATATAGCGCCACAATAAACCTTGAAAAACAAAAAATACATGCTATCATCAAACTCGGAAAGAAATAATCTACTAGCAAATCCGGTAACAAACACACCATGAACACGCATCCAGAAACAGGCCAATATAGCGCCCTGAGCGTGGCCAACTACATCCTCAACAATTCACCGCAGCCAGTTAGCAACCTCAAGCTGCAAAAAATGCTCTACTTCATCCAAGGCTTCGCCCTAATACACCTTGGGCGCCCCCTTTTCAATGATGAAATACAAGCATGGACATACGGTCCGGTCATCCCCAGCGTCTACAGAGCATACATGCACTTCGGCTCCAACGCAATCACCCAAACCGCCCCGGCAGAAATCATCACAAACCCGACAATCAAAAACTTCTTAGACAGCATGATACGCAGCATGCAGCCCTTCAGCGGAGCAGACCTAGTACGCATGACACATCTACCGGATACCCCATGGTACACCATATGGGAAAACGGAAGAGGGCGATTCGCACGCATCCCGGTCATCCTCATCAGAGAATACTTCACCCGTAAAAACCAACAGAGCAATGGCTGAAGAAGCAGAACAAATCTTCTCCCTCATAAAAGAAGAACCAAAATCCGTTGATACACCGTCCATCGAGAACAACACTGCGGACGAATCCGGAGACGATGTCAGCCAATTCCTGCACGAACGACTCCACCATGAAACCCGAGTCAACAACATGCGCATGCAATTCGCATGGGCTGCCATCATCTTGGCATTCATGTGGATATTCGTCATCATATACCTCATCTTATCCCACGCCATAGGCTACCTATACCTACGCCAATTTCACAGCATACTCTGGGGAATCAGCATCACACTCATTTTATCCACTCTTCTATACGGTATCTTCATGATAATAACCGGCTATCATGCATACAAGAGCAAACTCATGCCGGAACCGGAAAATTATCGACGACAATACCTATCAGACTATTTGCGAACATTGGCCCCCAACATAGCCCTCCTATCCCCCATCATAGGAGTCTTTACCTACCTACTAGTATGGCACAGCTCATGCATACCAACCCCAATAAGATTTGACCGACTTTCGGACAGCGTACTTATCACACTAATCACCAGCACAACCGTCAGCGTACTAGGCATCCTTGGAGCCGTCATGTTCTGGCTCTTCCCCCACAACCAAGCAGAAAAATAATCAATTCTCGCAGTATTGACACCCCCCCCCAAGATATGGTATTCTGCTCTTGCGATTATAATTGATCCATAATCCGTCACCCCGCAAACCAACTGCTGGTAACAGAAAGTTTGCACCTCCTAGAAAAACCCGCGCCTCACAGCCAAAAGTTTTTCAGAGCACCCCGCAGGAAACCGCACCTGCGGGGTGATTCATCATATTGCAGCCGAGGGCAAAATGATATTACAACTGGGGCAACGCCGCCACCGCCTGGCGCAACTGCTCCGCATTCGGGCGAATATACACCGCATGCACCTCAGCAGAATCATGGCCCACCAACTCCATCGCCAATCCCTGACTCACCCCCGCAGCTTGCAACATCGTAGCCACAGACGCCCGCAAACAATGAAACGTCTTACTATGCCAACACCTGCGCCTACCGGCACCACCACCATTCTGCAACCCAATACCGTGTAAACGCACCAACTGAGTAAACTCCTGGCTAGGATTACTATGCACCCGCAAACGCGGCAGCACATACACCGCAGCATCCCCACCGGCAGCCTGCGCCGCCTCAAACCGCTCACGCGCCCAGCCATAAAAACCCTCCAGCATCGGCTGGCGCATCACACGGCCCGTCTTCCCCGTAGTCAACCGCACCACCCGCTCCTCCCAATCAAACTGCTCCCAGCGCAGCGCACGCACATCCCCCAAACGCTGCCCATACGTCCCCAAACAACAACGCACCGCAGCCGCCCACTCATCCGGCAACTTACACAAAAGCACCTGAATCTCCTCCGGCGTAAACGCCTCATGCACCACCCTCTCCTCACGTCCATCAGCAGGCACCTTCACCCCATCACAAGGATTGCGCACAATCAACTCCGCATCCAGCGCCCAAGCAAAAGCAGCACGCACCACATACAAATCATGCAACACCGTCTTATGGCGCACCTCCTTACGCCGCGCCAACACCCACTCCTTCACATCAGCACGCGTCACCAAACGCGCAGGAGCATCAGCCCGCTTTCCGAACCATTCGCAAAAAAAGCGATAAGAAGTCTTGGCATTATTATACGTAGCCGTAGACACCCGTCCCAGCTTCCCGCCCAGCATCTTATCAAACAACTCACGCACCGACATATTATCCTCGCGCATCGACTCCACCGCAGCAGCATTAGCCAACTCCTGCGCCACCATCAGCGCCCGATTCTTCGCTTGCGCCCGCGTCAGTTTCTCACCCCTGAACAAGCCACCGGCCACCGGCACCTTAGTAGACTTCTTCACACGCTTACCATCCGACATCGCCCACTGCGCCACCCAGTAAGGAGACTTCCCTTCTTGGCTCAGCCCAACACTTGTAACATGAATCTGACTCATAAATTGCTAAATAAGATTTTTTCGCTCATTTTCGCTCAACGATTCGCTCAATTTTCGCTCAGCGAGATGCGCTTATTTAGCAATATACAACTTCATAAAGCAAGCAAAATCAACAACTGCGCTAAACAGCGCAAAATAAGGAAACAGCCCCGGCGGGAATCGAACCCACATTTGCCCTTTAGGAGAGGGCCGTTCTATCCATTGAACTACGGGGCCGTAAAGGCGTGGAGTATTAGACTAGAAAACGGGAGGTAATTCAAGTCTAAAGTATGTAATCAGGCAGCAAATGCAGATGAGAGAGCTGCAATCTGCGAATCTGAAAGATGCTTTTTGAGTACAGGGAGCATACGAGCGAGGTACTCGGGGCGAGTCCAACCATGAAGCGGCTGGGGTGTAGGTCTTTCGAAAGACCATGTGGGGATGGGGAGTACAAGGTCTAACACAGTATCTGCTGTGACAGCCATTCTCTCAAGCAACGAGGCAATTTCTGCCGATAATGAGGGATAGGCCTCTAAAACAGCCAATGCCCACTGGTAGCTGAGGTGGTTTGCGGGAGGCGTTATGTTGCTGAGTAAGTTCTGCATGCGCTCTGTCGGGAGGGAGCAGAGTTTATTCAGCAAAGGCAGAGCTCGCATATCGCTCAACCCGAGCAGGCCGCTGATAACGGCCGGATTACTCTGCGGGAGACGCATGTACAAGTCAACCAAGGCTTCGATACCTGCCAGTTTCTCTGTGGGAGAGGGTTGGGCAAGAGTTGCTAACTGGATAGCCGCAGCAGAGCTGATAAGCGCCTCCGATTCGCAAATGGCAAAGGGGATAAAGGCACGCCAGCCCTCCCCTTTGCGTTGCGAAATAAAACGAACTAGTTGCTTAAGGGCACCGCCACGAGAAGCGGGTGTTGCTTTTTGCTGAAAAATTTCATAGGCGCGGATATTGTCCTGCAGGCGTGCAGGGTCATTACCGGTCACAAGCCCACAGGCAATCATGGCAAGCGGCCACTCGGCCTCGCCAATCTCATGAATGCGGACGGGGTCCTGCACCATTGCGGCCAAGCGTTCCAGCTCAGAAAGCATGGAGAAATTATCTTGAAAAAGCCCCATAGCAGATTATTCGAGAGAGAGTATATGTTCTTATCAGATGCCGGCAGGGGGAGGTGTTACCCCATCCAACGTTGAAGGCATGGCCGGTATTTCCGTTGTAGGATTAGAGGGAAGCGGCTCCACTGAAGTTTCGCCAGCACCGTCAATCGGCACAGCGACATCGCCCGAAACTGCTGGCACGGTCACTTCTGTAGTCTCGATGGGCTTTGTAAAGATAGCGTCAACAGGGGCATCTACTCCACTTTCAAGCAAATCGAATCGTACGGAAACTTGATTGCGGAGGATTTGATAATACATTTCAAAAGCGCCACCGGAGCCGCCGGCCTCGTTGAAGAGCGGACTATCCGGGCATGTTTCGCGACCTTCGGTCAGGTACATGAGAGCTTGCTGTTTGTCACCCTTATTCCACGCAATATCGCTGAGACAAATATAGGCATGTGCCGTATAGACATTGCGGGGGAAGTTGATCACCTTTTTCAGATAAAGAGAGGCATTATCATAATCGCCGTCTTTAGCATAACGGGCAGCAAGGGCGTGGCATGCAAGCAGCCTTACGGATTCAGATTTGGCGTTGTCAGCAAGCTGCTGCATTACAGTAAAATCAGTAAAAGCGGAATCGCTCAAATCGCGAGCAGCCTTAATGTATGCAGCCGTTTCAGCAGAGGGGGTATCAGGGTAATCTGTAAGAACGATGCTCAGGGGGTCTGCATCATTAATATTGGTGCGAGGAGCAAATGAGCTTACAATCTGAGCACCGGCTTCTTTCTTTTGTTGCTCACCATATGCATACCATGCCGTGGCTGCTGAAGCAACCACAGCCAAAGCAACACCGCCGAAAATCAATTTCTTGTAGTGCTTGTTAAGAAACACCTCGTGTTTTGCCGGGCCGAGCTCAATCTCACCGATTGCTTTGACTTCCTCGGGGGAAAGGGGCGTTTCTTCCGGATTTTCTGTCTTATTAGTTGTTTGCATGTGTTCAGGATTTGTAAAGGTTACTGAGCATGTGGAGGCGATCCACATCATAATAATTGTTGATACCGAGGTTGCGGTATATTTCAAGAGTTGCGCGAGAGCGATTCAACGTGTAGAAATGGATACCATCTACATCGGCATCCAGCAATTCTGCGCATTGATTACTGGCATAGTTGATACCGATACGCTCTATGGCTGTGCGGTCTCCACCGGCTCTAAGCATAGCCTTGAAGAGACGTGCCGGGAAATTGGTGCCGGCAGACAGCTCCGCCATGCGATTCATGCCGGATATTGTCGTTATCGGCATGATGCCGGCAATGATGGGTACATCTATACCAACGAGGCGGCAGCGGTCACGAAAGTCAAAGAATGCGTGATTATCGAAGAAAAGCTGCGTGCAGATATAGTCTGCACCTTCATCTACTTTTGCCTTCAGATAATCCATTTCGCGAATGCGGTTCGGTGTGTCGGGGTGGCCTTCGCAGAAACCGGCTACACCAATGGTGAGACGATTCGGCAAACGGTGGCGGGACTCCCAATTGCGAATAAAACGCACTAATTCAGCGGCGTGTCGAAAAGCATCCTGAGACGCATCATAGGGACGATTGCGGGGAGGATCCCCACGCAAAGCCAAAATTGCCTGAGCGCCGGCATTGGTGTACCCCTCTAAAATTTGCTCAATTTCGGCTTCTGTATGGCCTACACAGGTGAGGTGAGGTACGGTAGGGATGCCTCTGGCCACCATATCGTGAACGACGGCTCGAGTCAACTCACGAGAACCGCCACCGGCACCGTAGGTAACACTTACAAAACTTGGGTGAAACGCTTGCAATTTCACCACCGTATCGAGCAATGCCTCTGCTCCCTCTTGCGTTTTAGGAGGAAAAAACTCAAACGAGAAGCTTGGGGTGCGATCAAACAGCACAGAGCTTGATGTGGTAGACATAACGGAGCGATTGAAAATAATGGAAGTTATTGTCCATCGCCTGACGGCTCAACAGCAGCTTCCGGGTATGACTGGGATTCACTGCGAAGTTGGTCCGCTGTATCAAACGGAGTAATAATTACCAAGTCGCCAGTAGCAGGCATGGGGCGATCTTGAGCAGTTTCTTCCGAACCGAAGAAAGAATCGCTTATAATATCAGCAATCCACTCGCCGGATTCATGTTGACGCAATACTTTACCTTCACAGATGATATAGTCATCCTCGCCGCGGCGCAAAGCGATAACCAAGCCCTCAGAGATTTGCTGTTCACCCAAGGGTTTGAACGCAAGGAAGCTATAATCCGGAGCAATGCCGGTCACCATACCGATAGCTTCAGCCTCTGCAGATTCTCTGGCAAGCTGAGCAGCCATCTCCTCTTCTTCCTTGATGCGTCTTTGCTCCTCAGTTTGCGCAAGAGTGCGTTGTTCTTCATTGGCATGAACACGCTCTACGGCAGCATTTGCAGACTCTCTGGCCTCGTGATTTGCATCGGTATTATTCGCAACAGTTGCATCAGCAGCAGGGGCATGGGGCAGATTAAAATCTGCAGCATTGGCACTGCGTGTGTGAGCCTCATGTTCACGTTGTTTATTAGGCAAAACCTCGAAAACTACATAAGACAACAGCGCTACAACAATCGCCATCAGGCTGAGAATCGCTATACGAAATCCGTTCATGGCAACGAATATAGCATATTTTTATGAGTTTTCAAGCATAGAATATGTCAGAAATCGCGTTCTTTTCTCAAAGTGTCGTGATTTATGCTTGCAAGAGTCCATAAATGGGAGTAAACTCACTGCGCACATGCTGAATCTTCCAAACATCATAACGCTGTCCAGAATCGCGCTCGTCATTGTCTTTACTCTGGCTCTTACCGTGAATGGAGTGGACGTGAGTGAAGCACCCGAGGGAGCCGGCAGATTTCCCAATGACCACGTCGCATTCAGCGGATATTTCGTCCCGATGACAGTCGGCGTATGTATTGCACTATGGGCGTTCGTGGTGGGTGCCATCAGTGATTTCTTGGATGGATATCTGGCACGCAAATATAACCTGATTACCAATTTCGGCAAATTAATAGACCCGCTTGCCGATAAAATATTAGTTTGCGCAGCGTTTGTGTACCTCAGCCATGTTGGTATCTGCCCGTTTTGGGTGACTATCGTTATTGTGTTCCGCGAGTTTTTGGTAACAGGGTTACGACAATTAGCCGTAGAACAAGGAAAAGTCATAGCAGCAGACCGCTACGGCAAATGGAAAACAGCCGTACAGCTCACCTACTGCATTGCCTGTTTGGTACACCTCTGCTACGCATGCAACCTGCCCCAGCCGCTTCGCTTTCTGTCAGTCGGAGAAGGTGGTTTCTGGTTACGCGAGATAACAATGTGGCTCAGCGTTGTACTCACGCTGTGGAGCGGTATCAACTATTGTCTCAAGAGCCGCAGTTTTCTCCAAGGGTGATGCGTTTTTAGCTCGCCAAGCGAGAAGAAATGTGGTAGAGTGTTGCTCAGTCATTATCACATCTTCGTCTCGTATGAACATCTTTCGCACCGTATCAGTAATCGCCATAGCTGCAGCAACGGCATTGAGCAGCTGCCAACAACAAAAGGCTTATCCTGTATTCTTTCTGGCACAGGAAGGGCATGACGACCAAGACCCCGCCGCATACACCAGTGCCAAACATATTATTTACTACAACGGAAGAGCTTACACCAGAACCCCGGTAATGTCGCTCAACCATTTCGCTAAATTCAGGTCAGAACTGGACCCGACTGACGGCTCATACGGCGTTACTCTGTATGCAAAACCGGAATGGCGAATGCACCTTTATACACAAACATTGCACAAAAACGGCCTTATCATGCTGCCTGTTGTTAACGGTTTGGCAATGGAGCCCATGCGCATTACCCCTGTCAGCGACGGCATTCTCAAAATATGGAATGGCTTGAACGGCTACGACCTCAAGCAGATTTCCCGTACTGTTGAACCCATGGAGCCGGAGATTGAAGAAAAACGTTATTTAGACGAAAACCCGCGTCCGCTCCCCAAGATGCCGGAAAACGTACAACAACGCAAAGACTTTACCGGTCGCACGGTTGGTGAAATTTACTAAAGAGAAGTCGCCTCATGAGACGAGCGCTACAAGCATTATTGTTTGCACCTATGGCATGCATGTATTTGCATGCTGCATCGGACTTGGTATTCACATTACCGACAGACAATGATGCTTTGTATCGAGGCGATAATGAGGGGTACTTCATGTACTGCGACCGCTTGTTCGAGGGCAAAAAATCTACGCCTTGGGAAGCCGGAACCTATGGTTTCACAAGAACCCCAAAACGAGTTCATACAGGAAAAATCATCTGCACGAAATTACATGAGGGGATAGATGTAAAGCCCATACGCCGAGACTCTGCAGGAGAACCACTGGATGAAATACGCCCCATTGCACAGGGTATCGTAGCGTATACCAGCACTTCTCCCGGAGCCAGCAACTACGGCAGGTATGTAGTTATTGCCCACCAAGTACCGGAGGGCACCATTTACAGTCTTTACGCACATTTGCGCAAAGTAAACTGCGAGGTCGGGCAACAGGTCTCAACCGGAGACTGTATCGGCGTGCTGGGGTACAGCGGCGTAGGGCTCAACCGCGTGCGCGCTCACTGCCATTTGGAAATATGCCTTATGGTGCATTCAGAATATCATAAATTCTGCCCCGCCGACAATAAGCATGGTTTATTCAACGGACAAAACCTTATCGGAATCAACGCGGCAGATGCCTTATTGCACTGTCAAAGTGGCACACCATTCTCATTAACTCATTATTTTTCAACTTTACCGGAGCATTACCGCGTGCGGGTACCGTATCCCGGGCAGTTACCTGATTTTCTGCAAAGATACCCTTTCTTGTATAAAGGAGAATGGGGCAAATCTTGCGAATCTTTAGATATAGCATTTACCGCAGAGGGTGTTCCCATTGCCGTATATGCATCTGACGAATCTGTAACAAGCCCCGTAGTAATATCTTGCAAACCCATGCCGGTATATCAAAATGAATGCACGGCTAAACGCCTTGCCGGAAAGAGTACAACAGCCTATCTGACGGCATCCGGCAAAACTTTTATCAACCGCTTCATGTGGACAGAAGCAGAGCACGCCCCTGCCGCTACTGATTCACAGCAATAATTTACGCAAATATGAACCACAATTTTTTCCTCTGTCTAGGGACACTTGCTTCAGCCTCAATCTCGCATGCAGACATTGCTGATGCAGAGCATGCAATGCGCCAAGGTAACCCCGGTGCAGCACTGCAGGCATTACAAGATGCCCCACCCTGCTCTGAATCTCATTATTGGAAAGGACGAGCATTAGCGGAGATGCAACGATATGACGAAGCTGTAATAGAGCTTGCAAAGGTAGAGTCGCAGCATGCACTGTATCCCTATGCCGCCAGAACACTCATGTTCTGTGCGCGCCGCAGCCAAGCCCCTGCAAAGCATCTGGCAATGTTAACAAGCTCTCCTGCCCCGGAGATTGCCCTGCTGGCAAAAGCATTACTTGCTGAACACTTAATACACGCCGGCAACAGCGTCTCACTCACAGATTTACAACCAGAAGCCAAGGCAAAACAAGAAACAAAAGGAGCCATCTTACTACTGGAGGCAGAACAATTACGCCGCAGCGGACACTTCGATTCAGCCATTGCAAAGTGCAGAAAAGCAGAACAAGTAGCTCTGCCATTACAAAGAGAATACAGCCGACTTCTACTTGCAGAGATTCATTACGATAAAGAGGCAGCAAACGGAAATGCCGAAGGCAAAGGAGAAGAAACGTTGTTGAAGTTTATATCATCTTACCCTGATTCTGTATTATTGCCGGAGGCCTTCCGCAGATTAGAAATGCATAATGCCTTTTCAACCAGCAAATACGCAATGCGTAAGTTGGAAGAATGGGCAAAAGACGGAGGCAAAGTATATCGTTCATTATTAGCGAATGCCATTATTCAAAGAATAGCATTCAATAGCAGTGGACAAGAAGACGCGGGCGAAATAGCAGCCAACAGAGCCCTCGCAACAACTTCGGATTACCTCCCTATCACGGTCCATATCAATAATGAACATGCGCGCTACCTTATCAGCTGTGGCAAACTTGCGGATGCGGCTACGAGTCTGGCAAGAGTTCCAGAAAACAAACAAGATGCTTATTCTTTCTTTTTCAGGGCACAAACACTTCCACCGACGGATCCTGCGGCAACAGAGCTATACTTAAAAAGCGCCCGGTGTGCACCGCTTCCATTGCAAGAGGTAGCACTTTCTAACGCCATGTATTGTGCACACGTCTGTGAGAATACAGAGGTAGAAGAGAGCTTGCTGAATGCAGACGTGCCATTGGTCTCTAAAAGAGCGATTCTATTGACGCATGCAGGGCTTAATTTGAGAAAAAAACCGCAAGTCTCGAGAAGAGAATTGGAAGAGGTACTCAAAATGCAGCCAACGCCACAGCAAAAAGTTGAGGTAGATTTACAGCTCAGCCAACTCGACATAGACGAAGGGCAAGCATCTACAGCACTTGCAAGACTGAGTGTTTATACCCATGAGGAACGAACCTATTGGCCGAACGAGCAGGTGATGCGCTATTATGGACTCTTTTTGCATGCACTGGAAAGCGAGCAACAGGCCGGCCATGTCACTCAGGCGCATGAAGCATTCTTGCTTGAGGCATTGAAATTAACCAAACGTGAAGACGTACGGATCGCCATTACCCTGAAACTGGCAAAAATCTACACAGAAGAAGGCAAACACCCCATAGCACTGCGCATGCTGGAAGATTTAGCGGCAAAGACTCAGGACAAGGAGATAAAAGCCCTTGCGTTGCTGCTTGCAGGTCGAGCATCTACACAATGCATGACCTACGAATCAGTGTCTAAAGGAGCGGCGCTTTTTGAAGCTGCATCGCAAATTGAAAGCCCCTATCGTCTTCGTGCGGCTATTCTCAATGCTGCAGTATTATTCCGCATTAATAAAGAACAAGAAGCATCATTACGAATCAACAGAATCATCGCAGAGATAGAACAAGCACGTGAATCAACTCACGGCAATACGCATCTCTCTCAGGAATATGCTTTTGCGCTTACTGTAAAAGCAGACATTGCAGCCATACCCGGAACAGAAGCAGCAATACAGGAGGCTCTTGCCATCAATGAGAAAATTATTGCGTTGCCCGGGTTAACAGAAGAATGGAAAATGCGCTCCTATTTACAGCAAGCCATCCTGTTCACCAGAATCAACAGAAGCGAAGACGCCTTATATTATTATAATCTCATTATCAAAAGCTTGCCTACTATAGCCAAACAATGTGGTGAAGACCACGCATTCATTTTAACATTTGCGGGCACAGGTGCTATTGCCTGCCATCTGAAAATGAACAACCTGGCAGCTGCAGCAGAGCTGGCAAGCGCAGTATACAACCACCCCATAGCCATGAAGTACCCTGCCCGTATGGAGGTTTTCAGGGAGTGGTCGCACAGAATCCGTAAAGAACACAATTTAACGGATGAATCTTTTGACCTGTGGGTTCAAATGATCCACGAGACAAGTAGTTGGCTGAGCGATTAAGCGTATTAACGCAACTCGCACCATACGGCACGGTGATCAGAAGCCTCATGAGAAACGGGTATATCGACAATCCCGCTATCGCAACTGCGCCCGCGTCTGCTGCGTAATACAGAGTTTGCATAAATGCGGTCGAATGCTGAGTATTCTTGCCCTGTTGCATAGTAGATAGTCCATGTTTGGCCTTGGCTATCTTCAGCTTTCACTTGAGTGAGAGCAGAGTCTTTAGAGACACCTTGCTTGAGAATTTTTTGCGAGGGGTCGGCAGGGCCATCATTCCAATCACCGAAAACCAGAACCGGCATCTTGGGCTGTTTCCTGATTTCTTGCTGCAGATAAGTTGCAAGAGTGCGAGCCTCGAGGGTTCGACGAGCCGTAGCGGCAGCAGGGTCATCAGATACGCGAGATTTGAGATGCGCCCCCATAATACGATAATAACGATTTTCGCCCACCTTTATCGTTACATCCAAAATACCTCGTAACATCTTCTGGCGTTTGTTACCCAACAAATTGCAATTAGCGCGAGAATGGTCTTGAACGATAGGGTGCATCGATAGAACGGCCAAGGCTCTGTCTTCGCCCGAGCGTAATAGAATTTTGGCATAGGGATAATGTAATCCTCTCTTTTTCAAGCGTTGTTGCAAATCGGCCAGTGCATGAGGGCCACCCATCTCAATAAGGCCGACAATCTCGGGTGCGGCGGAGGCTATAACATCTGCCACCGCATCTCGAGATTCTTCCTTTTTGACTGTCAACTTATAACGCGAACGCTGCGTATCTTCTTTTACAAAATAATTATTCGCATTAATCATTAAAAAACGCACGGGTTTGCATTTAGCAGCCGGGGGCATATTCGCCAGCTGTGCATTTACCTGCGCATCTGACATAGGAGAAACGCAAGAGTTATCCGCTTGACCAAAATCATGAGTCGTTGTTGCAGCGTCGGTATTTTCAACAAGCTCTTCCCATATTGGCCGGGCCTCTTCCCCCCCAAACTTGCCTATCAAAAGGTAAATACACGACAATACGAGCGTGATTAACATTAAATCCGCCCGAAAAACGCGCTTTAAACCTTTCTTTTTAGCCATAGAAAATCAGTTCAGAATTGACGACCACCTCTGTATGAGCGAGCCAGAACCAACACCGTACGCGGTAAAAGGTAAAGAGAAAGATTCTGCACCTTATCTGTAAAGTGAGAGATACTGTTATCCAAGCGACCGAAACCACCGAATCTCAAATCATCAGAATCAAGCACAACACGCCACTCGCCATGAGACGGTGCCGGCAATTTATAATCGGGTATGGCGGCAGTGCCACTCCAATTGAAGATGAACACTAAACCACCACGCTCGAAGGCCATCACCTGGTTTTTCTCATCCATATTCAAGGGGCGAGCCGGCGGGGCTGCCAGCAATTCCGTTTCCTGTGCCAATTTCACCATGGCGCGGTCAAAATCATTGAGATAGCGGTATCTCAGCAACTCATTATCTACCAAGCTCCATTGGCGACGACAATACTTGTACGAATTACCGTTACCTTCACGCGGGAAGTCAATCCACTCCGGGTGCCCGAACTCATTACCCATGAAATTAAGCCACCCTTCACCACCGGCAGCAAGAGTAGCCAAGCGGATCATCTTGTGCAGAGCCATTCCTCTATCCACAATCAGGCTGGGGGTGCTGCAGCTCATGTGGGTATACATCTCAGCATCCATCAGGCGGAAAGCAATGGTCTTATCCCCCACCAGAGCCTGGTCATGACTCTCAGCATAAGCGATATTGGGCTCGCCATAGCGGCGGTTGATAAGAGTGTACCAAATATCACCCACACTCCAATCCTCATCTTTTTTCTCTTTGAGAATCTTTATCCAATAATCCGGCAAGCCCATAGCAAGGCGGTGTGTAAACCCGAAACCACCCTCATCGACGGGGCGGCATAATCCGGGCATGCCCGACATATCTTCGGCAATGGCAAAAGCGCCGGGGCGCACTTGTTGCACCAACGTGGCCGCAAGTTGCAGGTACGTTACGGCATCTAAGTTTACCATGGTGTTGAAGTAGCACCCAAGATCCGAGAAGGGCTCGTGACCGTGGTGCAAATAAAGCATACTGGTAACGCCATCGAAGCGGAAACCGTCAAAGTTGAATTCCTCCAGCCACCAGCGTAAGTTACTCAGCAAGAACTCAATTACTTCATGGCGGCCGTAGTCAAACAAGCAGCTATCCCAATCCGGGTGGCGGCTATCGCGCTCTCCGGCATTGAAATACTGGCCACCGGAGCCATCAAAATTATTCAACCCTTCTGCTTCATTCTTAACGGCATGAGAGTGCACCACATCCAACAACACGGCAATTCCCAAACCGTGCGCAGTATCGATAAGATATTTTAAATCCTCGGGCGTGCCGAATCGGTTACAGGGAGCAAAGAAAGACGACACATGATAACCGAAAGAGCCATAGTAGGGGTGCTCTTGCACCGCCATAATCTGTACCACATTGTAGCCTAATTTCTTGATACGCGGCAGCACGTTGTCAGCAAACTCACGGTAGGTATGAATGCGCTCCTCTTCACCGGCCATGCCAACGTGCGTTTCGTAAATGAACGGCACTTTAACATTGGCCGGGTTCCAGCGGGTATTCTTCCATTTGTATTGCTCTGACGGCTCCCATATAATACCGCTGTAATCGAAGGTTGCAGGGTCTTGTTCTGTATAGCGAATCCATGCCGGCATGCGGTCCTTAGCCACATTATCAGCCCCTACAACATGAACCTTAACGTGTTGTCCATGGGAAAGAGCATCCCCCGGCAGGCGAATCTCCCACACGCCGTCCTTACCAAAGCTCATGGGGTGGCTGCTGCGGTTCCATCCGTTAAAATCGCCGATAAGATAAAGAGCGCGTGCCCCGGGTGCCCATTCTCGGTAAATCCATTCGCCTGTCACGGCATCGCGATTAAAGCCCATGCGCTTAAAGCCATTGGCACACTCGAGCAATGAGCCGTAGCGCTTGCAAATGCGCTGCAGCTGCCCGTCAAACAAACGCATGCGAGCCTTAATTTCACGCTCATAGGGTGCCAGCCATCCATCTGCCAGCACTAAACCGGGAATAGGTGTTCTTCTCATCGCCACCCATTCTACACTATTTTCTCGGCCTTGCCAAGATAAATAGTAATTAAACTAGCTCTCCGCGAGCCTTCAAATCAGCATTAATGGCTTCGAGAATATCCAACTCGGGGCGGAAATTTGCATCATGGTGAGAAGAACGGATAAGCGGACCACTGGCCACATGGCGGAACCCCTTGCCGAGAGCAACCTCTCGCAACTCCTCAAAGGTATCGGGATGAATATAATCAATCACGGGCAGATGCTTGGGAGACGGGCGCAGGTACTGGCCCATCGTCAACACGGTTACCCCATGCTCACGCAGGTCATCCATGGTGCGCTCAATTTCTTCGCGGGTTTCACCCAAGCCGAGCATAATACCGCTCTTGGTTACTACCATACCGGGAGCAAGCTCCAAAGCGCGCTTAAGCACGGCCAAAGATTGACGGTATTTGGCACGGAAGCGAACCAGCGGAGACAGGCGCTCCACCGTTTCAAGGTTATGGTTGAAGATATGTGGGCGGGCATTCATCACGGCAGCAATGCTCTCCTCCTTGCCATTGAAATCGGAGGTAAGCACCTCAATGATGGTCTGCGGGCTGCTCTTGCGAATCTCGCGAATAATGGCAGCAATGTGGTTGGCTGCGCCGTCTTTCAAATCATCGCGAGTCACCATGGTTACCACGGTGTGGTTAAGCTTCATACGGCATACGGCATCAGCAATTTTTGCAGGCTCCTCGGGGTCCAGCGGCTTGGGGCGAGCTGTGCGTGTTGCACAGAAACCGCAGGCACGGGTGCAAACATCACCGCAGGCCATAAAGGTTGCCGTGCCGTGGCTCCAGCATTCGCCACGGTTGGGGCACATGGCCTCTTCGCAAACCGTTACGAGGGAATTACCCTTAACAAGCTCATTAACATGCTTGAAAGCCTGCCCTTTAGGCAACTTAACTTTAAGCCAAGAAGGTTTGCGTGTACGTTCGTCTGCCATAACGGGCATGGTTTATGCACCAAAATGCCCTAAAAATCAAGCAAAATATGCTTTTTAGGGAGCATTTACAGTTTATTTTCGGTTAGATGGAGCATCCGGATGCAGTTTCGCGCCGCGCTCTCGCAAAACCTCACCAACTGCACGCGCCGCCGCCGTATTTCTTTTGCCATAGTATATGCGCAGAGATTCACCTTTGTTGTTCAGCGCATCGATGTCTGCCCCGGCATCCAACAACACACGCATGGTTCCCGCTGCATCTTCCGGATGAGCATTAGCGCTCACGTTAATCATGAATGTGTAATCGCTGAAATAGTGTTTCATCCTTTTGGACGGTTTTACCGATGCCCCTTTTTCTATCGCCAAGCGTGCCAAATCTGCCCCATAACTTCTTAAGATAATAGTACCCAACAACGTCACCCCTTTCTCCCCGACACAAATGTTAGGATCCACCCCACCTTCTAAAAGTTTGTATATCACGGATGGATCCATAAAGTGCCAGCATAAGTCCCACCCTTTTGTTCGCTCTGCATAATTTTGATTACCGTATTGCAGCAATAACAACTGGGCTTCTGCTAAATGAGAGGTTCTGGGCAGTCTGCAGAACAAATCCCCACTCTCACCATCCGGGTGAGCACCTTTCTCCAATAGCGCCTTGGCACGTTCTAATTGCTGAGGCGCATTTTCTTCCGTCATGGAGGTAAGAATACTGCTTAAGGTGCTTGTCTCATCAGTCATCGCAATGCCATCTTGAGTATTTTCATGAATCACGCCGGACTCATCTTGGGCATGGAGTGAAGTACAGCAAAAACAAGCAATCGGTATAAGGAGTTGAGTTTTCATGCCGTCATCATATCAAATAAGACGCATCACATCAAGATAAAAAGCTTGCAATCTACCAAGATTTCGTAGTAAATTACCAGCGGTGATTGGCAACACCATCACCTGCTCTCGGAGGCGGCGAGGAAGCCGCAGGAAATAGACGGGAAAGGCAGTGAGAATCTGCCGCTGTGCCGCAACCGTGATGTTCGCCTTATAAAAAAGGCAGAGCTCAGTCGGAAGACCGGCCGAGATGCAAGTCTTAACCGCTTGGCGATGCACTGAGCACAGACATATAAAACAAATGAAATACAGACATAAGGCCACACAGCTAGTGGCATACGCAGTTGTGCCTGCGCTGATAGCAGCAGGAATAGTATTAGCCGACACACAAGAGACAGAGCTTCCGCCCATCACCGTTTCTGCACACAGCGGTGTTTCTGTTCCCTACGACCAAACAGGTGTTTCTGTTGAGGTTGTAGATATTGAGCAAATGAAGGAGGAGAGCATTTACACCGTTTCTGAGGCCCTCACCACCCTGCCCGGTGTTTATGTGCTGCCCGGTGGCGGCGCTAATCAAAAAGGCAACACATCTCAAATTGTCATTCGCGGCATGAGCTCGGACGCCTACACCACTACGATGATTGACGGCATGAGACTGAGCAGCAATGGAGGCGACACCCTCATTACCTCCAATGTTTTGGGCCGAACAGATTTGTTTTCTTTGGGTAATTTAGAGATCCTCAAAGGCAGCCAAGGCGCCGTTTTCGGTGGTGGCGCAATTGGTGGCGTTGTTTTCATGGAAACTCCACAGGGGGAAGGCGAGCCATCACTCACGCTCTTTAACGATGCAGGCAGCAATGACTCCTACACCGGAAATATTGCCACGCAAGGGCGCATAGACAATCTTGCGTGGTTTGTCAATGTAGGATACACGAGAACAGATAACGATGTTGCACAAGCCAACGGCAACACATCAAAGCAACGCAACGCTTTTGAATCAGAAACTTGGAACGAAGCATTACGCTTGGATTATTTTCCGGGCGACGATAACCAGCTCACTCTTACCTACCGACGAGAAGATTCTGAGTACGGGTATGACAGCATGGACCCGAGCTGGCCGACTTACAACACCTACCGTTTTCGCAGCAATCTTTTGACGGCGAAATGGCAAACAAAGATAACCGAACGATGGAGCAGCTCGTTAATGGCCGGCTGCTATACCTTTGATGCGAAATTAGCAGATGATTATCTGCAAGAAATGAGAAACATACAGATAGAATGGAGCAACACCTATAAGTGGTGCAAGCACCAAAGCACCATGGCTGCCATATCTTGGAATCGTAACGATTATGACTGTCTCTCCGGGGGAACAACCCACAATCAGTATCAAAATCTGGAAAGCGTAGTAGGTGTGGCGGTAGAACACCATATCACCCCAAACGAAGATTGGGATACAACACTTGCGGCTAGGCTGGATTACAGCAACATTCACGATTCTCTTGTCAGCATTCGCGCGGCCTCTTCATACCGCTTTAATGACTACAATACTCGCATTTACGGCTCTGTGGGCACCGGGTACCGCGCACCGTCATCATTCCAACGCAGCTCTGCAACGTTCGTTTCTCCTTACGGCACATACATCGGCAACCCTAACTTGGATTGCGAAAGCAGCATCAGCGCAGATATCGGCATAGAACATACACTCACCGATAACCATACATTCAGCATTACCCTCTTCTGGGAGCAAAGAAGCAAGGCTATCGGCACCGTATGGGATAACAGCGCCTACGCAAGCCGTTACGACAACATGCCCGGACATTGGACCATCCTAGGTACAGAGCTTGCCTTGACCGGCACTTTAGAACCGCATTGGAACACAGAATACAAGATATCTTGGACCTACACGCAACCGAAAACCTCTGAAGAGAGGCAGATACCTTCCTCTGTGCGGCAGGTATGGCAAGCTGATATACACACATCGCCGGTAGAAGACTTTACCACCGGCATTGGCTTTTCTGCGGCAGTAGGGCGCACTCATTATTCTGCAACTCCATATAGCCACTTAGACAATTATTACAACTTGCGATGGTACGCACATTACCGTGTTAACAAAAATCTGACGCTGCATGTTGCTGTTGAAAATCTTACCAACCAGAAATATGTAACTGAAGGCCACTACGCAGACCCGAATTACTCATTCATTTCTGCCGGTACTACCATACACGCAGGCTGTACCATTACATTCTGATGAAAAAAACAGTTTACATAACTGCAGCAGTGGTTGCGTTCTTTTTGTTACTCTACGGGTTAGCAAACTTGGCTCTACCGGATGCAACACCACCCCCGGTCGCAACGGAAGTACAAGCACAACCACCGGCCCCGTATCCTGCAGATTTTGACGCGCAACTGGCGCGTATGAGTTCGCTGAAGATACAGCGACACGAGGAATCGGCAAAGGATATCCCTTGGCAAACAACATCAGAGTTCCCCGAAATCGGTTCCCCCCTTGCTCGCAAAGGGGGAACCATCAGGCAAAGCAATGTTGGCCCATTCCCGGCCAACTTCCTTGCCTTCGGCAGCCCTACACCACAATTCTTTCACTACAATTTGTTTGATAAAATTGATGTACCGCTGATACGAGAACACCCGGACACCGGCGAAATAATACCGGGGCTTGCAGAGGCATGGGCCGAGCATCAGGGCATGTTGTGGTTTCGCCTTAATCCTTCAGCGCGTTACTCTAATGGCAGACCAGTTCGTGCGGGAGATTTTGCACTTGGTGCATGCTTAAGAGAACAGGCCGGAGACACGGTATTAGGCTCTGTTGTGGTTGAGCTTCACACATACGGCGACAATGTGCTTGCCGTTAAATTACGCAAGGAGGGATTTCGGCCACTTTTAAAAGCAACTATGGTTCTGCACCCGGCAGAGCCAAGCTTCTATGCAGAGTTCGGTCCTGATTACAAAAAACGCTATCAAGACAGAGTCCCCCCCACAACAGGAGCTTATACCGTCGGCAAAGTACAGAGAGGAAGGCTTATCACCTTGGTGCGTAACAAATCTTGGTGGGCAAAAGACCTGCCGGGATTTCGCTATACCTGTAACGCAGACAGCATAGAACACCACTTTCTGACAGATGAGGCTCAGGTATGGGAGTTATTTTTAAAAGGCAAACTGGATGTACTGCAAACCCGAAACATCGTAGCATGGCAAGATAAACTGATAGATGCTGATACACGCATCGTGCAGCGGAGATTCACCCTCCATTACCCCATGCCGCCTTACGGCATAGCCCTTAATGCGCAAACATTGCCGGACATCAACCTACGGAGGGGCCTGATGCATGCCATGGATATGCAGCACGCCATAAACATTATCTTTCGGGGAGATGTTGAGCGACTGCAGCAATTCGGCAGCGGTTACCGCAGCATACCGCCAATCCGTACGCTGTACCAATATAACCCCGAGGCTGCACGAACGTATTTTCATGCTGCCGGATATACGGAATGCGGAGCGGACGGTATATTGGCTCGCAAAGACGGAACGCGTTTGAGCATTAGACTGGCCTATACGCCCTCTGATAAAATCAGTACGTTGGTAGCATTGTTAGTCCAAAGTGCCGCTGATTGCGGCGCAGAAATTGTACCGGAACCGCTGCCGTGGCAAAACTGCTCCGAACTTGTGCACCAAAAACAACATCAAATGATTTTTTGGGCAACAGTAGCCGGTGCTTATGAGCCGGAATACAGGCGCAGTTTTCACTCCGCGGCAACAGGTGATGATGCACCGTTCGGTCTGAATAGCAAAGAATTGGACGCAGCCATAGAATCTTTTGAAACAGCGGCTACCCCTGCAGATATAGCCGATAGAGCCACCGATATAGAGCTTTTGATTTACGAGCATGCTGTTTGGTTGCCGGGTTGGATGGAAAACCGTGTTAACATAGCCACCTGGCCACATGTTCACTTTCCGCAGGCTACATATTCAACATACGACTTGACAGATTCTCACATTTTTTGGCTAAGTAACTGATACAATGGCAATTCATGTTCGCCATCATACACGTGATAAGCACGCATTCAGATTAACATGCAGTCTGTTTGCGGTTATCACGTGTATTGTTTCTGCTATTCCATTGTCAACGGTTCATGTGTTTTCATCTCATAAAAAAACAGCAATATCACGCAACATACAGACTGAGAAAAAAGAAGAAAAACAGCCGGAGACAAAAAACAAACCTGCCTTTACGGAACACATTTTAGAATTACCTGAACCGTTATTGATTGTAGACACCTCGTGGGAGCTTCCGCTATGTGCAGAGGCTTACATTGACATTCACGCAGAAGAAACAGAAACAACAACAGAGCATCTGCTTTTTCCAATGGCTGATTTGTCGGAATGCGAAGCCGAATCTGATGCATCTCACACTAAGCACGGCAACGACAAACAAGCCGCATTAAAGGAGGCGACATACACCCCTCCACAATACAAATTAACACCGCAACCGGAATACCCTAAAGAACTGGCCAGAAAACGCATCAACGGGCAAGTTCACGTGCGCATTCAGATTGACGCCAACGGCATACCTACCGGAGTAGAAATCGTTTCATCAACTCACCCTGCGTTTGCTAAAGCCGTAAATGAAAAAATTATGGAGGATTGGCGCTTTTCTCCCGCAAAATCAGATAACACTCCGGTTGCATCCACTGTAACAACTACCATAATTTTTAAATACTCACCTCAATAGAAAAGCGTAAAAAATTGCATTTTGCTTAATTTAACACTAATTTGATGCTTGACGTCATGCGGAGTGAGTGGTAGATTAAGAAGTGCAACATGAAACTTTTTGTACAAAAGCTTACAGCCGCAGTAATGATGTTGGGGGGTGTAGCATGCGCATCTGAGCATGGACACGCAGGATTAACCAGTGATGCCCCCATCATTTGGGATATGCCTGTTTGGCCGGGATATACAATACCGGTATCCAACTCGATGATTATGTTTGCGATAGCCATTTTAGTAATTACATTATTGTTAAGATTGGCGTCTCGCAATATGAAGCGCATACCGAGCGGTGTTCAAAACTTTGTTGAGTGGATTTTCGAGCTTTTGTATAACTTTGTCGAAGGGCTCACCGGTAAAAAATTAGCCAAGAAATACTTCTGGTACTTTGCCACGGTTTTCCTGTTCATTTTGGTAAGCAACTACTTAGGTCTTCTTCCCGGTGTAGGTTCTATTACGTATGATGGCAAACCGATTTTCCGTGGAGCCAACGCAGACTTTAACGTAACTATTTTCTTAGGCTTCTCGTACGCGATTCTTTGGTTCATCTGGGTGATGAAAGATCAAGGTCCGTGGCATTTCCTTACCCACACATTCGGGCCGAAAGGAGGCCTCACCGGTTTTCTTAAATATGCCTTATTGCCTATCTTCTTCTTTGTGGGCTTAATTGAAATTCTCTCAATCTGCGTGCGCCCCGTTGCATTGGCAGCACGTTTGTTCGGTAACATCTTTGCTGGTGAATCCATCCTCGAGCAGATGGGCGCCATTGGCTGGTTTGCCATGCTGCCTTTCATGTTCTTGGAAATTATTGTAGGCTTCGTGCAGGCATTGGTATTCCTGATGCTCACGGCCATCTTCCTCAAAACTCAGCTGGGTGGCGATGAAGATGAAGAAGGCGAAACCGCACATTAATTAAGGATAAACCGCAATTCCCCTTCCCGCCGGGTCGAATCATGCAGCAAAGACGTGACGACAGGCAGAAGACAATAACAACAACAAACACAATCAAATAAACATGGACATCACCACACTCGCAGACGCAGCAGCTTCCGTAGACCTGAGCGCCCTCAAGGCAGGTCTCGCAGTGCTCGGTGCCGGTATCGGCATCGGTTGCATCGGTATGAAAGCCGCTGAATCCACAGGCCGTAACCCTGCCTCTTTCGGTAAGGTTCTGACCATCTCCATTCTTCTTGCCGCTCTTATCGAAGGTGTGGCATTCGTAGCAATCTTCATGTAAGATTCAACGGGCTGCGCCGCCGGAGAACGGCGCAGCCCATTACTCCCCCATATTCTCCCGTTCCCCTTTCAACACAAATACACATATTATGTACAATCCGGTACTGGCAAACAAACTAGCGGAATTAGCAGACAAATTCGGTCTGCATACCGATGTATTCATTGCGCACACCATTGCATTTACTATTTTGGTGATTGTTGTGGTTAAGTTCGGCCTTAAGCCCATCATGCAGCAGTTGGAAGAGCGTCGCGCCCGCATTGAGGAGGGCGAGGCCATGCATGCCCGCAGTGAAAAAGAGCTTGCAGAGGTAAAAGCTACCGGTGAAAAGATTCTGGCAGAAGCCCATGCCTCCGGCAAAGAGCAGATTGAGCATGCCCGTGAAACTGCCGCAAAATTACAGGCTGAACTCAGCGACAAGGCTGCTGCAGAGGCTCGCACCATCATTGAAAATGCAAAACAGCAGGCAGAGATGGACACCCAGCGAGAAAAAGAAGCGCTCAAAGGCGAGTTTGCCCGTTTGGTGGCACAAGCCACAGCCCAGGTAACCGGCAAAGTACTCAGCGAAAGCGACCACCGCACCATTAATGCTGAAGCCATTAAGCAGCTGTAACCTAAGCCGCACATTTAAGTTGTTGTCATGAAAATCACAAAGGAAGCACAGGCGCAGGCGCGTCGCCTCATGAGACTCTGCATCGGCCCGGATGGCTTGTTGCAAGAGGACACCGTGCGACATGTAGCAGCCACTATCGAGAAAGAGAAGCCCCGCAATTATTTGGGCATTCTCAGCGCACTGACCGAATTGGTACGCTTAGAAGTAGCGCGCCATACCGCTACCATTACCAGCGCTATTCCCTTGAATGATGAAGAAAAGCAAGCCATTCAAACAAAACTGAATGCGCGTACCCCGGGCTTGAGTTATCAATGGCAGGTAGACCCGGAGCTCATCGGTGGCCTTGTTGTTAAGGTAGGCGATGATGTAACGGACGCTTCCCTTCGTTCTCGCATTGACAGACTTACAAAAATTTCCGTATAAACCATTTATCAAACAGTTTCAAAAATCACACCATCCGGCATATGAGTAACATCGTACAAGAACTCGAAGCACAAATCAGAAACGCCTCCACCGCTGCCGTCAGCGAAAACGTAGGCACAATCAAAGCCATTGGCGACGGCGTGGCTCGCATTGAAGGGCTCAGCAACGCCATGCTCAATGAAATGATTGAGTTCCCCGGCGGGGTCATGGGCTTGGCCATGAACTTGGAAGAACATGAGGTAGGCGCCGTGCTTATCGGTAATGGTAATGGCCTTAAAGAAGGTGACACCTGCAAAACAACAGGCCGTCTGTTGCAGGTACCCGTGGGTCCCGGTTTGCTGGGCCGCGTGGTAGATACCCTCGGCAACCCGCTGGATGGCAAGGGGCCGATTGCAGCAGCAGCATACTATCCCGTTGAGAAGATTGCATCCGGTATCATTTCTCGTCAGGGTGTTAACCAGCCTGTTCAAACCGGCATTCTTCCCATTGACGCCATGATTCCCATCGGCCGTGGCCAGCGCGAGCTTATCATCGGCGACCGCTCCACCGGTAAGACCGCCATTGCAACTGATACAATGATTTCTCAAGCCCGACAGAACAAATTGGCAGAGGAAGGTAAGTTGCCCGGTCACCGCCCGCTTTACAGCATTTATGTAGCCATCGGCCAAAAGCGTGCTACCATCTCCCGCTTGGTTGCCAAGCTTGAAGAAAGCGGAGCTATGCCTTACAGCATCATCGTGGTTGCCTCTGCATCCGACAGTGCGGCCATGCAGTACCTTGCCCCCTATGCCGGCTGCGCTATGGGTGAGTACTTCATGGACCAAGGCCAAGATGCACTTATCGTATACGATGACCTTTCCAAGCACGCCGTGGCATACCGCCAAGTATCCCTGATTCTTCGCCGCCCCTCCGGTCGCGAGGCATACCCCGGCGACGTATTCTACCTGCACAGCCGTTTGCTGGAGCGTGCAGCCCGCATCAATGCCGAAGGTGGCCGTAAAGGCGGTTCTCTTACCGCCCTGCCCATCATTGAGACCCAGGCCGGCGACGTGTCTGCATACATTCCCACCAACGTAATTTCCATTACCGACGGACAGATTTTCTTGGACACGGACCTCTTCTACCAAGGTGTACGCCCCGCCATTAACGTGGGTATTTCCGTAAGCCGCGTAGGTTCCTCCGCCCAGACCAAGATTGTTAAGAAGCTTGCCGGCTCCGTCAAGCTTGACCTCGCCCAGTTTGAAGAATTGCAGGCTTTCGCCCAGTTCGGCTCCGACCTCGATGCCAACACCAAGGCCAAGCTTGAGCGAGGTCGCCGCATTGTTGAGCTCTTCAAGCAGGGCCAATACGACCCCAAGAGCCTGAGCATTGAGGTAATTGACCTTTACGCCATTCAGAAAGGCTACCTTGATGACGTAGCTGTCGAGGACGTACAAAAAGTGGTCAAAGAAATGGAAGAAGACGCCCGCACCACCAAGCCCGAGCTCTTGGCCGCCATTGAGGCAGAGAAGGCACTCACCGACAGCATCGATGAGCAGCTTAAGCAGTTCATGACTGCATTCAAATCACGCATGACGAAGTAATCCCCCACCATGGCTAGTCTCAGAGACATCAAACGCCGTATTAAGTCGGTACGCAACACATCGCAAATCACCAAGGCGATGCAAATGGTTGCGTCTGCAAAAATGCGGCGTGCCCAAGAGCTGGCCCTCAAGGGACGCACCTATATGAGTGCTCTTGCAAACGTGCTCAAACACTTGCAAGACACACTGGCAGACGGTGCATCTTCTCCCCTGATGGAGCAGCGTGATAAGGGCAAGAAACTCATCATCGTGGTGAGTACGGATCGCGGGTTGTGTGGCGGTTTAAACTCCAACCTTTTCAAGGAAGTATTGGTTAAGTGTGAAGCAGATGCTGACTATATTACCGTTGGCACCAAGCTCAACGCTCAACTGGCACGTTGCGGTCGCAACTTAGTGGCATCTTTCACTATCGGTGATACCGTTGAAGAAGCAGAGCTTAAACCGATCTTCCAACTTATTCGCAAAGGGTTTACCGATGGCACGTATAATCGTGTAGAAGTCATCTATCAGAAGTTCATTAACGTCATGGTACAGCGCCCCGAGTTGATGACCTTGCTGCCGCTTTCCTCCGATGATTTATTGAAAGTGGCCGCACAAGATGATATTGAGGATGAGGATAATCCCAACTTCCTTTTGGAACCGGATCCTAAGACTCTGCTCAACGCTATTCTCCCGCTGTATTTCGGGCATCAGCTCGTACAAATGATTTTGGAAGGCAAGGCCAGCGAGCAATCCGCACGCATGGTTGCCATGAAGTCTGCTACCGAAAACGCTAAGACTCTTATCGGCGAGCTTACGCTCGAATACAACAAAGCCCGCCAAACCCAAATCACCAACGAGCTTCTCGAAATCACCACCGCCATGAAGGCCATGGAGTAACCCTTTTTCACACTAACAATTTTCAAAATAACACATTCTTCTTATCATGAACACAGGTAAAATCGTGCAGATCATCGGCGCCGTGGTAGACGTCGATTTCTCCCAGTCCGAAATGCCCGCCATTTACAATGCTCTTACCGTTGAGTACGAGGTAGACGGCGTACCCACCAAGCTTGTGCTTGAAGTTGAACAGCACCTTACCGATGGCTGGGCCCGCACCGTTGCCATGAGCTCTACAGACGGTCTTAAGCGAGGCATGACCGTTGTAGACACCGGCGCCCCCATCTCCGTACCCGTTGGACCCAAAGTGCTCGGGCGCATTTTCAACGTTCTCGGTGAAACCGTGGACGAAAAAGGCCAGCTCGACGGCGTCAAGCGCTATCCGATTCACCGTGAGGCACCCACTCTTGAAGAGCAGGCTACGTCCTCAGAGGTGCTTGAATCCGGCATTAAGGTGATTGACCTCATCTGCCCCTTCCTCAAGGGTGGTAAGGCAGGTTCTTTCGGTGGTGCAGGTGTGGGCAAAACCGTGCTTATCATGGAGCTCATCAACAACATTGCCAAAGCTCACTCCGGTCTGTCCGTTTTCGCCGGCGTAGGCGAGCGTACGCGTGAAGGTAATGACTTCTACATGGAAATGAGCGAGTCAGGAGTTATCGACCAAGCCAATCCCGAAAACTCCAAGGTGGCTCTCGTATACGGACAGATGAACGAGCCCCCCGGTGCCCGTCTTCGAGTGGCTCTCTCTGCTTTGTCCATGTCCGAGTATTTCCGCGATGAAGAAAACCGCGACGTGCTTCTCTTCGTAGACAACATCTTCCGATTCTCCCAAGCCGGTTCAGAGGTATCCGCACTTCTCGGTCGTACCCCCTCTGCAGTGGGTTACCAGCCCAACTTGGCAGAAGAAATGGCAGGTCTGCAGGAACGTATTACCTCTACAAAGAAAGGTTCCATCACCTCCATGCAGGCCGTATACGTGCCCGCTGACGACTTGACGGACCCTGCTCCCGCCACTACATTCTCCCACCTTGACTCCACCGTGGTGCTTGAGCGTGCCCTTGCAGCCCAGGGTATTTATCCCGCTGTGGACCCGCTGGCCTCCACATCCAAGGCTTTGGCTCCTGAGCTCGTGGGCGAGGAGCACTACCGCGTGGCTCGAGGTGTACAGCAAACCCTGCAGCGCTACAAAGACCTGCAAGATATGATTGCCATTCTCGGTATGGACGAACTCTCTGAGCAGGACAAACTCACAGTAAGCCGCGCTCGTAAGATTCAGCGTTTCCTTTCTCAGCCCTTCAGCGTGGCAGAGGTCTTCACCGGCATTAAAGGCCAGTATGTACCCGTAGCCGAGACTGTTCGTGGCTTCGCTGAGATTCTTGACGGTAAGTGGGACTCCGTTCCCGAAGGTAACTTCTACATGAAGGGTGGTATCGACACCGTTGAAAAAGCCTGATAGACCATGGCCCTGCATCTCAAAATCATCACCCCCATGCGCACTGCGGTTGATACCGAAGTGACAAGCGTTCTTGTACCCTCTGTACAAGGCGAAATGGAGGTATTACCCGGTCACGCCGACATCATTGCGGCGATGGACAACGGGGAGCTGACCTATCGTCCCATAGGCGGTGCAGCACAAAGCGTTTTCGTAGGCGGTGGTTTCTTACAGGTGGATGGCGAGCAGGTCATGCTGGTCACAGACACCGTACTTGAAGCCCATGAGATTGACGCTTCTTCCGTAGAGGCTGCAGTTGCTAAGGCGCAAGAAGCTTTCCGCAACCAATCTTCCGTGCTTACTCGCGAAGAATCTACTCACTTGGCAGCAAGCATTGCGCGGCAACTCGCGATGCTCGAATACCGCCGCAAAAAACATTTGTAAGTTAAGGACTCAATTTTCAACGGAGCAGAAAAAAATCTGCTCCGTTTTTTATCGCGCTTTGCTTAATGAATTTTCTCGGATGTTTAACGATATGATTTTTGAGACACGAGGCAGATGTCAACTTAAGACCTTGCCAACATGTGTAATGTATGGTAGTATCATCTCATGGCAGAAACGAGCAGAAAAGAGGTAATACGAGAGCTGGCTGCATTGATGCTGGCACATGGCGTTACACGCTGTGTACTGTGCCCGGGGAGTCGAAACGCCCCCATATGCGCTACTTTTACCTCATGCAATGAGTTTGAATGCAGACATGTAACAGATGAGCGCAGCGCCGGTTTTGTAGCATTAGGATGGGTCGCACAAGCTCAAGCACCGGTAGCGGTATGCGTTACCTCAGGCTCAGCCGTATTGAATTTGCATCCTGCCGTAGCGGAAGCCGCTTACCGCAAAGTGCCTCTCTTGGTTATCTCGGCAGACCGCCCGGCAGAATGGATTGGCCAACAAGACGGACAAACAATCCCCCAGCCCGGGGTCTTCCGCGAATTAAGCCGCATGAATGCGGCGTTGCCCGAATATGACCCGGAAGGCTGGTATACCAACCGACTCATTAATGAGGCATTGCTTGAACTGACACACCGAGGTGGCGGGCCTGTACATATCAATCTTCCTTTGTGTGAGCCTTTATTTCAGATGACGGACGAGCCATTGCCCAGCCCTCGCGTCATACGTCGCACAGAACTGGCACGCATGACTGCTGACGAAGAGCAGGAATTGTTAGAAATCACGGCAGTATTGCCGCGGCGCATGATATTAATGGGGCAAATGGATGAAGCACCCTATTTCCCGCCTGCCCTCATGGAAGACCATAGCTTTGCTTTGGTGGGAGAACACCTGAGCAATTGCGCCGTAGCTGACTGTACACGCCCCGATACACTGATTGGCCCGGACGGCAATTTCCCTGATATACCCTCACCGGATTTGTTAATCACGATGGGAGGCGACACTATCTCCAAACGCTTAAAACGCATGCTGCGCCAAAACCCACCCACAGAACATTGGCACCTGAGCACAGATGGAGAAGTTTGCGATACCTTTTGTTGTTTAACTCGAGTGATAGAGGGTGATAAAAGTGAGCTGTTGGAGTTGCTGGGAGCTTTTGCGGAAGAAGGAGATGAGGCTTACAGACGCTTATGGCTTACACCGCCCGCGGAGTTTAACGCGTCGCACTGTGGCATCAGCATGGTGGGAGACCTTATGAAACAACTGCCATCGCCTGCGGTTTTGCACCTGGGCAACAGCTCGGCAGTAAGATACGCAAGATTATTCCCCTTGCCTGCAGATGTGCAGGTAGAATGCAATCGCGGAGTAAACGGTATAGAAGGCTCACTTTCCACAGCAATTGGCTACGCGGCAAATGATTCTCGCCCGCAGTTTCTTGTTATTGGAGATTTGAGTTTCTTCTATGATATGAACGCTTTGTGGTTAAATAATATCCCCACAAATATACGCATCTTACTGCTCAACAATGGGTGCGGTGGCATATTCACTACTATCGGAGCCCCCAATCTGGACTGCGTCAATGCCCCACACCACACCACAGCAGAAGCTTGGGCTAAAGCGCAAGGTTTTAGATACCAAAGCGTCATGAATGAACAAGATTGGCAAGAAGCGCTTCCCTCCTTAACTCAATGTAACGAGGGGCCGGTATTTGTAGAGGCATTTACCAATGCGCAGCAAGATGCAGCAATTTTAAAGAACTTTTATACGGAACATTGAACATGAAACGCGAGTGGAAAACTATTAAACAGTACGAGGAAATTCTTTTTGAACAATACTCCGGCATTGCTCGTATCACCATCAACAGAGAGCGTTACCGCAATGCTTTTACCCCGTTGACAACAGCTGAAATGAGCGATGCCCTGCGCCTTTGCAGAGAAATGCAAGACATTGCGGTGGTTGTACTCACAGGGGCCGGAGATGTTGCCTTTTGCGCCGGAGGCGATATGAATGTCAAAGGATATGGCGGTTATGTAGACCAACAGGGCATTCCTCGTTTGTCTGTGCTTGATGTACAAAAACAAATACGCTCTTTACCCAAACCCGTAATTGCTGCCGTAAACGGTTTCGCCATAGGTGGAGGGCACGTTTTGCATGTGGTATGCGACCTCTCCATCGCCTCAGAAAATGCAATTTTCGGGCAAACAGGTCCGCGTGTGGGTAGTTTTGATGCCGGATTCGGCTCATCATATATGGCGCGTTGCATCGGGCAGAAAAAAACAAGAGAAATTTGGTTCCTCTGCCGCAAGTACAATGCCCAAGAAGCGCTTGATATGGGCCTTGTCAACAAAGTAGTGCCGCTCGAAAACCTGGAAGATGAATATGTACAATGGGCAGAAGAAATGATGCAACACTCCCCCATTGCCTTACGCATGATTAAGGCCGGTCTTAATGCCGAGCTGGATGGACAAGCCGGCATACAGGAACTCGCAGGCGATGCTACTATGCTCTTTTACATGTGCGATGAAGCTCACGAAGGGTCTCGTGCCTTTTTAGAGAAACGCAAGCCCGATTTCTCTCAATACCCCAAAATGCCTTAATGGTATTTATTGATCATGCCGCATTAACGCAATTACCGCAAGACCTCTGCTTGCGGTGGCAGCGCCGTACTCTGCATTTCCGCACCCCTGCTACTACATCCAGAGGAGCGATGAAAAGCAGAGACACCGACATTATCACCGTAAAAAGCGGCAATGCAGAGGGAGAAGGAGAATGTTGCATCATGCCCGGCCTGCTACCGGACCTAACCCCGGCCGATATACAGTACTGGTGCAACGAAGTGCAACAATGCAAAAGCTTGGCATTGCCACACATGCCATCGCCCATTCGCTTTGGTCTGGAGTCTGCCTTATTCGCCCTGCACTCTCCGAACCGCCCCCGCTGGAATACGCCGTTCTCGAGAGGAGAAATCGGCATACGGATTCATGGCCTTATCTGGATGGCAGATATTGATACCATGCTTACAAACATGCACAAGGCTATCGACAGCGGGTTTACATGTCTGAAAATGAAAGTGGGGGCACACCCATTTTCGCTTGAAACGGAAATGCTGAGCGAAGCCCGACAAGCATTCCCGAACGCAGAAATCAGGGTAGATGCCAATGGCGCATGGGCTCCTCAAGAAGCATATAAAAAGCTCGAGATCTTGGCACGTTTGGGCATCAGTTTCATAGAACAACCCGTAAAGCATGGGCAATGGCAGGCAATGGCAGAATTATGCAGATATAGCCCCCTGCCCATCGCCTTAGACGAAGAGCTGCTATACCGAGGTAACAAAACAGAGTTGATGGAAACCATACAACCGCAAGGCATCGTTATTAAGCCATCATTGCATGGTGGGCTGATTGCTGCAGAAAACCTGGCCAAACAGGCAGAAGAACAAGGGGCTGAGTGGTGGATAAACTCTGCCTTAGAAAGCCATATTGGGTTGGAAACCTTAGCAGAATGGTGTGGGCTTGTTGCCCCCGACACCATGCACGGGCTTGGAACCGGACGCTTATTTGCAGACGATAAGAGCAACAAAATTCGCTTGGATGGGGAATATATGTGGTTCAAATAAACCACGATTTCGGCGTATATAACAAAAGCCCTATCAGCGCCGGCACCGACATCACAAGCCACGTTTCAAAGCAACGAGAAAGAACTGCAAACTTACGCAGCATGCAGATAAGTGAGGCTAAAGCAATAACAGCCAAGCATATGATACCGCTAAACCGGAAATCATAATCAGAAACTTCCGCTGCAAGCCACATTTTAGCACACGGTATAAATACCCAAATTAAAATCATAAACGCAGCTACATTGTAATACTCCGTCGGATTTACCTTTTTTAAATGTACTCGCAGTACATTAAACACCCAGAAAAGGCAAATAATGCACCAAAGGTGAGCATCTACTAAAATATGAAACGGACTACTCACAAAGCTATAATAATGAGCAGGTATTGCGCAGGTAAAAACAAATGATATCGATAGGAACAATTGATTGTAATATGCCCACTTGCGCAAAAAAGGAACATAAGCTATAAACAAAAAGAATAGAGGTAATGTTACATACTCTACGTAACACGCCCCCACACAATAAAAAAGCAACCAAAGTGTACAGAGTAGCGCACTTAACCACAAAAACAGCAAGGGCCACTTGTTGTTACGATAATACGTGCGAGCTGCCTCACAGCCATCTTCGGAAAACGCATTCAATACGCGAGAAAACAATGCGTAACACCACACGGAACAACACATAATCAAGATTGGCTCCCAAGTGATGACGGTGACGCTGAAAAGAGCAGCAAACAAAACACCCCAGCTCAGTGCAGCAAACAGTATATCCACCCCCAAGAGTGTAAACAACATCCACCACGGCTTATTCGTTTCTAGCGTAGACACGCTGCGAAGTATGTACCCTAAGCTTATTTTATGCAAGCATTTAAGACGTCATCACCGAATTGAACCTAAAACTGAACATAACGAATACAATAACACTGAAAAAAGTCACGATTTATACTTGCTTTATCACACAGCTTTACTCTATAATAGCGCCCGCATGGAGTGGGATAATAGGTTTATGACGTTAATAAAAGATGCGGTTGTTCGCTTTCACGAACAACCAACCCTTGCTCCTGCTGCTTTTTTTCTGCCGAATGAATGTGATTTTTTGGCAGAAATAGGCTATAAACCGGCAGAAATGCACGCATACATTCGCGATTACGCAACGTTGGGTACACCATCGCCCTCTACCATCTTATTAATTGCCGCCACCCGACGTTGCTTTTTCATCACCTCTCAACGCGGTATTTTCGGTAATGCCAAACCAATAACGGAGGAAGATTTACCCGCTGAAGAGGAAGATTTTCAAGAGATTAAATACTTACCCCGCATAATGCGAAAGGCCGAGGCAAAATTGCACGGCACGCTTGGGGACGATTTAATGTTCTACTGTGCTAAAGATCGCGAGTTTTTACGAACACACGGGGATATTCACCCGGCAGATTTTTTACACCTCACATGGGCATCTCATGGCGACAGACAACGCATGATTACAGCTGTAATCAACGCCATCAACGCAGCTCGCAAGAAAAACCCGGCACGCAAAATGCCTACTGTACCCAGAGAGGTACAAAGAGAACTCCCTCTGGAATAACATCCCATGAAAAACAACGAGCAAATTCCCAACCAAGTGACCACAGAACCCCAACGCAAAGCGCTGGAGTCTATGTCTGAAGCATTGGTACACAAGCTCAACATGATGGTAGTAGAGCAAGAGGCTCGCGCTCGTGAGTTTGCAAATCAGCAACATTCGCTCTCATCACTTCCGACTCAACATCAACCGCAGTTACAAACCAACATTCCCAAGCCCTACAATAATAAGCAGCAGGCAGCATATACTCCCCCACTCTCAAAACAACAACCGGAATTCCCGCGGTATTCAACCACACAACACGCAGAGGCCCCGCGAGAGCCGCAATTTTCACCGACTCAACATAAAGACCACCGGCCACGCCGGCAGAAACAACCTACGGTTATTCGTCAAAAAGAAAACCAACCGGAGGAAGGAATCAGCGCCACAGCCATCATTGTCATCCTTCTTATTCTTTTTTCTATCTTATCCAGAACTTGTTCATAAAAATATCTTCACATTAAATATAACATGACTAAAAAAGCACTAACAGCCTTAGCTTTCAGTCTGTGTACGGCAGGATTGCTCTTGACATCCTGCTCCGATACAGAAAAAACGGGAGCCACGAGTCAAGCGCCTCTTGTTAAAGTTTTCAACATCCACAAAGCCAGCGTTACGGACACGGCCGTATGGATGGGTTACTTGAGAGGCGTGCATGAAACAGACCTTTACCCGCAAGTCTCCGGTTTTATCGTTTCGTACAAGGAGGGCCAATTTGTTAAAGAGGGAGAAGTCATATACCAAATTGACCCGGAACCTTTTCGCGCAGAATTGGAGCGTGCAGAGGCAGACCTTAACGCGGCCAAGGCGGCACTGACGATAGCCATTGCACAACGAGATAAATGCCAGTCAGACTTCAATCGTTATCAATCATTAAAAGATAAAGAAGAAAAAGAGCATAGAAAGATTTCTGCTCTCGCGGAAAAAGATTACACCGAATCTAAGCAGAACTTGGAGGCAGCCGAAGCCAAAATTAAAGCATGCGAAGCAGACATTAAGCAAAAAGAAGCAGCTAGGGTGACGGCTCAGATTAATTTGGACTACACCTCCGTCAAAGCTCCATACGATGGCTTCATCAGCACATCCAATGTTTCTATCGGTGCACTCGTGGGTCCATCTACCAAACTCGGCAATATCGTCTCCGACGGGCCCCTGCGTGTTGATTTTGCAATCAACAGCGATGCGCTTTTGAAAGGATTTGAGCGTTCCGGCCAAGTAGAATCAGACAAACCGGACAAAGAACTCCAATCTTCCTCGCCTCAATTTGAACTTTTGTTGGAAGACGGTTCCGTCTACACTTGCAACGGCGTACCGGTAAAAGGCACATTGAACTCCATAAACAGCCGCATCGATACTACCGGGCTTATTGATATCGTAGGTTTAATAGAAAACACCGAGCACAAGTTGCGCAGTGGTATGAAGGTGAATGTGCGCATTCCTCTCGCAGCAAGCAAAAGAGATGCCCTTCTGGTACCCCCGAGCGCAATTAACACCGTGCTTCGTAATTACTTCATCATAGTAGTGGACGAAAAGAATGTTCCGCATTCTATCCCGGTTACTATAGAGGGTACATACGAAATAGAGGTGACAGAACCGGCAACCGGCTATACCTCCAAACAGGAACTCGTAGCCATCGGCAGTTATACCGGCGAACCGCTGGAAGAAACACTCAAAAAATACATTCCTGAAGGAAAGGATGTAACCGCTCTGCCCGTGGTGGCTGACTCCGACAATGGTGTGCAGGCCATGAATATTTCTTCTGCCAATTCTCGTATAGCACAACGCAAGAAAGAGCAACAAAAGGCATACGAAGAGCAACATGACAGCTGGATAAGCAGCGCTCTCGTGGCTGTGGGGCTGGAGGATGAGGTAGCATCTCCGGAGTCGATTGTTCCCGCTACTATTCAAACGGAACAGCTCAGCTTCAAGCCGGTAGATCCTCGCATGGCACAGAACAATGCGCAAACACCACCTGACCCGAATGCGAAGGCAACGCAACCGCCGGTTCCCGTAAAAGTTACCCCCTTGTTGCAACGAGATGTCTGCGTATATAAAGACTGGTTCGGTAGTTTACGAGGCAAAGAAGAGACCGAGATTCGCCCCCACATCAGCGGGTTCTTGGTAACTCAACACTTCCGCAATGGCACGATTGTGAACGAAGGCGATGTTCTTTACACGATAGACCCCCGCCCTTATCAAGCAAAATTAGATCAAGCAGAAGCAAACCTCGCCTCAGCTGAGGCAAGCCGAGTAGAAGCTCAAGTACAGCTGGCTATTGCAGAGGATACTTTAAAACGCAAAACAAAAGCCAACGAGGAAACGCCTAACACTTACTCGGAAAAAGATATTACCGAAGCGCAGAGTGCCGTGCAATCCAAGGCTGCCTCTCTTCGCTATGCAGAGGCCAATGTGGCTCAAATGCAGGCTGCAGTTAAATCTGCAGAAATCAATCTGAGCTACACAACCATCAAAGCTCCGTTCCGTGGCCGAGCCGGTATCAGCAAACCCTCCATCGGTGCATTGGTTTCAGCAACCGACCCCGAGGCTATGGTTACGCTTTCCTCGGTAGACACGCTCCGTGTGGACTTCCAAGTCAGCGGACGAGATGCTCTTGCCATTTCGGAAAAAATTAAGGGCGATGGCTCCGGCGCCGGTATGGCATTTGACCTGATACTCGAAGACGGCTCACAGTATGAGGCAAAAGGCAAGATTGTTTCCCCGGATAACTTAGTCAAGAAGAGCACCGGTACATTCGGCATAGTCGGCGAGGTTGAGAACGTGACTCATGGCCTGCGCAGTGGTATGCCCGTTACAGTGAGAATCGCCGCTAAAGAGTTAAAAGGTGCCTACCTGGTACCGGCTCGTGCGCCGATGAACGCTCAAGGCACCGACATTATTCTCGTCGTAGGGTTAGATGGAGCACCTACGCCCCTGCCCATTGTCAGAGGGCCAATTGTTACCATCCCCGTAGCAGGCCCGGATGGCAAAGAGATAGAGCAACCCATGCAAGTCGTTAATTTTGATTCTCAAATGCTTGTTGAGATGGGATTTAAAACCGAAGATGGAGCTCCGGATATCTCAAAAGTAAAAGTGATAGTAGAGGGTACCGTACCTGCGGCCATGGCCATGCAAGCTAACATGAAAGCGAATAGCCGCGCCAACAAGGTAGCCCCGCGTGACTTTATCTACACCATGCCCAAGACAGTAGAACCCTCTGTAACGGCAGACAAGACACCTACCTCCAATCTTAAAAAATTCTGATACCTGAGTAACCATGTCACCATTCTTCATTAAACACCCGATTATCGCCGGCGTCATCTCTATCGTGACGACCATGCTCGGCGTCATCTGCATGCTCGGATTGCCCATTTCGCAATACCCGGACATTGCCCCCATCACCATCAATCTCAGCGCCTCATACCCCGGCGCAAATGCTCAAGAAGTAGCAGACTCTGTAGCAACCCCCATCGAATTGCAGCTTTCCGGCATGCAGGGATTGGACTATGTATCATCCACATCCTCCAACAATGGTAGTTGCTCTATCAACGTTATCTTTGAGCCCGGCACCGATGCCAACACCAACCAGCAGCTTACCTATATGAAATACAGCCAGGCAACATCTCAGTTGCCCAATACTGTATCTCAGATGGGTGTAACGATTAAGCAATCTTCCGGTTTGCCCATGATGCTGTATGCCATCGACTCCCCGGAAGGCTTCTTTAAACCCATTGACCTCACCAACTACGCCTACATTAACTTGGTAGACCCGGTTAAACGTGTTAAAGGTGTGGGCGACGTCATGGTGTTCGGTGGCCGTTTCGCCGTGCGTATTTGGTTGGACACCGAGAAGATGGCTCAAAAGAACATCTCCGTAAACATGGTATACAACGCAGTCAACTCACAGAATGCCATTAATCCCGGCGGTGCTGTGGGTGCAGAACCCATGCCCGACGGCCAAGAGTTCACCTACACCATTCGCAATAAAGGGCGCATGGAGAGCATTGAGGAGTTTGAGAACATCATCGTGCATCAAGACGGCACACAGTCCGTGCGTCTTAAAGACGTAGCCAAGATTGAGCTGGGCTCTCAAAGCTATTCCCTTGCAGGCCGTGTAGGTCAAAGCGAGCTGGGCTATAGCCGCCCGGCAACCGTATTGGCAATTTACCAAGCCGCAGAAGCAAACGCTTTGGAGACGGTGGCAGACTTGGAAAAATTGTTCAAGGAAAAAGAGAATGTTATGCCGGAAGGCATGCGCGGGTTCGTGGCACTTGATACGACAACCACCGTTAGCGACTCAATCAATGAGATTATTCACACCCTCTTCGAGGCACTCGTATTGGTAGCCATTGTGGTATTCCTCTTCCTGCAGGGCTGGCGCGCAACATTGATTCCCCTCATTGCAGTGCCGGTATCACTTGTAACCACCTTCTGTTTCTTCCCGATTCTCGGCTTCTCCCTCAACACCATCTGTCTTCTCGGTATGGTGCTGGCCATCGGTCTGGTAGTGGACGACGCCATTGTGGTGGTAGAGGCCGTTGAGTCGCACATGGAAAACGGGATGACACCACGACAAGCCACATTCGCCGCCATGAAAGAGGTGAGTGGCCCGGTAGTAGCCATTGCTCTCGTATTGGCTGCAGTATTCTTGCCCTCTGTATTGCTGCCCGGCATCACCGGCACACTCTTCCAGCAATTTGCTGTAACCATTGCTATTTCAATGCTTATCTCTGCATTCAACGCACTCACGCTTTCCCCGGCGTTGTCAGCCTTGATGCTTAAGCCGAAGAAAGATCACAAATCATTCTTAACGCCTTTCTACAACGGCTTTAATAAGGTATACGATATGATAGCAAGTGGGTTTGCAGCATGCTGCGGGTTCCTTTGCCGCAATCTGGTAATTTCCATGTCTGCGCTTGCTTGCTTGGCAGTACTGATTATCCCCTCTGCCAAACAAGTACCCGGTGGTTTCTTGCCGGATGAAGACCAAGGATTCCTTATCGCCGGTGTTATCATGACACCGGGTGTTTCCCTGCAGCGACTTGTAGAACAAAGCCCCACTATTGAAAACGTACTACTTCAAGACCCCGGCGTAGACAATGTGGTATCAGTAGTGGGTATGAACATGGTGATTGGTGTGCAAACAACCAACGCTATGACCTACTTTGTGAAGCTTAAGGATTTTGAGGACCGTGCAGAGATGGAAAACGGCAAGAAGCCGACGGCTAATGACTTACTTAAGCGGCTCATGCCGGCATTGTCTGCCGCAGGTGTAGACGGCATGGTATTCATGGTAAGTCCGCCCGCCATTCCCGGTGTAGGTACGGGCAATGATATTACCTTTGTTCTGGAAGATAAAGAAGGTCAAGGTGTAGCAGTACTCTATTCTCAAGTGAAGAAACTTGAAGCTGCCCTCAACGCACATCCGGCTATTGCTTCTGCCTCTGACATGATGCTGCCGGCTGTTCCGCAGAAGAGCATTGTGATTGACAAAGAAAAGTGCTTGGCTCAAGGAGTTGACTATGCCACAGCTAACTCTCTGCTGCAGTGCTTCAATGGTTCTAAGTTCGTGAACTACTACACGCAATTCGGCCAGCAGTGGCAGGTATATATGCAAGCAGACGGTGAACACCGCGTCAATACGGACCAGATTGCAAACTTCTACATAACAAACGATAAAGGCGAAAAAGTACCGATGGATACCTTGGTAACCATTTCGGATATTGCCGATACCGAGTTCGTATTGCACAACAATAACTACAACGCCGGCAAAATCACCGTAAAACCGGCAGAAGGATACTCTTCTGCACAAGCTATGGCTGCCATTGACGAAGTATTCGCCCAAACGATGGACGTTACCAAATTCTCTATGAGCTATGTGGATATGAGCTTCCAGGAAAAGAAGGTACAAGAAGGTCTCGGGTTGGGTGCCATCTTCATGCTTTCCGGCGTGTTTGCCTTCTTGATTATGGCAGCACTTTACGAGAAGTGGACCCTGCCGTTGGCCATTTTCCTCTCCGTACCCATTGCAGTATTGGGGGCATTCGTAGGTCTGTGGGCCTTTGGTCTGACCTTGGATATTTACGCCCAGATTGGCTTGGTAATGTTGGTGGGTCTCGCCGCGAAGAACGCCATTTTGATTGTAGAGGTTGCCGTGCTGCAAATGGAACGCGGCATGTCGCTCATTGATGCCGCAGTGACCGCTGCACGCATGCGACTGCGCCCCATTCTCATGACCTCGTTTGCCTTCATTCTCGGCTGCGTACCGTTGCTGACGGCAGAGGGGGCCGGCGCCCTGGCCCGCAATGCTATCGGTGTGGTTGTGGTAATGGGCATGACCGTTGCTTCGCTTATTGGTGTATTCTTCATCCCCTGCTCATTCGTATTCATCATGAAGCTTTTCCGCAGTAAAGTAGAAAAAGCGGAGCATGGTGAGGACCCCGATGAAGTCATTGCCTATGCCAAACTCAAGGGCGACGAGCATTCTTAATTAAACACCGTATCAATATCACCCATAAAGGCATCTTTCCGCAGGCCGGAGAGATGCCTTTTTTATGGCGTCCTATGAACTTGACTATCGGTAATGCGTATGATATAAACAATCAAAGAACACCGCCGTTATATGAAAGATCAACTTTATGTCTATGATTGCCTTACCGGAAAACTACGCGTTTCCAACGGTGATTTCATGGCCGTAGGCGCAGGCAAGCAAAATACGTTCCGCATCAAAGCAGAAGCGGATAACGCCGGTGTTTTTGCGCAAAGAAATGGCATCTGCAAGTTTTTCCCTCACAACCAAATAACGGATTACTCCATTAACGGCAACCGCAGCAATGGAATCGCCCTCATTAAACCGGAGCGTTTTTACTTGTTTGTATTGAGCGGAGGTTGCTTTGTGGCATGGTACGGCGACGAGGATTCTCGCCCGGATTTTGCAACATTTGATGCCGACAGCTGGTATATATATAATCCCGGCACGGGAGAATGGAGTGAAGAGATGGATTTTTGCTCTCTCCTGAAAACATGCAAAAAGTATGATGATAGCATGCTTGCAACGTTCTATGGCATAGACCGCAACGCATTCCGCGCTACCGATTTAGCAGAAGTGGCAGACTTCTTGATGAAAAAAGAAGGAGAGAAAATCAAAGGGCCGGCTGCCGCAAAGCTCAAGAGCACCGGTTATTGTTGTGCATTCTGTTATCATCACTTCTCCCCGGAGCAAGCAAAAGCAATTGCCACCCACTCCTTGTTGCAAGGCGACCCGATTTTGGGAGAGCGTTGCATGAAGAGATACATACCGACCGAATATACAACAGCTGGCAAACCCATAGACGAAATGGGCTCTGTAAGCCATGAGTATGCATGCCCGGTATGCCACCACAAATTGCCACCTTTCTATGAACGGACAAAGCACCATCGCATCGCTATAGTAGGCTCGGCCACGGCAGGTAAGACTTATTATATGACTGCCCTTGTGCAACAGTTAGAAAGAGAATTGCCGCGCTACTTCGGTATTCCATTCAGAGATGCAGACCCGGAGCAAAACGCTGCGCTCAATAACATGAGAATACGCGTTTTCTACTCTAACACACCTCAAGAGTTTAACGAAGGGCATAAACTTCTTGCCCCCAGGCTCAGAAGCAAAGTATGGCACCAAGATGAGTATGCGGACATGCCCAGGCCATTTATTTACGCATTTAACAGAGACTCGGCTTCTCACTCACTGGTACTGTATCATACCAATGCGTCTTGCGATGGTAAGGATGATAAAAATGTACTCCAACACGCAGAATCTATCTTCTACCTCTTAGACCCCACACAAGAGCCGGCTTTTGCAGAAATTATCAAGGAATCTCACCCCGAGGCCGCAAAGTTCTGCTCCCGCAATATCTGCAAACAATCTCTTATTTTAACGGATATCGAAATCCACCTGCGTAAAACTTTAAACCTGCCCCCGGGTACCAAAACAGACAAACCTTTAGCTATTATCATTGCAAAAAGTGATTTATGGCAAGACCTCTTGGGGCCGGAACCGCTACACCCCATTGTACGCAACAATACTTTAAAGCATAACAACATACAGACAAACTCCAACAGATTGCGAGATTTCTTGTTCAGACTTACGCCTGAAATCTGCACCAGCGCAGAGTCCATATCAGATAAAGTAAGTTATTTTGCCGTATCTTCGTTTGGTACACCCCCGGATGAAATAGAAGATGAATTGACCGGGGCATCTTACATTGCCCCCATCGGGGGGAAACTAACGCCGGCTCATGTTACCGACCCTGTACTTTGGGCACTGTCGCAATGTGATGAATCATTGTTGAGCGATGATTAAATCGCACACGGTAAATTGAGCAGAGAGTTCCTCCCCCCATTATTCTCTCGAACCCATGAATGAGCAAATACAGCGGCATCTTAAAAGGCTCGCCCTATCTGAGCGTTGGGATGACCTGCGCGTATTGCTTGAGGAATATGTTACGGAAAACCCGAATGACGCTGAAGCCAATAACGAGCTACGAAGACTCAACAACGGAGAACCTCTCCGTCTAATGCTGTCGGCAACCGAAAAAAAACAAGCCATTGCCAACGACTCAGCCAAGACTTTATCTTGGCTTATGGATGATCACCCCCTCGAGGAGCTGCGACACTGCAATATTGAAGAGTTGCGCCATATTTATAGCACCTTCGAGCAGAATGAACGCAGCATACGAATCGCCAAGCGCCAATTATCTGACAATGAATTACTTTACAAACGCACAGTTAAAAACAGAATTAAAGAGCTTTCAAGCCGAGTAAGACGCAAACATACCGTCAAAATAATTCTTGCTCTGTGCTTGTGCGCATTGGTAGGAGGCACGCGGTACGCCATGAAGAGCCGAGCTCTCGAAGATTGCAGACAATTAAATGAGGCTTTGGCTGCACCTTCATATAAAAAGCTGTTAGATGCCAAACGAGCTGCTAATACGAAGATTAATCTTTTCTTCTGCCCTGAGATAGCGTTTCTCCTCTTGGATGCAGATAAATGGATTAAGCAACAGGAAAATAACTTCAAAGAGATAGACAGCCTATTAACACAAATCGAAAACCGGGAAAAATCCATCATTGAGTTCTCCCCCAAAGAGTTATTCCACATCGAAACTCTAATAACAAATTGCCAAATAGACCGAGACTCGCTCAGCGCCCGTTGGCAAGACTTATGCCATCGCGATTATTCTGAGATGCAGGCACACCGAGATAAAATAAAACGCCAGATAGAGCAATCTCTGCCTACCCGTCCTGAATTAACCGGCAATATCCAACATGATTTACCACTTGTCGAAGAGTATATCAGTGTCCTGAAAACGAGATTAAACGAAGCAAAAAACGCATTAAGGCTTTATAACATAAGCACAGACACCACAAGTATAGTAGAAAAAGAAATTGAGCGATACACTCTCACCATATACGCTATAAAACAAGTACAAACACGCCTGGCTCAATTAAAAGAATGCCGCAGTTACGGCGTATACTGCGATGTCATCAAGAAGCTTAACGCAGCTGATTACGACAAGTTTCAGCCCTTCTTAACCATCAAGGCACATCTTTATCCCCTTCAAAACATTACTAATGATTTATTAGCCCAAAAGGCCGGCTGTTCTACCGAACTCTTCTTGGCTGCTAAGGCGGTGATATTGAATGGCGCCCCCAGTTTTCCGCAAGCGTTCCCGGCAGATATCAGCATTCTGAGTATTCCGGAAGATTTATTTACGGCACCTTCCTACCAATATAAAGTTTATGTGTTGGAATTGTCAAAAGACAAAAAATGGTACAGCACAATAAAGCCGGAGCTGCATCCATCCAATTTCATCACCTTCCGCAGAAGCACAATCGATCCGCACTTCACGCCGGAAGACAATTATATAGAGTTTCAAAATGATGACACCTATCAACTGTCGGAGATTGACGCAACTCGGCTGCTGCGAGATTTGGATATAGAGCGCAACTCATTCTTTGTAAGAAAAAACATCCCGATATTGTTAACACAGGTTTTAAATTATCCCCAAGGTAAGCACCCGGCCTTGGCTCAGGCCTATATTTACCAGTGTTTATTGCAGTTAACGGAAGCGCACCCATACCCTATACTCACCGGTGTCAGATTCTCGCCCACATTAAAAAAACATGCAGAATCATTCAGCCGTATACTCAAGCAACAAAAAATAAGCCTTACCCCCGGCTGCTGGCTCAGCGATGACCCGGCAATCATAAAAGCGGAAGCGGCTTTTGCAGAATGGTTCAAAACTAACAAAGGACACGATTACGCAGCAGAAATGGCAGAAAACTTCAAGAAAGGCTATTCAAAAACTGCTGTTTATTGTGGGTATATAGATACAGAGGGTAGTCCGTTCTTCATCAAACCCATAGAAAACGAAGAACCGCTTTACTACATTTCTGCCGATGGACTCTGTACCGAGCAAGATAAGGCATTGCCCTTGTCTCCCATATTTATAATGAGATAATACAACCATGAAAATAGCCCTATTGTCAGACGTACATGACAACACAGACAATCTTTTGCTTGCTTTGCACACAGCAAAAGAATTAGGCTGTTGCAGGCTTTTTTACCTGGGTGATATTGTGGAAATAACAACGCTCCACCTCATGTTGGACGAATGGCAACTGCCGGCGGATATCATTTTCGGTAACAATGAATACGAAAGAGGAGCACATCAACAGGTAACAAAGCAATACCACGATGCTGTTCACCATGGTTACGAGGCAGACCTGAGCGTTGATGGTCGCAACATCTACTTTACTCATTTACCTTATCAAATATCAAACAAAGCAGAAAGCGGAAAATACCACGCTGTATTTTACGGGCACACCCATGTTGCAGAGCGCATCTGCCATATGGGGGTGCTGATTGCAAACCCGGGCGAGGTAGGTGGTGTAAGACGAGCACCTCAATTCGGTGTCTATGAAACGGAAACAAACTCTGTCACCTTTTATCAAATTTGATATATGGAGTATCTTTGTTATAGCTTTGCAGAATTGACGGAAAACTCCGTGGACTGCTCCGTATTGTCCGCTGAGGAACAGCTTCTCAGTGACAGAAGAAGATTATCAAAAGCCATACTCAGACACGAAATAGCACGCAGAACGGGACAACCGCCGCAAAGCATACAATTTTACACGAACAGACACGGCAAGCCATACACGAATGGCATTCACTTTAATGTCAGTCATTCAGATGAACTGCTTTGTCTGGGGTTCCATCACTCAGATATTGGCATTGATATACAAAAAAGCCGCCATGTGGCAAACCCGGACCGGCTGGCAGCTCGCATCATGAGCCCTGCCCAATTGGAACAATTCAATAATAACGGCAAAAACATTCAAGACTTTTATTATTGCTGGGCCATTATGGAGGCTCTCGTAAAGCTACATGGCACAAGCGTGTGGAATGCCAAAGATTATCCTTTTATTTTCCATAACAAACGGGTTCATCTGAATTTTGAAACCGATATAGAGATAAAACTCATACAGCCCCACCCCGACTATTACGGTGCGATTGCCTATCGACACTCCTCTAAATGACTGATTTTCTGCAATAACCTCTTTTATTATGGCGGATTTACCATTATATGCTCTGATTAATATCTGGATGATTCTCGGCAGCGCCGGTATTATTTTTATTGCCTGTTGTTTTCCTTTTCAACATAAAACATACATTGATGTCGGCAATGAAACATATGAGCTACCTCGCTTTTGCAGGATTCTTCCGCTGAATCCTCCCGGTACGTATGACAGGGTGATTACTCTGTTATATGTAGCGTTTACTGCGCTCATATATGCAACATCATGTTTGGAAGCTGATACGCCCCCTTCACCGGAAGAAAATATGGAGCCGGGAGGGTCCATCATTATCGCTATCATTAATATGCTCATGGCAATTGTCTTATACTTGCCTCTCATTATTCGTTATTTAATAGCATGTTACCCACTCAAACGTCTTAAACCGGAATATTGCGGTTACACATTATTATGCCTGATTGGCATATACATGAGCATTATAGTTTTATTAAATTTAACCGGCTTCCAAGATTGGATTATTGAGGTAACCGACACTCCGGTAACGCAAAAAGCAGTACAAAGCATGCAAAAGGCGACAACGCAGGATTTCATCATGCTGACCATAAGCGCAGTCATTATTGCCCCCTTTGTAGAAGAAATTGTATTCCGAGGATTCTTTTTCAGAATACTCAGTTGCAACACAGGAGTTTGCTTGGCAGCCATTATATCATCGCTCCTTTTCGGTGCTATTCATGTATCGCTGGCGCAAACAGCATCCTTAACCATTTTCGGGCTTTTTCAGTGTTTTCTGTATAAAAAAACGCAGTCCATCGTATACCCCATGCTGCTGCACATGGCGTTCAACAGCATTGGTGTTTTAACAATAGTGCTTTAATCGTATGACAGCTATAGCCCGCACACCACTTCAGAGTTTAGGCGAAAACGCAGTACTTAAACGCATTTTGTCTTGCTTGAGTCATGCACCCGCACCACCGGAAGGCCCGGGGGATGATTGTGCTGTTGTTGCGCGTAATCAAGAGTGGGACACCCTGCTTAAAACAGATGTTGTAGTAGAAAACGTGCATTTCACACCGGATACGGAGCCTCGGCTCATAGGGAGAAAAGCGCTCGGCAGAGCCGTGTCTGACATAGCCGCCATGGGTGGCTTACCCGAGCAAGCTCTCATTACCATTCTCACCCACAAAACGCGTCCGGTTGAGCTTTTGGAGGGGATTTACAGGGGGATTGATGAGATGGCAAGCTTATTCAACATCTCCGTTTGTGGCGGTGAAACGTCATCCATTCCCTACGATGGGCTCATCATTAATGTTGCGCTTACCGGCCGTGTTGAACATGGACAAGCCGTGCTTCGAAGTGGAGGGGCTGCCGGCGATATCATTTTTGTAAGTGGTCGGTTGGGCGGCAGCTTCCCGTCCGGGCATCATTTGGACTTCATTCCACGTGTACGAGAAGCCCGAGAGCTCTTGCGACTGGGTTTGCGGCCGACTTCTATGATGGACCTTTCCGATGGCCTGGGGGCAGACCTTCCGCGATTGGCGCAAGCCTCTGCCTGCGGATTTGAATTGAACGAATCCACCATACCATGCAACCCCGGTTGTTCTGTTGAACAAGCTATCAATGATGGAGAAGATTACGAATTGTTGCTCACCCTTTCTCCGGAAGATGCAGGGTGCATCCATCACCTACAATCATTTTCTCTTTACCCTATCGGTATGTTAACAGAAGCACCTCAACAAACTTGCTACGGAGGCTGGCAGCACTTTCAATCCTAATCCCTCTTCGATTCGTTTTACAGAGTACTTTTTACGCCCGGCTATTCTTAATGGCCGGGCTGTTTTTACACCTTTCCTTTGTACACTCAACAATTAAGCAAATATCCGATTCATGCCGTGCTTAATATTGAGAAACATCGCCATTCTTCAATGATTCTCGGACTTTCGTAACATGCTATTTTTCAATCATCTACCACGAGCCATATCTAACATTTTTATATCGTTTAAGCCATTCCCATATTTAGTTAACTTATTAATGTTTAATTTATTGGATTATTTTGAAATCATGTTCCACAGAGCCACACCTTGTTTAATACAGAGCAAATATAATTATCAAGAACGCTTAACTATCGGAATAATGATGACAAAAAAAATGACAGCGCGTGGAACGCCCATGGAACAAAAGAAAGCGGGGTTCTGTAAAGAATAGAAAAATAAAAAAAACTTTTTTTAAACAGTGGCACATGGCATATTACCCTCCGCAACGCACCCCGGAACAAAAAAACGGGGAAACGAAAAGAAACAAACGAACGAGATACGAAGCAATGAACCATCAGGAAAAGGAAAAGGCCCTTTGGGAGGAGATCATGGAGGATCTCCGTGTGCAGGGCAATGTGGCTGCGTATGGGTTCGAGACTTATATCTCTCAACTTACACTTAAGAAAGATACCGGCACGAAACTGATATTGGAATATCCTGTCGGCATGTTGGTAGAATGGGTAGAATCATACTATGCCGCAGACATCACAATGTCTGCCTCTCGCGTGCTTAAGGCTGCACGTGAGCTGGAGTTTGTACAAGCAGAAGCAGAACCGGTGCTCTCCCCTGCCCCGGAGACATACACCCGCCCCTCCACCCCGGTCGTAAGTGTAACCCCCACGAACCGCAGAAAGCCGCAAAGCAAAGCTAAATACGATAGTGGCTTGAATACCGATTTAACCTTCGACAATTTTGTTGTGGGTTCCAACAGCGAATTTGCCGTGGCTGCCGCACATGCCGTGGTCAATTCCCCCAGCTCCATGTACAACCCGCTATTCATTCACGGGGCATCCGGGTTAGGCAAAACACACCTTTTGTGCGCCATCGGCAACGCAATACGCGAGAAAAATGAGAACGTGCGTGTACAATACGTAACCAGCGAAGACTTTACCAATACCTATATAGACGCGATTTCTCGCAAAGGTGACGCACTGAGCAATTTCCGCAGCAAATACCGCAAGGCAGATGTTTTGCTGATTGACGACATTCAGTTCTTGTCTCAGAAGGACAAAACCCAGGAAGAGTTCTTCCACACCTTCAATGCACTTTTCGCCAGTGGCAAACAGATAGTATTGGCATCCGACTGTCCGGCAGCAGATATATCCCGCTTGGATGACCGCTTGACCTCTCGTTTCGAGCAAGGGTTAACCGTGGCGCTTACCGTACCGGATTTAGAAACACGCATTGCCATCCTTCGTCAAAAACGCCGCATGTGGAAAGGCGACCTCATCAGCGATGAAGTTCTTGAGTACCTCGCCAAGAACATCACCAAGTCTGTACGCCGCTTGGAAGGCGCACTTATTCGTTTGGCTACCTTCGCCTCTTTCTCTCAAAAGAGACCTACCGTCATGGAAGCACGCATGCAGCTGCGTGACATGATGCACGAAGAGAAAAACGTAACCGATGTCTCCATTTCCGACATCCAGAATCTGGTCGCCCAAGAATTCAAGATTCGCGTGTCAGACATCAATGGCCGTCGTCGCACAGCTAATGTTGCACACCCGCGCCAAATTGCCATGTATTTGGCCCGTAAGCATACGCAAAGCTCTCTTCAGGATATCGGCGCTGCCTTCGGTGGCAGAGACCACGGTACCGTCATTCACGCAACCAAGACCATTGAAGATAAAATGAGTCAGGATGCAGAACTTTCAGAAGTGATTAACCGCTTATCCTCACAATTCGCCTGATTCTTCAAAAATCATCTCGTTTTTTTGCAAAAAGACCACTTTTTCCTATATAAAAAGTGGTCTTTTCTCTTGACTTATTGATTAAAAGTGTGGTATAAAAGCGTCACGCCTATGTTAAAGATATCCACAAAAGGCCGATACGCGCTTCGCATCATGATTGATCTTGCCCATCACGTAGAAGATGGTGCGGTTTCTCTTCGCGCAGTGGCCCAACGTCAAAAAGTTACTCTCAAGTATATGGAGAGCATTATGTCGCTGTTATTGAGAGAAGAATTAGTTGTCAGCTCTCGCGGCAAATCCGGTGGCTACAAGTTGACGAGAGCCCCAAAGGATTACAGCGTATATGAGATTTTACATGCAGCAGAGGGTAACTTAGCACCGGTTCAATGCTTGGCAACGGCAATCAACGACTGCCCTCTTCAAGAATCCTGCCCCACTTTGCCCATGTGGAAGGGACTTAACAATGTTGTTACGGATTATCTGCAAAACTTCACATTAGAGTCTCTGTTGAAAGAAGATATGTACCCGCACGCATGTGAGGCGCATTAACATAATGCACAAGTTTCAACAATAAAAGGCGCACATATGTGCGCCTTTTTGCATAATAAAATTATTGTAAAACAACCGATGGGCTACTCTTTATTGTCTTTCTTAGCTTTCTCCTCCTCAGAGTCCTCGGACAGACCTTTTTCAAACTCTTTACGGGCTTTTTTGAACTCAGCCATACCTTTACCGAGGTTACGGGCAATATCCGGAAGCCGTTTGGCGCCAAACACAATCAGCACCAAAACAAAGAATATAAACCAATGCATGGGAGAACCCAGATTTGCGATTACCGGAGTCATGAGCAAATAATATCATTCTGCAGCGGCCGAATGCAAGCAAAATATCTGTAAGCAAGGCAAAAACAACAAAAGGAAAGGCACAGTGTACGCAATACGATTTTTGTTTGCAAAGAGGGAAGATAAAGAGTATAATGACGCGCGTGAAGTTAAGCGCACTGAAAATATACGCAATGAAGCTCGCTCTGTATACCGGAGGCCTGCTTTATTTGGCTGTCGATTTATTCGTATGGCAAGGCCCCTTGTGGGGGGTACTGAACAATAAGTCCGGCCAAAACAACGCTATTGAAACGGCATCACCTACAGTACTCAGTATATACGGTGAAAAGATTTCTGCTCAGCAGAGAGACAGGCGTGCCGCAGAGTTAGAAAAGCTCGGCGTAGCCCCGGACGCATTAACGCTGACTACGGAAAACGATCTTATTAACAATGGGCTGCTGCGTATCAGAACTCGATATAACGACAAAAAAATACCGGACTTCACAGCAGAAGCGCAAGCAGACCTCATTTCAGTTCTCTCAAGAGCAAAAGATGAAAATCAGGCAGAAGCGTGGCTTATAAGCCAAGGATACAGCAAAGAAACTTTTGCTCACAAATTGGCCGCCATCAGACGCCAACAACATTACTTGGAAGATACCATCAAGGATAAGGCCGGGGTTACAGAACCGGATATTCTCAGCGTAGTCGCACAAATAGAAGAAACATTAGTCTTACCGGAACACCGACAAGTAAGCCACATTTTCTTGGCAACCCACAACAAAGACGAAGACGCAGTAAAAGCGCGTGCAGAAGAGTTATTGCAACAGCTTCACGCAAACCCGGCATCTTTTGCCGATTTGGCCAAGCAACATAGTGAAGACGCACGCACAGCTCCCCTTGGTGGCGATTTGGGAATCATCTATGCTCATCAGCAAATCCCGCTGAAAGAGATTAACCTTTTTGGAGAAGGTCACATTGAAGCGGGGGTACCCACGCTTGTTCGCAGCAAATGGGGATGGCACATTATCTGCGCCGGCGAAATACAGGAACCTCGCCGTTTAACAGGTGAAGAATACCACGAAAGCATCAGCACAGCCATCTCTTCATACAAGACTGATAAAGCGGTTGACATGTGGTTTGATATCAACAAGGCCGAAGCTAACAAGAAAAAACGAATTCAAAGCCATGGCGAATAAATCAATTTCCGTACACCGAATAACACACGGATTGTGCGGCGCATTAACCGTACCGGGGGATAAAAGCATTTCTCACAGAGTTGCAATCCTGGGAGCGCTGTCTCATGGCAGCATGAAGGTAGAGAACTATCTTTGCAGCGAAGATTGCCTCAATACTCTCAAGGCCATGCAGCAACTGGGTGCCACTGTCATAACAACCGAAACACCCGAAAACTTCACCTTAGTCGGAGCCGGGGCAAACGTAACGGCGCCTCAACAAGATATTGATTGCGGCAATTCCGGCACGGGTATGCGTTTAATGGCCGGCGTGCTTGCAGCATTGCCGTTTGAATCTGAAATGTATGGGGATGAATCGCTGAGCAAGCGTCCCATGAAGCGCATCATTGACCCGCTTGAGCTCATGGGCGCGAATATTACTGCTTGCGGTGAAAAACCGGGGTGCGCACCACTGAAAATTAAAGGCACAACGCTCTCCCCCATTGAATACACACTACCAATGGCAAGCGCCCAAGTAAAAAGTGCCGTATTGCTTGCCGGTATGCTGACAAAAGGCTGCACCACCGTTCATCAACCGGCCATTACCCGTGACCACACAGAACGGCTTTTCGCTCATTTCGGCATCCCCTGCACCGTATCTGCAGATGGCTTGCATATCAGCGTAAACGGGCCGGCAACCATCAGCGCAAAAGACATAACCGTACCAAGTGATATTTCTTCTGCCGCATTTTGGCTTGTAGCTGCAACCTTCATTCCCGGTAGTCAACTCACACTCAAAAATGTGGGGCTTAACCCCACACGAGATGCCATTATTACTGTACTCAAGCGTATGGGTGCAGACATTGAGATTAAACCGAGCAGCACAGAAGGAGAACCCTATGGAGACATCACGGTGCGCTACTCTGAGCAACTGCACGGCACGGACGTTTTCCCGCACGAAATACCGAATCTTATTGATGAAATTCCCATTCTGAGTATAGCCGCTGCATTTGCACAAGGCACTACAAGCATACGCAATGCGCATGAATTGAGAGTTAAAGAAAGTGACCGCATTGCCACAACCGTAGGCAACTTGCGTGCCATGGGAGGCATAGTGCAAGAGTTTGAGGACGGCATGCAGATAACGGGAGGTGCACCCTTGCACGGTGCTGTTATTGACAGCTTCGGAGACCACCGCATTGCCATGAGCTTCTTGATAGCCGGTTTGCAGGCAGATGGTGAGACTACGCTTCTGAACTGCGAGAACATCAACACCTCATATCCGGGGTTTGAAGAACACTTAATAACCCTGACACAGGCATAATTTCGCATGGCAAGAATTACAGAGGAATGCGTAGCACGCATCAAAGACTCTGCCGATATTGTAGATATCGTCGGCGGATGCATCCAACTGCGCCGAGCCGGTAATTCTTGGAAAGCTTGTTGCCCGTTCCATAACGAGAAGACGCCTTCCTTTCATGTAAACCCGGCCCGACAAACATTCCATTGTTTCGGTTGCGGCGTGGGGGGAGATGCCATCAAGTTTCTCATGATGTTTGAGAACTTGGACTACCCTACAGCCCTGCGCCGTGTGGCAGACAAAAACGGAGTAGCCGTCATCGAAGAAGACGAAAACCCCGAGATGCAACGCCGCCGTAGATTGAGGGGGCGTATTGTAGAAGCTAACCAACTGGCATCTGACTATTTTCACCGCCAACTGTGCAGGAACAAAGAGGCCGGCCATGTGCGAGAATACCTCAAACAAAGAGAATTCAATATAGAAGTCGCAAAAGCATGGCAGCTTGGTTGGGCTCCACCCGATTTCAGACAATTCAGCCAACTGGCCGCCACTCAACATATAGACCGACAATTACTCATAGATGCCTATTTGCTGCAAAATGGCAGTAAGGGCATCTACCCCGTATTCCGTGACCGGCTCATGTTTCCCATCCACAATGTGCGCGGCGAAATAGTAGGTTTTTCCGGGCGTATTATGGCCGAGGGACAAGACCCGCGTAAATATGTCAATACGGGTGATACTGTGGCATTCCATAAAGGAGAGCTACTGTTTGGTCTATTCAAAGCAACCTCTCACATTGCACGAGCCGGCATGTGCGTGGTTATATGTGAGGGCCAGCTCGATGTTATCGCCTGCCATGAAAAGGCAGATATCCGGAATGCCGTGGCCGGTCTGGGCACAGCATTTACGGACGACCATGCTGCAACCCTGCGCAAGTATGCAAAAAAAGCCATATTGTGTTACGATGGAGATAATGCAGGCATTAAGGCCAGTGAAAAAACATACCGCAAACTTGCTGCCGTTGGAATGGAGGTAGCAATGGCATCTCTACCGCCGGGAGAAGACCCTGACTCTCTTATACGCACCCGTGGCGCAGAAGCATTACAAGCTGCCATTGAACAAGCTAGGCCATATCTGGAGGTACGCACAGAAATTGAACAACAAGCCGCAGGGCAAGATGCCAACGCCCGAGCAGCGCTTGTACCCCGTATGGCCGATTTGGCAGCAGAGGTAACAGACCCCATTCGCCGCGATATTATGGTTGCGGATCTGGCGGTTCGTCTTAACACAGGCTTAGATGATTTCCGCGATACGGTAAACGACATTATCCGCAACAGAAAAGAATCCCCACGCGCAACAGAGCCTCAAGATACAGAATATGAGGATGAACTGTACGAAGAAGAGTTCGAACAGCCATCCCACACGCAAGCTTCATTCTCAGCACAACCTGTGCGCGTTGCCCCGGTGCGTTTGCACCCCACTATTCGCAATCTCATCTGCTACGCCGCTCAAAATAAAGAAGCTCAAAAAGCTTTGGTCGACAGAATAGAAGAGCTGCAAGAACCCATCAACACCTTGTCGGGAGGGCTCATACTGCAACGCCTTTTGGAAATATTGCCCGAGCCGGATAACGCAAACTCATGGGCTGGATTCTTGTCTCAATTACCGGCGGAGCAAGCTGCGGCACTGCGCCATATTGATAACACAGCCATTGTACTACCGGATGCAGAGGCATTTATGGAGCAAGCATGCGAGCACGCAGCCAGAGATGCGGTTAAAGCACGCATCGATACCCTTAAGACCACCATTCGCAGCGGCAATATGTCTCAGGAATCCATTGCCGATTTATTCCGCGAAATGAATGAGCTGCAACGTTTACTCAACGGTCAGTAATGACTGAATTGAGAATATCTGCATCTATCATATCATTCTGAATCAAAGATGCAAGCACTGGCAAGCCCGTTGTTCTCTCTATTAAATCAGCATTCGTAACGGCAGCAGTATCCCACTCTTCACCGGGGTGATTTAAGATAACACCGGTACATTTAAGCCCGCATGCAGCTATTGATTGGGCAACCAATGCTACTTGCCCTGCGGCGCCTTTGCAATTATTAGTTACAAGGATAACGGGGGTGTTCATTCTTTTTGCAATATCTGCAGCAGTTAATCCCGGTGCGATGGGGGTTAACCAACCATAAACACCCTCTGTAAGAACAATGTCATATTGCTCACACAACGTTGACCACGCATCTAAAACTGACTCTATTTCAATATCTTTACGCTCTAACGATGCGGCCATCAGAGGATCTGTTGCCGTTCTCAAATATACCGGGTTAACGGCATCCAGGCTCAGATTAGGCTGCTCAATGGCTTCTCTCATGCTGCGAACTTCGGCACGGTCACCACAAGTTACCGGCTTAAATCCTACTGCGTTCTTACCGCCTGCGTGCAAACTGCGTAACAATTCTGTGATGACGTATGTTTTACCAACGCCGGCATCTGTTCCCGCTATAAAAAAATGCTGTTTCATAAATAACGTAGTTGAAGATTATTCCGGAACAACGATACGCGTATCGTGTTCATCCCATTCATCTGAATTATCGGAATTACTATAACTGACCAAACACCAAACAATAATAGCCAATCCAAGCGTAATTAGTTTGGGTTTCCAGTTTCGAGACAGCTTCGCAGCAAAGCGCTGTACTTTACGCAGCATCAGATTTCTGTTCCTGTTCATACGAGGCGTAATGGTAAATGAGTTCCGTTAAACGAGTAGAGAGCATCGATACAGACACATCTCGCTGCATCATATTACCCACAACAAGAGATACCGTTCCGGTTTCTTCAGATACGATAATAACAACAGCATCCGACATTTCAGCGACACCGATACCGGCGCGGTGGCGCAAGCCGAGCGAACGGTCCTTAAGTTCCTTTGCCGTAACGGGGAAAATACAACCGGCTGCAACAACTCGCTCGTTATTAATGATGACAGCGCCATCATGCAAGAGCGTTTTCGGGTGGAAAATGGAACCTAATAATTCGCGCGAACAAACGGCATCAAGCTTAGTGCCGGTTTTAACATACTCTGACAACTTGTTACTGCGAGAAATAGCTATAAGAGCACCATAGCGCTTGCTGACCAAATAGGAAACAGAATCACATATACGCGACACCAAATCCTTATTTTCCTCTTGTTTCCACAATTTACCCAGCACACGGTGAGAACCGAGTTTTGCAAGAGCCGTACGCAATTCCGGTTGAAAGAGAATAACCAAGAGCGTACCGGGACCGAGTATGGCACCAACGATACTCTGCAATACGGTAGCACCGGTAATGCGCAAAATAAAACCACCAAGTGCAACAATTGTGACTAAGCCGGCCAAAATTGCAGCAGCGCGAGATTCTCTGAACGCGCGGTACAACTGGTAGAATACCACCCAGAGAACAATAATTTCAAAACCACCTCTCAGAAAATCTACGACACTCATATTATATGTATATTACTCTTTTAAAAGACAAATAACAAGAGTTTAATTCACAGGCTCATCAGCCAACCATTCCGCAACTTGGGGGGCGGCATAGGTCAATATCATATCTGCCCCGGCGCGACGAATGGAAATTAACGATTCTAACATGCAGCTGCGCTCATCTAACCAGCCGGAGGCCGCCGCTGCTTTAATCATCAGATACTCGCCACTCACATGGTAGGCGGCTATCGGCAAATCGGTGGTACGGCGCAATTCCGCAATTACATCCAAATACATTGTTGCGGGTTTTACCATCAGCATATCTGCACCTTCTTGAGCATCCAGCATGGCTTCTCTCAGGGCTTCGCGGCGGTTTGCCGGGTCCATCTGATATGTCTTTTTATCCCCGAACTTGGGGGCGCTCCCTAAAGCACCACGGAACGGGCCATAAAAGGCAGATGCGTACTTTGCCGTATAACTGAGTATAGAAACATTGATAAATCCTTCAGCGTCAAGAGCGGCTCGAATAGCGGCCACGCGACCGTCCATCATATCGCTGGGCGAAATAATATCAGCCCCGGCTTGCGCATGACATAAGGCTTGGCGGCATAACGCCTCCACTGTTTCATCGTTAAGAATTTCGTAATCGCCATTCTCGTACTCACGTACGATACCATCTTGACCATATGTGTTGAACGGGTCGAGCGCAACATCCGTCATCACACACATTTGCGGTACAAGCGCTTTGATGGCTTTAATGGCTCGCGGCACAACGCCGTCGGGGTTCCAGGCCTCACTTCCGGCGGCATCTTTCTTCTCTTCGGGCACCACGGCGAAAAGGTCCACACAGTGAATACCCAGCGCGAAAAGGCGCGCGCACTCGGATGCAATATCATCCACACACCATCGAGTACAGCCCGGCAAGGATGGGATGGGGGTATTTTCCTCTCCCTCTTGAACAAACATAGGGTATATGAGATGAGATGCAGCAAGTGTAGTCTCTCTCATCAAACCGCGCACAGCGGCAGATTTACGGTTACGGCGGGGTCTGTTTACAAGATTCATAACGAGGAAAATTTTATGCTGAGAAAAACTCTGTTGCAGCCTTATGTACAACATCTACGACTTCCAGTACGGATAAATGGCCCGTTTCAACTTTTAAATGACAAGCATCTGCATACAGGGGAGCGCGTTTGACTATCAGCTGCTCGATGACGGCGCGCGGATTTTCCGTGTGTAGAAGCGGTCTGTTAGAAGACCGAGAAGTACGCTCAATGACGACGTCTGCATTAACATCTAACCACGCGACAAAACCAATTCTCTTGAGAATACTGCGGTTAACCGGGTTGAGCACAACTCCCCCGCCGGTAGATATGATGGCAGGGCTGCGCGGTGCAGTAGGAGACTCTTCAATATATCGCAAAAGAGCCGTTTCCAGAGCGCGAAAATGAGCTTCGCCGTAATCTCTGAAAATATCCGGAATACTCTTACCGATTTGCTCCTCAATAATGGAGTCCATATCCAGAAGGGGCAAACCACTGAGGCGGCTGAGCTCTTTACCCACAGTCGTCTTACCACTACCCATCATACCTATCAGGATGATGGGGCGGCCATGCGTATCTATGGGGTGGCAAAATGTCATTTGTAACGAGGCGATTTTAGCATAGTTCGGCAGAGTTGACAAGATTTTGCCACGTAATCCATAAGAATTATGAATTTTATCTTGCTATGAATACTTGTTTTGTTAAGATTGAAGAGTCATGAATCCTCACAGCACTACTCGATTCCTTCCCTTACTGCTTCTGAACTCCTGGGGGATAGCCTCGCAAGATATTCGACTGGAGACTCTCGTCATGCATCCTGAGGTATATCAAGACTGTACCATTATACTCAAAGCCGTTAACGCAAATGGTGATATTGCTCAGAATTTTCACGCAGATGAAACCCTGACGTTTTCATTTCGGGATGAAGATAACCAAAAAGCACCGAAAATCAGTGATGGGCTCACCGTAGAGCCGGTTAAATTAGAAGATTTGGAGGAGCATGTGAGCCTGAAACATCTGCTTGGGCTCAATTACGCCGAGCTTACCCCGCAAAGTATCATACCGGGTTATTGTAAAATACGTTTTCACAATCAATTGAGTTATGACGGATACCGGCTCTATGTGGAAGCCCCGAAGACCTCCGCTGTCAAATCCGGAGAAATCGGCACGTTTTACTTTTTTGATAAATCCCCGGTTCATAAAAAATTGAACACCGCACCGGTGAAAACACCCGCTGGCATCAAAATGAGGGTTGCGCTGCAATTTTCTGCCCCTATCTCGGTAGCGGATGCGCCACGGATATTCGGCGATTTAGCGTTAAGCATCAATGACAACGCAGCGACCTTGTTGCCGGATGGCACTTGTTATGCCGTTACGTCAGGTGGTAAAGAAATCCGGTTAAGATATGCAGGAACGCAGGCCTACAATGCAGTATCAGATGACGACTTCGACAAAGCATTCACAGGAAAAGGCAGTAATGAATATCTGGTATATCGCCCTACATCTGTCACCAAGACTATTTACATAGATATTGAGGGAGATTACTGTAATGCAGTCTTGAAATGCAAAACCGGAGGAAAAGCAAAAACCATTAATGGACAACCTGTGGCTAATGACAAGCAAGAGCTAAAGTCTGTTCTTCTGCCTGTATGGCCACAACTGGCAGAAGGACAACCATTGTGTACACCTCGCATTGTGGGCATTCAAGAGGAAGAGCTCCTCCGAATCCCCTGCACCAATTTGCAAGAAGCCGACATTTGCTGTGTGCGGCTTTCCCCGCAACAGGTCATGAAATTACTGCCCACTATGTACAGGCAGGCTGATTACGATGGCGATGAGCAAAACGACAGGCTCACCACCAATATGTACGAGCAGCGAGTCAATTATGTATACCGATTGATGAAAAAACGCCACGCAAATAATTTGTATGGCTATGATGACGGCCCCATATCAGGCTATTTTGAAGACGGGGTATATGCTACACCGCATTTAGCTCAATACACAGCATTATTGGGTAGCCGGCAGACATCGTTACCCGTATCAAAATCCGGCGAGTTGGTTCTTACCAAAACCGCTCTGGGGATTCAGAAACCCGGATTATATTTGATTCGTGTGAATGGCAAAGCGAGTGACAACGTAAAAAATTATTTAACGCAAGCGGGAGAATCCACGGATGCGCTCAACCCCACAAATTGGTACACTGTACTGATTACGGATATCAATGCATCGTTTTCTTCCTCCGGTATTATAGCCACCAAGCGTTCTGACGCGACACCGATTCCCGAAGCCACGGTGTATTACTTCGGCGGAAAAGACAAAAGCAAAAGTGTACCATTGGTCAACGGTTTTGCCCCGCTTGCCGTGAACAAAGGTTTTTGTTTGGTCGAATATGGTGAAGATTATCATTTTTCCCCGGTTTACAAACACGAAGAAAGAGAACGCTTCAATTGCATGGATGACGAGCCTGCGCCCAAGCACAAATTCCACGCAGAAATATCCATGGAATCCCCGACCATACGCCCCGATTCCTGCAAAGTACATGCCCGTATTACCTCCACAAACGGCACGCCCTACATCGGCCCTGTAAATATCGAATTTTCAAGTGGCTATGATCAAACGCCCGGAGTCATCTACGCAGAGGCTCCTACCTACTTTTCAGAAACCCGACAACTCGTAACAGATAAAGATGGCTACATCTCTTGCACTTTTAGCAACATCCCCGTGCCAACCGAATCCGTAGTTGTCGAGATGTATGGCCAACACTTGGTGAAACTGGAAATTCCCCGTAACAAAAAACACAAGAAAGAAACCTTTTATCATTCAAAAGATGTATATGCCACCGAGGTAGAATGCGGCATCAGCGAAAAAGGTTACATAGCGCTGCGAGACCCCATCACTAAAGCCCCTTGGCATCAGAATCAAGATGTCACCGTTGAGCTGTATCGTTTTGTACATGAAAACATAGAGAAAGACTTTGGGAATGGTGTTACCATTTGCTCTCGCGGGGGTGAAGAGTTTATTTGCCGCAAGAATATAACCATCCCGGCAGATTCGCCTATAGGGATTGACTCATTAATGATGCCGATTATCAGAGAATATGAGAACAAAAAAGGCATCAATTCTTTTACCCCCAACCACATGCAGCGTCCTATGTACCGGATGATAGTTACAGTTAAAGCGGCATCCGGCCAAAACTTCATATTCGGAGGTTATGTAGAGCCGGGGGGAATCAGAGCCGCCAAGAAAAGTTCGCTGCGCCATCAGCTCTCAAATGGCAATTGCAAAGTGCAGTTTTATGCGCGTTATTCCGGCGCTGGTTTGCTCTTGATTCAAAGCAAGCAAGGCAGCAGAACACAAACGATATCCATCAAAGAAGGGCTCAACGAGATAGAAATCCCCTTAAAGAAAGGAGAAGAACAACAGTTAAGCGTAACAATGCTGCAACCCATACAAGGGGATAGTGGCACCTATTGCGATTATGATTGCTGTAATGAGGCTTTTCACGCCATCAGTTTTGATTATCCCTACATCATCCAGCGCGACAGAAAGCTTGATAATAAAGTAGAATGCATACCCGGCTTTTACGCCAACGATGTATTGATGGGAAAACCGGAACCGGTGTGTGATGATGTTTCTCTTGATTTGGGAGAATACGAGCGCGCGGGATATGATAATGCAGAATACCCGGAAGAGCCTGAATGTGGCTAACTTGCCCATTACCCCACAATACCCTGCTCCTCTTCAAATTGAATCAACTCGCGGAGGGGGGCATGCTCGGGGCGCTGCAAATCAGGGTCGGCATCCAAAATGGCGGAGGCATCTCGATTGGCTCGGTGTATAAGGCGCATATCGCTGAGCCACTCAGCAAAGCGCACGGTGCCGAGGCCACTTTGAGCCGTGCCGAGCACATCGCCGGGGCCGCGTAAGCGGAAATCTTCTTCGGCTATCTCAAACCCGTTGAGAGTACGGCACAGCACCTCTAATTTATCACGCCCCGGTTCACCCGGCTTGGCCTTTGACAGTAAGATACAATAGCTCTTGAATTGCCCACGGCCGATGCGCCCTCGTAATTGATGCAGCTGAGAAAGGCCGAAAGAATCTGCATCATTAATCATCATAACCGTCGCATTCGGCACATCCACCCCTACTTCAACAACCGTGGTTGTAACCAGAATTTTGGTCTCGGCAGAACGAAATTCTGCCATTACGGCATCTTTTTCTTCAGCCGACAAACGGCCATGCAACAGGCCTATATTAACGTGAGGGAAAACACCGCGCCATTTTTCCAACTCACTGATAGCTGATGCTTGTTGGCGAGTTTCACTTTCCTCAATCAAGGGTGAAACAATGTAAATTTGTCTGCCGGCATCCAGCTCTGCCTGCATAAAAGAAATAATCTTCTTCATTTGCGCAGGGGTACGCAACGCGGTGATGATTTCTCCGCGATTAGCAGGTAATTCATCGATAACAGATACATCCAAATCACCGTACAGGGTAAGTGTAAGAGTTCGGGGGATAGGCGTTGCCGTCATCACCAAAACATCCGGGTTATCTCCGCAGTTAATAAACTTTTCTCGCTGTGCTACACCGAACTTGTGTTGCTCATCAATGACGGCAAGCCCCAGATTAACAGGGCGGTTCTTTTTGTAAAGCAAGGCATGGGTACCCACGATAATACGAGGAGAGGCGTCTCCATACCCGGCCTCGGGTATCAGGTCAGAGTCATCAGCACGGTCAGAGGTACGCAGAGAGAGTCGCACATCCATATCTTTGAGCAAGCGGCGGAAGTTATTATAGTGCTGTTCCGCCAAAATCTGAGTAGGGGCAATCATGGCAGCCGTTTTGCCGCTCTCTACGGCAAGCAACATAGCACAAAGAGCTACCAGCGTTTTACCGCTGCCAACATCACCTTGCAGCAATCTGTTCATCTGCTGCGGTTGTTGCATATCTGTGCGAATCTCAGCTACACATCGTTGCTGCGCCTGTGTCAGTTGAAAGGGCAACGCTGCCAACATCTCTTGCAAATAACCATCACTTGTGGCTGTTATTTGCCCTACGCGTCCCTGCGTGCGGCGGCGTTTCCACGCCACTGTAAATTGCTGGCGAAAACACTCTGCAAGAGCAAAACGCATGCGCGCCTTATGCGATACCTCCGGAGACGCCGGGAAGTGAATGTCTTGCAACGCCTCGCGGAAGGGATACAGAGGAGCTACATCATATCCCGGTTGCGGGGTATCGGCGGGTAATTCCTGCAACAGACGCCACACCAAAGCGCGGAAGCCTCGCGCCGTCATGCCGGAAACACCTCGGTATATCGGCACAATGCGCGCAGTATGAATCAATTCCGTCTCAGAAACATCATGCGAAGGCTCGGCTATACCTCCCATCGCAACCGCAACCAAACGGTGTCCGGCATCTTCATCTTCCAAAATTTCAAAATCCGGATTAGATATAGTAAGCTTGCCGGCATATTCTTTAACCTTTCCATAAACGGAAAGGTTCATCCCCATGGCCAACAGTTTTGCCACATACGGCATATTAAACCAACGCAGGTAAATGCGCGCACCGTAAGGGTCGCCCTCTGTACCGGCACTTACCTCAAAATAACGCTTATATGAAAACCGCCAACCGGCACTGTATACATGCAGCATCAAACTGACGGTTTCACCATTTATTAATGAGGCTATAGGCTTTGTTGTACGGCGGTCCTCATAACGACGGGGAACCCGCATAAGCACATCTTCTACGGTCTCCAACGAAGCAGCTTGCAGAGTTTTGAGTTCTCTCGAGCTGATGAATGGCAGACTACTCAAAGAAGTCGCCAAACGAATTCTGCCATTCATGGGCGTTATCGGTTGGATACACCTTGATTGATGCAACGGTAATAATAGTCGATGCGAGAAAGGAACCACATCCACTTGGGACCGGGTTTGCCGTTATCCATAAGCGGAGCCGGGCAATTCTTGCGTGTCCAATGGTAATGAGGCACTACGTAACGCAGACGTATATTGTAGCGTTTCATCAACACGGCCGTAAGTTTTGCAGCGCGATCCCAAGTACGGAAGTGATTGTGCCCGCGGCTCTCGCACTCGCACATTTCGATACCGATTGAGTTGTTGTTACCGGCATTGGTGCCGGCATGCCAACCGGTTTCGGTCAAGGGAAGATTTTGCACAACCATGAATTGGTCCACGGTAAAATGCCAACTTCTGTTTGTGAAAGCCCCGCGGCACAAAGCACGGGAATGCTGCATGGCAGTAGAGGTTGAGGAATGATTGGCCGTGCTGTGAATAGTAATGAAAGAGGGACGCAAGCGCTTGGAACCGCGGCGCTGGCGAGAGTTTGACGGCATCATGCGAATTTTAATGTTAGCCTCTTTGGCTAAGCGGGTAATAGAGCGCTGAACAAGAGGAGTACTATCTTGTTTAAACTTGTAAACGGGCGGCCTGCGGTAGCTGTTAATACCCTGCTGCTGACAACCGAGCATGCATGCCAGAGTCAGGGTAAAAAAAGCAATTAATATACGATACGCCATGCGCGCTATTCTGCCAAAATATCATCCATTTAGCAAGCGCAAACTTTGCAATATAAAATAAATTTCTATATGCTGTTACCAACCGAGTTTTGCTCTCAAACGCGCAGCGTAGTCACTGTTGGGTAAAGTCAACAAACTCAATGAGGTATCCGCTTTGCGAATAACCAAGGTCTCATTCAAGGCTATGGGGCGTGTGGCATGCCCATCCACAGAGTAGATAAGAGACTCCCCTGCTCGTCCGCGTCTCTCGCGTGGTCTCAATGTAATTTCCACATTATCGGGTAACACCACAGGACGACTGGTCAGGCTGTGCGGGCAAATGGGGGTAAGGCACATTACCTCGGCAGTGGGCCACAATAACGGACCTCCGGCAGACAGAGAATAGGCAGTAGAGCCGGTAGGAGTTGCAACCAAAACACCATCGGAATGATAACGGTTGAGCAAACAGCCATCCAGCTCTACATCAACATCAATCATACGCCCCGTCTGGTCGCGCATGAGCGATATTTCATTGAGCACCAAGATATCTTCTTGATTTTCCGGATTAAAACTACCTTGCTGCGTTACAGACAACATAGCGCGTTTTTCTACGCCATATTCCCCTTTTGCCAGAGATTCTACCAAACGGCTCATCTCCTCTCGGCCACACGCAGTCAAAAAGCCCAAATGCCCCATGTTAATGCCACCCAACACAATTTGATGCCGTGCAGCATAGGCGGCCAAAGAAAGAATTGTGCCATCCCCACCCAGGCAAATCAGAATATCCGGCTTTCCTAAAACGGGGTCATTTTGTGTATGGCGCCCGAACTCATAAGCCAAAAGCCCGGCTTGCTCGCATGCCTGCAAAAAATCTTGCATCACGAGCATGCACTCCGGGGTGCGCACCGGACTCATTACACCAATGGAGGCAGGCGCTGGCATATGAGGGAAAATTATCGCTGTTCGCGCACAATTTCCGTGCCGATACCCTCGGGCGTAAAGATCTCGAGCAGAAGGGTATGCGGCAAACGGCCATCAATAAAGTGAACTTTGCGTACACCGGCATTGAGGGCATCTATAGCGCTCTTCACCTTGGGAATCATGCCACCGGAGATAATACCGGTTTTCATCAGCTCATCAGCTTCTTTTCGATTGATACTCTTAATGATGGTGGAGGGGTCCTTGGGGTCGTACATCAACCCGGGCACATCAGAAATGTATATCAGCTTCACGGGTTTAAGCTCGCGGGCAAGCGCAGCTGCTGCCAAATCGGCATTCACATTCAAGGCTTGGTTAGTACCAAGCTCTCTGGCCAAGGGGGAAATAATGGGGGTAATTTGCAGAGAAAGAGCCTCTTCTACACGGGATAAGAGAGAGCCGATTACCTGCCCCACCATACCGATATCAACGGGATTTCCATCGGCATCGCGCTCCGTAATCTTCTCACCAACAAAAACATTGGTGCCGGGTATACCCACGGCTTTACCACCGGCCTCGCGCATCATTCTCACCAAACCGGGGTTAATGGTGCCGCTGAGAGTGCGCTCAACAATATCAATCGCCTCGGGGGTAGTAACGCGCAAGCCGTTCACAAACTTAGCCTCAAGACCGGCCTCCGACATTGCTTTGGAAATAGCCTTACCGCCGCCGTGTACCACCACGGGATTAAGCCCCATGGCCTCAAGCACTACGATATCACGCATGAGCGATTCCACCAACTCGGGGTCATCCATTGCAGAACCGCCGAACTTAATGAGCACCATTTTATCGCGGTATGACTGCATGTATTGCAGAGCTTCCACGAGGATGTCGGCCTTTTGAATTTCCAGCTCGGGCTGGTCTACCTTGCGCTTGCTGATCATGGCGTCAGATATATCGTTTGAGTTTGAATATAATAAGAGGTACGGCACCTGCCAATACCATGAGAACGAGAGAGAGCCAGAAGCCCCATTCCGTCTCCAAGAACGGAATATAGCGGTAATTCATGCCGAAGATACTGGCAATGAGGGTCGGGGGCAAGAATACCACACTCATGATGGTGAACACCTTCACGATGTCGTTCTGCTCAATGTTAATGAGCCCCAACACGGCATCAAGCATGAAATTAATCTTGTTGGAGAGGAAAGATGCGTATTCGGAAAGCGAGTTTACGTCTCGAGACACGGGGCGAAGCGGCACGTATAAGCTATCATGCGTGCTCATGCAAGAATCTTCGTTGCCCGCAAAGGTGATTAAACGCAACAAGTTCACCAAAGCGTCTCGCTGGCGGGTGATAAGGTCACCCACGCGCCCCAGTTCTTCCAAGGCGTCACGCAAGTCGTCGGTATCAGGCGTTTCCTCTTTCTCTTTTCTGCGGCGTTGAGAAATGAACACCTTCTTGGAAAGCGTATCAAGCTCTGTACCGAATCGCTCCAAAACGTCTGCCTGACGGTCTACCAAGGTTTCTAACAAGCCTATAAACACCAAATCACGATTTGTTGTCTGGCGACGCAACAATTGATGAGAGAAAACGCGGAATGAGTACGAATCCGTATGGCGAATGGTGATAAGCACCTTTGCTTTCAGGATGAAGGTAATTTCCGCAATGATGGGTTCATCCGTCTCCACGCGAGAAAGCACCGTGGTGGTCATGAATCTACCGCCGTCTTCACAATACAGACGAGATGTAGCCTCAATTTCTCGCATCTCGTCCTTGGTGGGCATTTCAATGGCACAGAGTTTTTCCGCAAATGAAAGTTCCTCTGCATTAGGCGTAAGCAAATCAATCCAAAAAATATCCCCCTTACGGTTCTCCTGCTCTTCCAGGCCAACCGTGCGCGAGATTCCCTCCTCTGACTGTGAATAGATACGAATCATCGTTCCTCCCGTGGTGCAGATGTTCTTGTTTTATACCCGCCTTGTACGAGAACAATGTAGCACAATCAGTCCACAAAAGCAAGCAGTAAAGCGCGTTGAAGTCATTTTTTCTACTTGACTCACAGAGTTGAGCTGATATATTGAACGCGGTATGAACAAACTGCTCCTCATAGTTCCCCCTTTAATCTGCGTATGTCCTGCAGCAGAAACTGTACCCCAACTGCATTTATTGCATTTGGATTACGAATCGCCTAACCACACGCTTACGTTAAAACTGGCGGCATTAACAGATAAAAAACTGCACGAAAGATGTATGCAGGATATACAAAATCCGCCGGAAACTCTTGAAGAGCGGCCGGACCGCTATGAGGAAGAAAAAAGATGGGCGTTAGAAGAAGGAGGTTACAACTTGGTAGGGCGCAGTTGTGTGTCAGAGGTCAAGGCTCAGCTGAAGGTCACTGATAACAATGGGGTAGAATTCATCCCCTCAGAAACGGAAATCAAAGAAGATAACGGGGTGCTGCTCATTACCCTGACGTTTGATTTATCTGAGGCTCAAACACTACCGAATATAAGCACTATGAGTGTTTGCGGTAGCGTGGAATACAACGCCCACTACAACTTTGAATCAGAATTGACGGAACCCGTTGCTTATACGGTGCCGTCAACCATCAACATTGATGGATTCACGCTCGACATCTCAAATGAAGAGGATTATGAGGAGGAAGAAGATGATGAGGAAGAAGTAGCGGAGGAGACTGAAGATTCAGAAGAGGAAGAAACCGCAGAGGAGGAAGAAGAATTAGAGGAAGAATTAGAGGAAGAAGATGAGGAATCGGACACACCATCCGGGTGTATCTCAATAAAGCCGATTGACGGCAATAAAGAACGCTACAACCTCATCACAAACATCATCATCTACCAAGATTTTGATGGAGAATATGAGCAAGTGGCAACCTTCGGCAATGGCGACATCACAGAATGTGCTCGCAGCTATATCTGCAATGAGGGAGCTCTGCCCCCTCAAGGTAAAATCAGCCTGCGTTTACGCAAGAAATCCCATCACCGCCATTATCAATTCAACCAACAATTGCGGATTCAGCAAACTAAATAAAAGCCATGAAACTTTCCCTCGTTACATTACTTTTTTGGGGCTCGTTCATTAATGCTCAAGAAGAGAGTTTAAATTTTACAACATCACACCTTTCCATCGTTCCGCAAGCACCGGAATGGGCGCCGGCCATTCAGGATGAAGAAGAGCATGAAACGTTGCCGGCTTTCAGGCTGCTCCTGCAATCCTCGCCGTTAGATGCGGAGGTACTCGATACGTTTGGGTACCCGGCTACAATCGGTGCCATTTTGTGTAATATCTCATTTAAAGGCACATTAACAGATAATAAGGGATTTACCGTTAAGCAAAATAAAACAATCAACTACAGCGACAGAGTCGGCTTGGAGTTTGAATCGGCCAAGCATCCCACGTCATCAGAGTTACAATTAAAAGGTACTCTTACATACACAGTACGCAGTGGCAGCGGTACTGAGCTGAGCAAAGGCGTTGCCATCAAAGGCAGAGGCGAATACAAGACTGATGGGTATATCATCCATTACTTGCCGGATGCCGGCGAAGGCACCCACGAGCATTGTTTCATCGTCATGCCGCCGGACCGAGACACGGACTCGGCCGCAGCTATTGTCGGTGTCATCTTCAAAGATAAAAACGGGAAGGTTTGGAGTACCGAAAACGGATCACTGAAACAAGAAGAGATAATGTATGCATCTGATGCCGTTTGCTTTACAACAGAAGAAAAAGCCGCAACGGATAGAGGAACCCTTCAAATCATTTTAGCAGGCAAGGGAAAAACCTATACAACATCGGTAAATCAAAGCGTCAGCCTCGCCCCCGCTCCGCCCACGGAAGATTTACCGACTACGGCAAAAAAAGTTCAGTTACGCCACGTTAAAACAGAGTTTCACCCCCAAGCAACAGCCCCGGAGGAGGCTTGCTTTGAAATGTTATGGTGGCAATGCAAATTACCCCATCAAACGCGAGCAAAAAAAGAAAACGCAGCTTTTTGCGATGATTGCATCACTACGGATATTCAATTCGATGGTACAGTAAAGGATGAAACGGGGTATACACTCCCCTTGCAGGCAGCATCGGTTGCGTATGAAAGCACAGATTACAGCGACGACTGGGTGGGCGACCATCATTTTATTGTACGTCTCGTAAACCACAGAGACTTACCCAACGGGCTGAAACTGCATGTTACCGGCACTCTTACCTTCACGGTATGTGACCCGCTCAAATATGATAAGACAGAACCAATGATGGTCACGAAAAATGCCGATACGCAAGCAGCACTATTCACCATACAATTCTTAACGCGCAAAGCTGAATACATCGAGGAAGAAATCGTCGAAGGAGAACAGCATATTCTGCGCATTCAGACAGATGAAGCGCACAAAAATGAATTGAACAGAATTTGCGGTATTACCGTTACAGGCACATCAAAGCATGACTGGAGAATGGAAGAGCGCGACCCTCACAACACTTATGTAGACTTTGTGTATGATGGAGCCCGCCAACTGCCCGAGACGCTGGAAATACAGCTGCACCGAGCAAAAGGTGGCCAGCCCTATACAAGCACGATTGACCAAGTAATTGACCTCGGCAATAACAAATAAGCACCTCCTCTACAACATGAAACTGAAATCTTTTTTCTTGGCCCCTCTGCTGCTGTTGACAACACACGCAGCAGAAACACCGCAATTCAGAGTATACTCTGCTGTATTTGTGCCACAGCCCCCCGCCGGAGAAAGACCATACCTGCGCGAGGACGAAGAAAGCGGAGAGACATCTCAACAGTTGATTATTGAAGTGTCTGCCAACTACCAAGCTAACGATACAACATCCGCGGCGGAAGAGGATAAAAAAGAGCCGGACATCTATGATATTACGTTTGAAGGAGAGCTTATCGGGCCGGATAAAAAGCCTTTGCCTGCAGATGTAGACGCCTATTCATACGATGATGGAACTATTTATATCGAGTTCAAATGCGAGAAGGCAAGCAAAGTTCACCCCACCTACACGCTGAAAGGAACGCTGGAGTTCAATACAGCAGATGATGAGGAAACCAAGGCCAACGAGAAACACCACAAATACACCATTAATCAAAAAATTCGGCTCAACGGAAAATAATTGTCATTTTTTTGAAAGATTGTTGAAAAAAGTGGCGTACATATTATAGAAACGCCATGAAAACACACCGCCTTCTCAGCCTCGCTCTGTGGGTTGCAGTCCCTCTGACAGCAACCGCCTCAATACCGTCTGCCCCCACCCGTATCGAACATTCACGCAACAACAGTTTTCCGTGGAATACATTCTACACGCTGCAAGAAGCTTGCAATAAAGGAGATATAGAACAAGTACGCAAACTTGTAGCAGAAGGAGCAGATATCAATATAGCCCTGCACTGCGCATGCGCCTCTCAGGGGCGATGCAATGAGCTTATCAAGGAATTGCTGGCAGCAGGTGCAGATGTTAACGCACCAGCTGTAGAGCATTGCACACCACTCTACGCAGCCATTGGCAAAAAGAGATACGGTGAATGTGGTGGAGAGGGCCGTGGGTCACGAGCCAATTGGGTAGAGGCGTATGAGGGCCAGGCGGAAGTGGTAAGGATTCTTTTGGATGCCGGGGCAGACCCTAATGCTTGCTCCGGCTACGACAGGATACCACCTATTGTTGAAGCAGCCAGAAGCGGCGACATTGCCACGGTTGTACTGCTGCTGAACAAAAGCGCAGATGTCAACGGGCGAGAGAAAACCGGTAATTGTGCACTGCATTGGGCTGTAGCAGGACACCACAATCACATTGTAGCGCTCTTGCTGCAACACGGCGCAGAACCCGACATTCCTTCCGTAGAACGCGATTACTTTGACCGCGCAGGTGTTTCGGACAATATGGTAGGCACCACCCCTATGCATTGTGCTGCAAAATTCGACAACCCCGAAGCCGCAGAACTTTTGATTCAGCATGGGGCTGATATTCATGCGCAAGATGAGACAAAAGCGACACCTTTTATATACTCCGCTGAAAGCGCCTCTGTTGGTGTGCTGAAACTCCTGCACAAACACGGGGCAGACATTAAAGACCCGCAAGCACTTGACAGACTTCCATTAAACGATGCTTCTGCCTTAGAATACTTGCGGTATCTGGCTGAGACCAGGTATCCGTTTGAGCAAACAAACATTTTCACCACAGCCTGCGCTTACCAAAAGACAGACGTCTTGCAATTGTTAAAAGAAATCGGGCAAAAAGTACCGGCTGCCAACAGCAATGGAGAATCTGCGCTTAGCGCGCTATTATTACACGCAAGGAAAACCACAACGCAAGAAGTAATCCTCAATCAGATTTCATTACTGGTAGACTGCGGGGCAGACATTTCAAATATGGGATACTTACCCTTAAGTTATTGCGTAGATTATGGCTACGATCTCGTATTTTTCCGCTTAATCGAGCTTGGGGCTCCGCTGACAAGTCCGCAACCGGCTCAAAAACGATTATTGACGGCATGTGCTACCTATCCTCGCTCTGTTGAGGGGCGCCAACACATTATGGCGTGGCTAAACGAAAATCATGCGGACATTATTGCAGCCGAAAAAGCAGAGTTTGAGCGGCGCGAAGCAGCAGAAGCCAAGCGAAAAATCAACAAGCAACTGATACGAGAAGCACAACGGGGTAATCTCGATGGTGTAAAAGAGTCTTTAGCGCAAGGGGCAGACATCAACTATGCGGATGAGTTCAACACCACGGCCCTCTCCTCAACATACGGCATGCATGTTAACCTTGCCGTTACCGAATATCTGCTGCAGAATGGAGCAGACCCCAATTTCTGCCCCTCAGTTAATGGCATAAGCACCCCGCATCCGCTGTCTCGTTGCAAAAATATCGAGTTAATGCGCTTGCTGGCCAAACATGGAGCAGATTTTAACAAACCCGGCAATGGTGGTGATTTGTTCCTGAATACGATAGCCGGTGTCAATTCATCACTCGTCTCCTGCGCACTGGAGCTGGGTGCAAATCCAAAGCTTACGGATGCCGAGGGGCGCTCAGCCCTTATGATGGCACGCACCATAGATGTCGCATTGCTACTGCTACAAGCTGCGCCTGAAATGCTGTTGCACACCGACAATGACGGCAACACGGCACTGCACCATATTGCAGGCGCAGCTCCCTGCGATTTCGCCACAGGCCCTTCAGATTTAAGCACCTTGCCTACCTATAACACTCAGGCTAAAATTAACACAAACATCACCGGGGCCGTAGATGCCACAGATATTATTCACCTCTTCATCTCAGCCGGGCTTTCTCCGAACAGCCAAAACAAATCGGGGCAAACGCCCCTAATGCTGGCTGCAGCCAACGGAAGCTTGAGTACGGTAACACTCTTGCTCAGTATGGGTGCAGATGCCACGCTCTGCGACCACAACGGAAAATCAGCCCTCAGCTACGCACTGATTGCGGGGCATCCGGACATCATCATTCTTCTCAAGCAACATCGTGCACCGGGGGGCAAAGAGGAACGCATATTGCAAGCTATTGTGGCCGGCAACACTGCCGAGGTAGAACAATACATACAAGACGGCATACCGGTGGCGGGAACTGACAGCATTGGGCTCACTGCGGCATTGGTTGCAGCACTCAACGGGCAAGAGCAAATTTTACAACTTTTGCTTGCTCACGGCGTTAAAATAGACCAATGTAACAAATGCAACCGCCGTATGCTGAATATAGCCGTAGCACACAATAATACCGAAGCGGTCAGGCTTTTAATCAAGCATGGTGCTAATATTCACATGCAAGGGCAACTGCACCAACGCCTCCATAAAAACTGCCGATACGGAACAGCGCTCCATGAAGCGGCAGCACACGGGCATGCAGAAATGGTAAAGTTATTGCACAATTTCGGCTGCTCTTTGAACACCTATCGGTCTCCCCTCGTATATGCCATTTACAGCCATAATCCTCAAACTGTCAGAGTTCTGATAGAATTGGGCGCGGATATCAATGGACGAGCTGAAGATTCTCACGCCCTGTGTCCGCTGTGCGTAGCCGCAGATGAACAATATGTAGGCATGGTGCGCTTATTGTTGGAGCTTGGGGCAAATCCTGATGGGCGCTCAAAACACCCAAGCAGCACACCGCTCTTTTATGCCATGCACCGCCGCAACTCTGAGATAGTGCGCATATTGTTAGAAGCCGGGGCCAATGCAGATGCTACCGACTCCTACAACCAAAACCACTTGCAGTCTGCTGTTTGCGCGCAAACGCCGGAGGTGGTAGAGTTGTTCATCAAACACGGGGCAGATGTTAACAAACAAAGCAAAGTGAGTGGCAGATTCTCTACCCCGCTTATCAATGCGGTGCGGTATCGCAATGAAGAATGCCCGGAGATTATTCAAATACTTCTTCAAGCAGGAGCCAACCCAAAGGTTCGCGATGCCGCAGGCAAAACAGCCTTAGATTACGCCAAGGAAAAAGGCTACACCACCATCATTCAACTTTTAGAAGAAGCTCAATAATGAAAGCCTTGCCCCTTTTATTGAACTACGCACTTGTTGCCTCCTGTATTATGGAGGCATCAAGCGATATTACCATCTACGGCTCACTCTCTGCAACAGAAGAAGAGCAACTTATTCAGGCAGTTATTGACGGCAACTCTCAACAGGTTAAAGAATTATTAGCTTCCGGAGTTAACCCCAATGTCGCCATATCAGACGAGCAAGAATCACCTCTCTACCTTGCCATTGGTGATAAAAGCTATGCAGAATGCGATGGCACTCACTTGGAAACAAGATTCCGCGCTGGTCAAACAGATTTAGCAAAAGTGCTGCTGGAAGCCGGGGCGGATCCCAATTTACCATCGACAATCCAGCTGCACACACCACTGATGGAAGCGGCAAGAACAGGAGATATCGCCTTGGCTGAGATTCTGTTAGAAAAAGGTGCAGACCTGCATGCTCTTTCATCTACCGGCATGACGGCCCTCCACTTTGCCGCAGCAGAAGGCTCTGCTGAGATGGTGCAATTTCTTTTGAGCAAAGGCGCACACCCTAATATTGCTACAACGGATGCCCCCTTCTTAAATATAGAATGCGCAAAAGGGGTAACGCCGCTGCATCTTGCCGCAAGCGCCGGCAATGCAGAAGCCATTACGTATCTGCTTCAAGCAGGTGCATACATCAACACCCCGGATGATGAAGGGGACACTCCCTATTTTTATGCATGCGCTGAATTTGACGGTGCTTGCGTACAGATACTTCAAGCAGCGGGCGCCGATAAAAAGCACCGCAATAAATGTGGCAACACAGCAGAGTTGGAAGCATATTACAAGTGGAAATATAGCCTTCCGCACTTTGTCATATCTTGGCTACGCTGACGCACACAGCTGCTGTTTGCCTTGACTAAATTTCGGGGCTTATGTTAGAATAATTCTTTCAAATGACAGCAGATACAAAAAAGACAATAGCAGCAGTATCATCCGTAATATGGAGCGCGCTGCTCACGGTAATGAAATTTATCGTGGGCATTATAACCGGCTCGCTCGGTATTTTATCAGAGGCCTTGCACAGTGCACTTGATTTGCTGGCTGCGCTGGGGTCATTATTTGCAGTCAAAATAGCGGCATTACCCGCTGATAAAGAACACCCATACGGCCATGGCAAGGTAGAGAACCTGATGGCGCTGGTAGAAACTCTGTTACTATTGGTGACGGCGGGATGGGTTGTAAAAGAAGCCATAGAGCGACTGATGAGTGATAACCCCGATGCCCTGCATGTGGAAACAAGCATCTGGGCGTTTGTGGTCGTTATTGTTTCATTGGTGGTAGACATCAACCGCTCTGCCATGCTGAAACGCGTGGCAAAGGAAACAAAAAGCGCGGCTCTGGAGGCAGATGCCGCTCACTTTGCGTCCGACATTTGGAGCAGTGCCGCCGTGCTGATGGGTATCACCGGCGCGGCATGCGTGGGGTTCACGCAAGAAGGCAGCACCCTGCACTGGCTATTACTGCGCGCTGACGTACTGGCATCTCTGGGCGTGGTAATGTTGATACTGCATATCTGCTGGGAGCTGGGCATGAAAGCCATTAACAACCTGATGGACAAGTGCGATGGCGAAGCTGCAGAAAAGATACGGGATTTGATGAAAAACCGCATGCCGGCATATCCCATCACACGCATGCGCGTGCGCGAGGTAGGCATGAAAGTATACACCGAAATTGAGGTAGCCGTGCCCCGCGAACTGCATGTTGACACCGCACACGAAATTGCCGATGCCATTGAAGACCTTATTGCAGAGGCTTATCCGGATGCCGAGACCATTGTACACATGCAACCCGGCAACATGCCCGATGACACCCCCGAGCTGCTGATTCGGCGTATCGCCCTCACGCACCGTTTCGGTGTGCACGGGCTCGTGCTTATGCGAGCCGAACAAGGGCTGATTATTTTTACTGATTTGGAATTACCGCCCAACGCTACGCTGGAGGGCTGGCACGTTGCCATACAAGCATTCAGAAGCGAAGTGCAACGCAAGCTTCATGCAACAGATGTTATCGTGCACGTAGAGCCGGATATACGAGAACTGCCCGCATATCGCACCCCCGTGCCGGAAAACTGGGAAAGTAAAGTGCGCCATGCCATGATTTCATTGGGAGCCCCCCTGCCCACCGCCATCAAGCTCTACACCGATGGTGAACACCGTCTCTGCATTGTATCTATCCCCACAGAGTTCTCGCTCAATGTGCATGAAAGCCACGAGCGCATTTCATCCATTAACAAACGTTTGCGGGCTCAGCTCCCCGAATTGGCGAAAATTATCGTCACTTATGAATGAATAGCCGGTTGCCTATTGGGCAAAGAAATGCTATAATGACCGGGCATGAGCACAACCGGCATGATACAGGGCATGAAGCAAGGCATGGTGGCCACACCCACCATGCAATTAGCCATGCGCGCCCTGCAAGCCAACCAAACAGAGTTGCAAGAACTCATTGCCGAAGCTCTCGCCGCCAATCCCGCGCTGGAGGAGGTAAGAGAAGATACCCCCTCGTTTGATTCTACAAGCGAAAAGCTCCGCGATTATGCTATGGAAAGAATTTCCACCCCTCAAACGCTTGCAGAGCATGTTGAGGAGCAAATCCGCAAGAGCGGTCTGCCGGCGAGCGTGTCAGAGGCGGCGCTATCGCTCATTCCCTGGCTGAACCACCACGGCATGTTTGCAGAGCCCTTAGACACGATCAAAAAAGAATGTGGGCTCAATGACAAACTCTTTCTCCGCGCCAGGCGGGCTATATGTGATTGCGACCCCGCCGGGGTCGGGGCCTGCAATCTGCAAGAAAGCCTCATGCTTCAGCTGAGCAGATTGGGCGAAGAGCATGGCCTACCCATGAAACTGGTGCAACGTTTTTGGGATGAAACCATTCGCCACCGTTACGATTTGATTGCAAAAGCGCTGGAAACAGACATTAAAACGGTTGAGCTGGCCGCGCACAGATTATCCCGCCTCAACCCGGACCCCGGCAGCGGGTTCTCACATGCAGAACTTAATGTTGTTACACCGGATGTCGAGGTGGAAGAATCAGAGGGAGAACTCATTGTAACACTTACCAAAAACACGACGCCTCGTTTAATCCTTTCTGCTGAATACCGCGACATGATGGCAGAACACGCGGACAAGGCAGAAGTGCGCAGTTTTCTCTCGCGCTGCTTTCGGGAGGGCCGTGAGCTAATCAAAATTCTGCAAGACCGATACACCACCTTACTATCAGTAGCCCAAGCCATTGTGCAAGCACAAAATAAGTTTTTCCGGCTTCAGCATGCGGCTCTGGCACCGTTGAAGATGGAGGATATTGCCCAAAAAACAGGCTTACACGTGTCTACCGTTTCACGCGCAGTGCGCGGCAAATATCTTCAATGCAAGAGGGGTGTGTTTGAGTTGCGTTCTTTTTTCTCAACCGCCCTATCTGATGACGACTTATCGGCAGACGAAGCAAAACAGAAAATACAGCAACTGATTGCAGAAGAAAACCCGGCACACCCGCTGTCGGATGCGAAAATAGAAACCCTGTTGCAAGAACACAACATCACACTTGCCCGCCGCACCATTGCAAAATATAGAGAACAACTCAAAATATTGCCTGCATCTATGCGCAAGAGGCGTTGATTTTGCTCGACAAATCAGAACACAAAGAGTATAATACATGCGTATGAATCCTCCCGCAATTGCCATTGACGGCCCCGCAGCCTCCGGAAAATCAACTGTTGCCAAACTGATAGCTAAAGAGTTAGGTTTTACGTTTATTAATACCGGTGCCATGTATCGTGCCGTAACTTGGTATGTATTGCAACAGGGCATTAACCCTGCCGATACAGATGCAGTAAAAGCAATTTTGTCCAACATACCGCTCTCTTTCGGTAAAGACGGCGCGGTTTCTACGGTTATGTGCGAGGGGAGCGTATTGGGAGAAGAGCTTACGCTTCAATCCACAAACGACAACGTTTCTACCATTGCCGCCATTCCCGAGGTACGAGCATTGCTCGTTGAAAAGCAGCGTGAATACAACAAGGCAGAACCGGTTGTGATGGAAGGACGAGACATCGGCACCGTTGTTTTCCCGAACACGCCCTACAAATATTTCGTAACTGCATCTGAAGAAGTACGCGCCGCAAGACGCGCAGCACAGGGGCTGACAGACTCCATTGCCGAGCGCGACCGCAAAGATTCCGCCCGCGCCTGCGCCCCCCTCACAAAAGCAGATGATGCTCAACTTGTTGATACCTCCGACATGAGCATTGAACAGGTGGTGGCCACTATTGCGGCCGATATTCGCAACCGCATGGCTTAATTCAATTTTATCTCTCCTATACGCTATGGCTACATTATCCATGAATCCGGTTTATTTGTTGGGGCACACCCTTTTCAAAGGGATGGGCAAAACGCTCTTCCACCTCAAGCTGATTAATCGGGAAAAACTTATCGACGACGGCACCAGCTGCATCTATGTGTGTAACCACCAAAGTTTTTTGGACCCGCCTCTCTTAGCAAGCATTTTTGAGAACCCGGTACACTTCTTGGCCCGCAAAACCTTGTTTGACCACTGGTTTATGAAGTGGGCTCTTCCGCTTTGCAATGCTCTGCCCATTGACCAGAAACGCCCGGACCCCGGCAGCATTCTCAAGGTGTTGCGCCATGTTCGCGCCGGTGGCAGCATCGTCATCTTCCCCGAGGGTGCGCGCTGCCCCGATGGTAAAATTCATGACGCCATGCCCGGCATTGGTTTGATTCTGAGCAAGTTGGCAGGGGTTCCCGTACAACCGCTCCGCATTGAGGGTGCTTATGAGGCTTTGCCGATTCACAGCAGCCGCCTGCGCTGTCATCCTATCTCTATTTCTGTGGGTGACCCCATCGAGTTCACCCCCGAAGAACTGCATCCGCGTGGTCGAGAAGGACATCTTAAACTCGGCAAAAAGATAATGGATGCCATCAGCGCCCTGCCCACGCAGCCTTAAGCTTGCCACATGCTGCTTACCCTGAGACTACGAAATTTTCGTTGTTACACCACCCTCAATTGGGATATTCCCACTGAGGGTGCCTTGCTTTATGGCAGCAATGCTCAGGGAAAAACAAGTCTGCTGGAGGCCATATGCTTTGGGCTTTCTCTGCACACTCCCCGCACGGGTAGAATGGACAGGCTGGCTAAACTCGGTACCAACGAGTTCGGCATTTCTCTTGATACAGATGAAGGCACCCGCCGACTGCATTGGCTGAACAAAAAACTCAACATGCAGGTAAACGGCGCAAGTAAAAGGGATTACACGGATTACCTGGCAGATGCGCGCCCTGTTGTATGGTTGGGCAATAGCGACATGACCCTTGTTACAGGGGCAGCAGAAGACCGCCGACATTATCTTGATTTTCTCGGCTCGCAATGGCACCCGGCTTACCGCCCGGCGTTGCTCGGGTATCGAAAAGCGCTCAAATCTCGAAATCTGTTGCTGAGGAATCCTCGCCACTCGGAGGCAACTCTGCGCAGTTACGCTACAATACTTGCTCGCAACGGAAAAATCCTTTGCGAGCTGCGTACCAGGCTCTTAGAATTACTACGCCCTCATATATGCAGGCTTCATTCCGATATCTCGGGTGGGCAAGAAGAAATCAACATTACCTACCGCCCCTCTACCACTATTGATTTGGAAGAAGCATTCCTGCAATCGGAGCAAGCGGATATAAAAGCCGGCTTTACGACAGTAGGCCCACATAGGGATGACTTTGAGCTCTGCATCAGCGGTCGCTCTGCCGCAGAGTTTGCATCCGAAGGCCAGCAACGCACCCTTGCCACAGCCCTAGTGCTGGCGCAGTCAGGCTTGTTACAGGTACAAACAGGCCACGCCCCTGCTCTGCTGATTGACGACATCTTCGGTGAGCTCGACCCCACTCGCCGCAGAGCTTTGCTTGCGCAGCTGCCCACAGATTCGCAAGTATTCATTACCACCACCCACACCGATTGGCTGCAAGACACCCCGCCACCATTACCGCTGTTGCACATTAGCAACTCAACTATCTCTCCGGCAAATTAGCTATCAATCATACACAAAGCAAAAGAAAAAGGCCCGCTACCGAGAATCGGTCAACGGGCCTTTTTTGTAAAAGAAGAGGCAAACAATTAATCGCCGGTCTTAAGCACATTAATGAACGCCTCTTGAGGAATATTCACGCGGCCGATAGACTTCATGCGCTTTTTACCTTCTTTCTGCTTCTCAAGGAGCTTGCGTTTACGGGTAACGTCGCCACCGTAACACTTGGCGGTCACGTTCTTGCGCATAGCAGAAATACTCTCGCGAGCAATAATCTTGCCACCGATGCAAGCCTGAATAGCCACGGTGAAAAGCTGTCTTGGTATCACATCCTTGAGTTTGAGAGCTATCTCACGCCCCTGAGACTCAGCACGCTCACGATGAACAATCATAGAGAATGCGTCCACCGGCTCACCGGCAATCATCATGTCCATCTTCACGAGCTTGGCAGCCTGGTAGCCATCATACTCGTAGTCCATGGAGCCGTAACCGCGGGTGGTAGACTTGAGTTTATCATTGAAATCAACCAAGATTTCAGCCATGGGGATGCGACAGGTGAGCATCACGCGGGTATCATCAATCGTCTCTGTATGAATTACCTCGCCTCGTTTCTCCATCACAATGCGCATAATGTCGCCGATATAGTCGGCGGGTATCATGACGAAAACTTTTACAATGGGTTCACGAATCTCCTGAATCTCCTGCGGGTCAGGCAGAATGCTGGGGTTATCCACCAGCATCTCGGTACCATCCGTCTTGGTCACCTCGTAAATAACGGAGGGATAGGTGGAGATAACGTCCATATTGAACTCACGGCGCAAGCGCTCTTGAATAATCTCCATGTGAAGCAAGCCAAGGAAACCGCATCGGAAACCGAAGCCGAGGGCAACGGAGCTCTCGCCCATGTAGGTAAAGGCCGCATCATTAATCTGCAACTTGGCCATGGCGGCCTTAAGAGCCTCGTAATCAGAAGAATCTACCGGATAAATACCGGAGAACACCATCGGGCGAATCTCTTTGAATCCGGGCAAGGGCTCTGCACAGGGATTTTGAAGATTGGTATAGGTATCACCAATCTTAACATCGGCAGCGGACTTCATGTTAGCGATAATGTAGCCCACGTCGCCGGTCTCCAACTGATCGGTAGCCTGCATTTTCGGGGTAAAGATGCCAACCTCTTTCACTTCATAGGTTTCTTCTGTGGCAAAGAGTTTCACCTTCATGCCGCGAGAAACGGAACCACTGACAAGGCGCACATAGGAAACCACGCCACGGTAGGCATCGTAAACGGAGTCGAACACCAGCGCGCGCAAGCAGTCATCCTCGGCAGTCTTGGGGGCCGGCACACGTTGAACGATAGCCTCCAGCACATCCTCAATGCCGATACCGGCCTTGGCTGAACAAAGGATGGCTTCCTCGTGCGGTATGCACACCACGTCTTCCAACTGTTTGTACACCTTGGGAAGATTGGCACTGGGAAGGTCAATTTTGTTAACAACAGGAATAATCTCCAGCTGCTGGTCGAGCGCCAAGTGCATGTTGGCAAGGGTCTGGGCTTCTACGCCTTGGGCAGCATCAACAATCAACACTGCGCCATCGCATGCAGCGAGTGAGCGAGATACCTCGTATGAGAAGTCTACGTGGCCGGGAGTATCCAACAAGTTAAGGTCGTATGTGTTACCATCTTTGGCTTTATAGCTCATGGTAACAGGGTGAGATTTGATGGTAATCCCCTTCTCTCTCTCCAAGTCCATGGCATCGAGCAACTGGTCTTGTTTATCACGCTCGCCGATTGTGTTGGTAAACTCAAGCAAGCGGTCAGACAAGGTAGTCTTACCGTGGTCAATGTGTGCAATAATGGAAAAATTTCGTTTGAAGCGGATATCCGTAGCCATGCGCGCGCAAATATACGCGCATTCAATTCATTTGTCAAGCCAAAAGAACCCCTAAAGCGGCAAGAGGTCCATTTAATTGCGGAATGTACAATAGATAGCACCGCGTATACCGGGGTCCACACCTACTGTTTTGATAATATTCAAACCAAGAGATTCTGATACATACCTCAATCTTGAGTGTACGGCATCATCCGATTTTAAGAATGAAACTTCATCCACATAAACAGTAGCGGCCCATGGTCTGCCATGAGGTCTTGAGGCTGCCCACAGAAGCATTTCTCTTGCCGTGGAGAAACGATGTCCCTCGTGTATCGGGTAAAATAACGAATCTGTTACCGCACGAGGAAAGTTAGACCTATCCCATTGATGATTGGCAGCAATGCGCGCATCTGAAAGCCCGAAATAGGCGTGAAAGATACGCCCGCCTACATCCGGCTTGGGGTCATCATAGGTGGGGTCGATGTGGGTCCATTGCCCCTGAAGTTTAACCAAATTCCATATATGCTCCACCCCGTCCCCTTTGCCGATAACAAAACGGTTTTCAATGCCCGCAATACTGAGAAGCAAACCGTAAGAATGCGCATACCCATCGCACACGGCTATGCCCTCCAACAACAACTTAGAAGTCGCATCAGCTCGAGCCGTGATACCCAAACGAGATTCATAACGCGTATTAAGAACGATGTAATCATGCAATGCTTTGGCTATTGCATAATCCGTATAATTTGACTGAGTAATCTCAGCTACAATCTGTTGTGCCTTTTTCAGTGCAGCAAGCATCTGAGGGCTGAGCGAAGAAGCATATGCCGGATTCCTGTGTGCTCGCAACATTAAAACACAGTCCGAATATGTAGGGGTAAACACTATACGATTTCCCACGCATTCTAATTCCATTTCTACGGCCAATCCGGTATCCAACATATCTTGGGCCAGTGCCCCCATTTCTGTCACGGGCACACCATATTTCAATTCAATAGAAAAGCGATCCACCACTGCATCGAGCTGGCTACGGCAATAGCTGACAGCCTCACCTCTGCTATATACCTGAGTGGAACTCAGCGCAGCAGGGCTCACGCTATCAACAGCATAAGTTTTTTTAGTTACCGGTCCCCACGCAGGCATAGTGTACTGAACTTGGCAGCCCACCTCTGTTACCGCCAAAATCGCAAAAGCGAACATCGACACATATGCCTTCTTCATGCCGAACAGTATACGCACGAAAGGTGCTTCTGTAAAGAAAAAACAACACCTCTGACCCACACTAGTGAATCAGAGGCGTACTGAGCGCTTCGGCCGCGACTCGAACGCGGGACCCCAAGCTTAGAAGGCTCGTGCTCTATCCAGCTGAGCTACCGAAGCAATGCAGCGCAGTGATGATATCAGAAAACATCAGACACCGCAAGCTTTATTTCACAAAAAATCTCTTTACGAGCGGTTCCTGCACAGAAAAAAGAGCCTCGCGGTCTGCGGGTTCATAATCGAGATAACCGTGCAAATGGGTTAAGCCATGCACCATATAGCGGAAAAGCTCTTCTTGCGGGTCTATACCGTTTTCCTGAGCATAGCGTGCAGCGGTATCACAGCTTACCAGAATTTCGCCGTAAGGGAATGTGATGGCATCTGTCTCGCTGGGATCATCCAAGAATTCAGCGTGTACACGGGCAATGGTTTCATCATCAACTACTGCAATTTCTACCACGGGCAGCTCAGAAAGCACATGGTCCGGCCCGGGCGGACAAGCCAATAACTCAGGCAGTAAGTCGTTAAGTGCAGCACTGAAACGCTCGAGCAGAGATTCGCTTACCCACTCTCTCTCCGTATTAAGGTACAACTCAATCTGCGGATTCATCATTCAGTTGTTGTTCTCTGAGTTGTTGTTTTCGTAACTTGGCCGCAGCGCGAGCGGCGCGAAAAAAGCTTTGAAATTGCTCCAAGCAAACATCTTGCAACACACCGCCCTCTACGGCACATTTGTGATTTAACGGAGGGTTGGAGTCCAGCAAATGAATCCAACCACCACAGGCACCACCCTTCGGGTCTCGTATACCGAACACCACACGATCGGGCCGGCAGTGCACCATGGCACCGGCACACATCGGGCAAGGCTCCTTGGTAACATATACAGTGCAACCCTCAAGTCTCCAATCACCGACAGCAGACTGTGCCGCAGTTAAGGCCAGCATTTCTGCATGAGCCGTAGCATCCTTGAGGGTTTCTACCTGGTTCCATCCTCGGCCGATAATACGCCCATCTTTTACAATGACGCAACCGCAGGGAACCTCGCCGACCGCGCGGGCCTTATCGGCCTCGCGCATGGCCAGCATCATGTATTGTTCATCCTCTGTCACGAGGGGAACGGGATAAATTAACGAATGGTGACACGCTCGTCGGTGTCGAGAATCTGCTGCAACTCAGCCCAGCCGGATTCGGTCTGGTTCTGGAACATGTGCAGGTATACGGAAACAGCACCGGCAGGATACTTATCGAACAGCTCATTTACAGCCTCCGTAAGTTTCTCTGCATCAAGAGTCTCGGGCAGCACATCCACCACACCGTGACCATTGTGAGCAATACCGAGTTTCTCAATGAAAGTTACCAACATACCCTCGTGCTTGCGGATAAGCCATACCTGCAACAAATGGTCAGCAATCGTCTCTGCAGGTTTCCATGCAAGAGTCTTCTTAATCCAGGCAAACTGCTCCTCCAAGGGCTTCTGCTGCAAGAACTGCGGACGCAATTTCTTGAGGGCACCAAGCTCACGCAGAGCAGCGCGATACACACCGCGCTCTTGGTCGCGCATCCATGCAAGGAAATTGTTGACGGTTTCGTCATCCGACTTCTGGAAAATGGTATAAGACTTCATATTGCTGAAAATTATGTGCGACGTACTTTATCATACTTCAACCCGTTTGTCGAGTACAAGATGAGACATCATACCAAAAAAGAAAACTAAAACATACACGGAAACAAAAAAGTGACAGTTTTCTATTCGTTTTTGCCCGTTTTTAGCCCTATTTTTACGGATTTTGACAAAAAGAAAAGCGGCTTACAATTTCTTGTAAACCGCTTATTTTTAGGCTACTACAGACGGGACTCGAACCCGTACAGTTTATACAACCGGGAGATTTTAAGTCTCTTGTAAAGATTGATATATCAATATCGGCAAATATCGGTGGCGTTTTGGTGGCATTTTGTGGGCATGTGTATTTTTGCGCTTGTTTCTTGTTTTTATATGGGTATTATACGGGAAAGCATGGGAGAAAAAAGAAAAAAGATTGCCGGGTTAAAGTGGGATAAATTGCCAACAGGCGTTACCCGCGAAAAGAAGCGCAAAAAATATGTGATTCTGGCACAGTGGACAGAAAACGGGGAAAGAAAAAGAAAAACATTTCCTGATACAGAGGACGGAGTAAAAGCAGCAAAAGAGCTGATAGCAAGCAGAAAGAAAGAACTCAACGACTATGGGCAAAAGTTCGGAGCTATATCTGACGATGAGAAACGCGCCCTTGATTTGTGGCGTGCTTATGTGAAAGCGTGCCAACATGAGGCTTGCCGTTTTTTGCCGTGTTCAGAGGTAATGAAGATTGCCCTTGAGCAAGTGCGCCCTCAATCTATCACGCCTTTATTCCCGGATATGGCAAATGACTACTTAGCCATGATGACCCGCAAAGAAGTAAGCAAGGAGCATTTGCGAAAACGCGCCGACAAAGTGCGCCGGTTATCTGCTTTTTTTGCCGATGATAGAGCGGGAAACATTACCCCGGAGCGAGTGCAGACTTTTCTTGATACATTAACAGGGCGATCCGGTGGCAACCCCAGCCCCCGCACTGTGCAAGATTATATGGTTTGCCTTAGCCATATATTCAGCTATGGTGTAAAGCGTGGCATTGTGGCAAAGAATCCGCTTGATGCTATGGACAAGCCCCAAGTAAAGAGCGAGACAGAGCCGGAGACAATTACAACGGGAGAAGCAAAGAAGATTCTACAATATGCTTGCCGTGATGCAAAATGCCTTGCCTTGCTGCCGGGTGTAGTGTTGGCTTTATTCTGTGGGATAAGACCGGCAGAGTTAGGACGCTTGAGGTACAAAGACCTTTTCCCCGGCGGAAAGTCTGTAGTGTACCTATCGAGAGCCATTACAAAGACGAACATTGACCGCATAGCAAAGATACGCCCGAACGTCATTGCATGGCTGGAATATGCCAAAGATACCGGCGCAATATGCGCCCCTAATGATTATATTCTGCCGGGAGAGGATGAAAAGAAAAGAAGCGAGAAGTATACCAGAACGCTAAAGAGACTTGCAGCCGGTGCCGGTGTGAGGATTCCTAAAGACTCATTCAGACATACCGCAGCAACGATGATTTGCGCCCTTGATGGTATGGCAGATGCAGCGGAAGAATTAGGGAATGACATAAAGACCTTGCAAAAGCATTACCGGCACGCTGTACATCGGGAGGATGCAGAATCTTTTTTCAGCATTATGCCCCCTGATGCAAGCGGTTAAAGTGTTTTTCCGAACCAGTACGCGCAAGGGCGCATGTGCGCGCATGTGTGAGCATACATGCATACTACATTACTACAATATAATATAATAATATAATAATAAATAAATAAGAGGTAGTAAAGTGTAGTCAAAAAAGCCGTTTTTGTAGTAAAAAGCCCCTTATTTGTAGTAGAATCGGCTTGATTTGTAACAATCATGACGGGTAAAAAGTCAGAGTTTTTTTGTAATTTAGACTTGATTTTGCCTTAGTTGTAACTTAAATTCTCAGCAGAGAGCGGACGGCGCGAATGCGTACTCTGGGCGGTGAAACTCCGTACCCCGCTCTCTTATTTATTGAGTTTGCCCAGAAATACCCGCAGGCGCGCGCGTGAGAGAAATGCAGAACTAAAAAGCATACCTTATGAGCAGCAAAAGCATACCTTATGAGCAGGTAGAGAAGTGAAGATTTTTCTTGATTCCACCTGCGGAAAGTGATTACTTGTAAGCATGAATCTGCACTTTTCAGATGTTGCCAAAGATGAAACCCTAGAATCTTACCCCGCAGAGGTAAAAGTCTTGGCGCGATACTTGAAACAAAATAAAACCGGCATTTGTGGTAAAGAGGGAACGTATAGATTCAGGGTGCAGATAGCCAAGGAAAGAAACTTGACTGCCCGTAGATACGAGTTCGGATTGAAAACAAGCAATCTTGACGAAGCTGTAAAGCGTGCTGGTGAGCTTGTAGCACTGTTTCATTTTTTCGGCTGGATTGTTACGTCTCGTCAGATAAATGCCCCTGCACTGGCAAGCCTGTTCCCGTTGTCTGATTTATCTGATGACCTCGGGAGAGATAGAGATGATGAAGAAATAACGGAGTTTGCAGGAGGGAATGCAGGATGCCCGTTTTTTATACAATGGGCAAATGATGCACCGGCACGCAGGATACCGACAAAGCAGAAAAAGTAAAATAATTATTATAATATCTTAACAAATACATAAAATGCTTATAAAAACGCATTAAAAAGCACATAACTTTTATAAGTCATTGATAATGCAGCAATAATTAGTTATTTTGCCCTTTTCTCATTACTCGACAATAACGCGCATTACAGGGGATTAAATATAACTATTCTTACAACTCCCCTATTTGCAAAGACTTACAGAAATATAATTAACACCGAGAATTTGCCATTACCACTGTTATGTGAAGTTGTAACTTGTATATAGACTCATTCCCCGAAGATGCGGAGCCGATAACGAGAAAAATAAAAGCCCCTGATGGATTACGCGCGTATGCAATAGCTTGCACAACATCGCACCATCAGGGGCAAAAAAGGTTAAGTACAATTAGGTAAAGCATCATGCCCCCCCCCGAATGAGTTGCAGGGAGATTATCAGAAATAACGGTGCATGTCAACCCCTAAACAAGAAAAACCGCCCCCGGCGAACGATAACCGGGAGCGGGAATGATGATGATTAGAAAATATGAAAGCCTTATTCAGTGCGATGCATGATTATACTATCTACAATCTCATTTGCAAGACTTATGACAAGCTGCCGTGTATATTCTGCCGAGGTAATTCCCTTGGCGGTAGCTTCTGCGTCAATAGCATGCCATATACGGGGCGGGAGAATAAGCCCTGAGTTATAACCGGTGGGACAGCCAAAACGGGCGTTCCCATTAGCGGGAGTAACTTGCAGCGCAAGCATGATGTGCCGACGCAGTTGTTCGGAAAGCGGATGTACCCCTGATAACACTTTACGCAAATTATCATACGATACCCCTAGAACCTCCGCAAAAGCCTTGATAGTATATCCTTTCCCGTTGATAGCTCTCTTTATCTGCGCCGGAGTCATAGCTTGCAAGCGGTAGAGTGTTTACACCTTGCCGGTGCGCGCCTGAATAAGCCCTGCCGTTATATCCTTAGCAAGACGCTGCACAAGCTCGGCAGTATATCGCTCGGAGCTGATGCCCTGCCCTGATGCAGCCTTGTCGATAGCCTGCCATATTTCTTCCGGCAGATAGAGAGGTATATCAACCGGCACGCGATGAGAATCCCCCGCCGGAGTGGATTGCAGAGCAAGCATGATGTGTCGGCACAGTTGCTCGGTAAGCGGTTGTCTGCCTGCTAAAATGTGACGCAGTGTACCATAAGCAACCCCAAGAACCTCCGCAAAAGCCTTGATAGTGTAGCCTTTTTCCTTGATGGCTATCTTTATTTGTTCAATATTCACGCCCGCATTATAGCGTATTACTCCCTGCTGTAAAGATAAAAAGTGTAGTTTTTATACGTTTTTATGTTGACATGTGATAATATAGCCATTATATATGAGTGCAGCGTAGTATATATACGCTTTTACACCATGAGCAACGAACAGACAACAGAAAACACCGGCAACACGGAGCGCATTATAACGGCAATGCTGACCCGTGCAGAGATTGAAGCCTTGAATGTAACCGCTGCCCGCCTTGGCATGACATCCCCGGAGATGCTGAGCCGTGCGCTGATGGCAGAGATAGTGACAACCCTAATGACATTTGCCACGATTGCAACCCCTTTTTGCCTGATGGCGTAACCCTTAACACCCGAAGAATAGAGACATGATAAAGCAACTTCCAGATGGTAGATATTGGATAGAGGCGAGATTCACAGAGGAAGAATATCAGAGTTTGATACAAGCATCTTGCAAAGTTGGTGCGCCTGATTTGTCTGCCTTGATGAGATACGCTATAGAATGCGAACTTGCAGAATATAAAGGAGACCCCCGCCCGCCGATGCCGTGGAAAGAGCCATTCCCGCCCGCGCTGGCAGTGCGCCCTTGGCATGGTGCATTATCAACCCCGATGCAGTCAAACGCGATGCCATACAGCCCCGCACGCCGATATGATACGCCCGCAGATGGCATACGCGCCCGTTTGCGTCAGATGGTGGCGGTGAAGCGTCAAATTGAACTTGAGCTGATAGACTATGCCGAAAGGGAGTTGATGCGCGAGTGATTATGACACAAAATACATTCTATCCAAAGCGGGCATATTGTCCGTTATAATTGGGTGTATTTTCTATTATTGTTCGCATTGTGCTTTTAGTCATATTTGCGCGTATGCGCTTGATTATAAACGCTTGCTATGCCGTTTTTTCTGCGCTATATAAAAAACATCAACCGCAAACAGCGGCGATTAAACAACAGCAAATAAAAGTATGAGCAAAAGAGCAATATCAGAGAGAAAAGCAGCCTTGCATGATGCAGCGGAAAAGAATCTGCCCTTGACTCAAGAGGAGATAGCAGCCGTTTTTCAAGTGAGCAAAGGCACGATTCAGAATTACACCCGGCAGGGTATGCCGGTGATATACCTCGGAGCCGTGCAAGGTGGCAGAGGTAGCAATCCGCGATACAGATACAATGATTGCTTATCATGGCTTGAAAAGCGCAGTTCCTCAACCTGACACCGGCAAAGGAGATAAGGCATGAATAATGATGCAGACAGACTCCCCCGTCTGATAATTGACACACGCGAGCAGACCCCGCTTGATTTTAGGCACCTTGAATCAGAGCGTGGCACTTTACAGAGCGGAGACTACAGCGCAAAGGGGATTGAAGAATCTTTTTGCGTGGAGCGTAAGACAGTAGCAGACCTTGCCGGGAGTCTGACGCGCGAACGCGCCCGATTCATGCGAGAAATGCACCGCTTACGGGGATTTACTAACGCCTATTTGCTGATTATAGGACGAGATGTAGAACTATCTCAGCTTGTAGCGCAAGGGCGCGCCAACGTAAAGCAGATAGAGCATTCATTGATGGCATTGCAAGCCCGTTATGGCGTGCATGTGGTATGGGTAGACACGCCCGCAGATGCTGCCGTGCTGGTAGAATCATGGGCATTCTGCGCCTATCGTGAAGCCATGAAGCCCGCAGGGATAATGATGCCGTTCCCCGCATGGGTGACGGGTGCCATGCGTGCAAGAGTGAGCCACAAAGAGATTGCCGGAGTTGATACTTACAGAAAGGAAAGCGAGTAATGGAAGAAGAAAAAACTAATGATGATAACGCCCTGATTCTGCCACTAGAGGATTATTTAATGCTTCATTATGTAGCAGCGCAAGAGGGTACAACTCCCGCAAATTTGGTAAAAAGATTGTTTTTGGGTTATCTTGATGCAAAGAAGAATGAAGAAAAGAAATAAGATATTTTCGGACACATTCGCGCGCGCGTGCAAAACTACAATTTGTAAATATCTGATAATAAGCAATGGATGCACCTTTTCTATGTTGTAATTATTGTACAAAGTAGATATGAACATTTCCCCCGAAGATATAAACGCCTTGCGTGCGCCTGATGTGCTGCATGATTATTGCCGTTCTGTGCTGGGTGCCGGAAAGCGCGTAGGGCGTTTGATGTTTTATCCATGCCCCTATGGTAGCCACACGCGCTTGAAGCTGGAAGTAACCGAAAAGGACGGATGCGGGGTAGCCCTGTGTAGAGCTTGCAACCGTGGCGGAACGGTGTACGATATAGCAGCAGCCGTGAACACTCTTGACCCTCGCAAGGATTTTGCCCGATGTGTGCAAGCGGTAGCGGATGCCGTGGGATATACCCTGACAGACACCGGCAATGAAAACACCCCGAAAAAAGGCAACAGGAGACGCAAGAGCGCGTTTCCTGCCCGTTCGGGTGTGTCTACCCTACCCGCCATGCAAAAGCCCGCAGAAAAGCCCTTGGAATATCTGCCCGCCGAAGAAGAAAAGCAAGCCCTGGACAATGTGCGCCGTTTGGCAGCATGCCCCGACATGCAAGCGCGTTTTGCGGACTTGCTGAACCTGCCGGTGTGGATAATTCAGAGTCATACCGATATTGAAGAATGCGCTTGCCGTGGCTTGCTGGGAATGGATCCGCGAGGGCGTTTGCAATATGTGTACACTCATTGCCCAGAGGATGATGAGCAGGTGCGCGTTCACATGGTAAAAACAAGGTGCAAAGAAATACCGTGGGGCAAGAATAAAAAATTTCGCATACCTCCAGGGAAAAGTAAAAGCAGATTATGGGGTGCAGATGATGCAACACCGGCAGATGTAGTGATTCTTACAGAGGGAGAATCTGACGCGCTGGCAGTGCGTGCAAGCCTTGAGTGCTGGCTTGATGCGTGGACTCATGAGGAAATAGCAATCAACCCGCCCCGCATGGCTGTATTAGCCCGCCCTGATGCTGGCACGTTCCATGAGTCATGGGCGCGTGCCTTGCGTGGTAAAGCCGTGATTCTGCTGACTGATGCCGATGACGCAGGGCAACAGGGAGCGGACAAGATAGCCGATATCCTACACGCTGCCGGTGTGGCAGAGGTAGAGCGATGGCAACCCCTCAACGGGTGCAAGGATGCCCGCACAGCGTTTGTAAAGGACAAGCCCGCAAATCTGATGTGGGACATACTGGCAAGAAAAACAAGTTTTCCAAAAAATGATGATGAACAAGAAAAAACCAAAAGATAAAGACCGCGCCAACCTGCTACAGATGGCAGACAGGGCGAGAGAAGCCGAAGAACAACGGACAAGAGAAGAAGCAGAGATGAACCGCCCGCCGGTGATATGCCTCGGGCGAGAGGGTACAGAGCATGTATTCTATTCAACGGAAAGCCGATTCCTGTACCGCTTAGAGGCAAGCAAGATAAAGCTGCCCGCCTTGCTGGATATAGCAACCCGCGCACATTGGGAAAGACACCTATTCCCGGAGCTTGTAAAGGCCGGCACTGCACCGAGCAAGAGAGAGCTAGAGGAAACAGCCCTTGAAAGATTGCTTGATGATAGCCGAAATAAGACATTTTCCCCCGATGCCGTGCGTGCGCGTGGCGTATGGTGTGATGATGCCGGAGGATGGATATATAACGCCGGTGCTGCATGCTGGCATATTCCTGCCGATGGTGGAAAGCCGGTAATGGTGGATAACGTGAGGGGCAAGCATGTTTACTTGAAAGGTGCAGAACTGCCCGCCCCTGATGCGGACATGTTGACGGATGAGGACGGGCAAAATCTGGTAGACCTGATGACCGCCAGACCCTGGGCAACACCGGGAGCGGGTGACATGGTGGCGGGCTGGCTTGTAGCCTCATTGCTTGCCGGTGCGCTGCCTATTTGCCCGCATGTGTGGATTGATTCTCCGTCAGGTAGAGGAAAATCAACATTTAACAAACTACTAATTGACATACTGGGGGAAGCTCATATTTCCCCTCAAGACCAACAGCCGACAGAGCCGGCATTAAGGCAAAGCATAAACGGTGACAGTTTAGCCGTTTTTGTTGATGAAGCAGAGCCGGAAAATATAGAGAAGAACAACGCATTGATGAAGCTAATTCGCACTGCTTCATATGGCAATAATGTTATCATTGGCGGACAAAACGGAAAGCCGAAAAAATTTTGGATAAAGTGCTGCATGATGCTTTATTCTACAGCAAACGGGATTGACAGAGACACAGATGCAAGCAGATTTTTTGTGCTTGCCTTGCAAAAAGTATCCAATGAGACGTTGAAAAACTACCAAGAAAGGCAGGACGCAGCCCGCCGGATATTGGATAGCCCTGTATTTCACAAGCGATTTGTAGCGCGTTTGGTGCGCTTGCTGCCGGTGATAATGCAGAGCGTGAAAGACTGCACCGAAAAATTGACGCAAGCAGGATTTCCCGGCAGACGCTCGGAGCTAATGGCGGTACTGATGGCTTGCAGACATGCATTGACAAGCTGCACCCCGATGACACGCGCAGAGATAGACCGCGCCGGTGCTATCTTGCGAGCGTATGAGAGGCAAGCAGACACGGAAAGCGATTTTTCGCAATGCCTAACACATTTGCTGACATTCAAAGTGAGAGTGCACAACGCCGGAGAAATGACAGTAACGGACGCTTGCGAACTGGCGAGAGGGTGCGAACCTGACGCGAGAGAAGCAGCGGAAAGAGCCTTAGCACTTTACGGCATGAGATGGAGAGATGATAAAGAAGCCTTGCAAGTAGATACCAGAGCAACAGTAATGAGTAAAGTATTCGCTGGCACACGATGGGCAAGCGGTAAGATATTGCCGGTGCTAGGTGCTGATTGTTTAGATGCCGGGCAAGTTTCCCCTGATGGCATTTGGAAAGGACAAGCCCGCCCCGGAGCAGGTAAGAATCCGACATTGTGCCTATTTATTCCCGCTGAAATAATGAGAAAAGATTGATATTGAATAAAAAGCGATATGTTACCCCTTGCGTGCCGTTGCCGTGAGGGGATTTTTTCTTTTTCCGGGTGTAGTAAAAAAAAGCCGGTGTAGCAAAAAGCGTGTAGCATATATAACGTGCTAATAATAGGCTAGTTATATATCATTGCAGTATAGTGTAGAAAAGCAAATTCTACAACTGAATCTTTGAGCGTTAGGCGTTTATGCAAAATGTAGTAAGAATTTTCAAAAACAAGCATTCACATGTGCGAGCGCGTGAGGACGGATTCACGGGGTAAGATAGACCGCAGGAACACCGGCAGAGAGAAAAGCGCACAGAATGCCCCTAAAACGCGCCAAGGATAAAAAGCAGGTAAGTTGACCACCTCGGCAACAAAAGCCCGCAGAAAAGGCAACAGAGAGACAAGAATGAGCCGAACACCAACGATGCGCAAAATGATATTTGCCCCGATGACCTGCACCGGCAACAGGTATGAAAAAACGCGCTTGATTCAATTTTCTACCCTGATGCCCGCAAGCCCTCGCCATTACTGGAAAAGCCCCGTAAAAATATCGGTGGCGTTTTGGTGGCATTTTTGTGTGCGTTTTTAGGGGCATTTTAGGCATATTTAAGGGATTTTGGGGCAAAAGAAAAGCGGCTTACAATTTCTTGCAAACCGCTTATTTTTAGGCTACTACAGACGGGACTCGAACCCGTACAGTTTATACAACCGGGAGATTTTAAGTCTCCTGCGTCTACCATTCCGCCACTGTAGCACGGTGGGCAGTAGTAACTGCGCGAGAAGATTCAAGCACAGGAACAAACAAAAAGCAAGCAAAAATTGTGCTAGTTTGGCATTATGTCGAAATTAATGTGTATCGGCATCATCGGCATAAACCCAAGTTATATTTTTGGGAATATCCGGGTGCATGGCACGTGCAACAGGGCAAGAACGCACAGCAGACTCCATAAAAGAGCGCACACGAGGAGATGTGTTCATTGGCACGGAAAAGAGCAATTCAAACGCAGAAATGCCATGGCTATCTTCATGGCAGCAAGCGCGGACACTGATGCCGCTTGTATCAAATCCCTTCTGAGTTCCCGTATAAGCCAACATGCTCAACATGCACGAAGCAAGCGCCGCAGCCAAAAGCGCAGCGGGTGTAGGGTGTTCCCCCCGCCCGCCTAAACGAGCAGGAACATCAGTCACAACAAATGAGGTTGCCACACCGTTAAACGAGCTATGGCATCTCATACGGCCGGTCAACATAGATATTGAGGTAAATTGAGAATAATCCATACATCTCTTCATACCACAACATCACGAGAAATCAAATCTAACTCACTAACTATTAATACTCATAATTATTAGTAAACAGAACGGGCTCACGCATGTCTCATACATCAGTATGATATTACGAGCACTCAAGTATTACTTCACAAACAGGAAAGAAAGCTGCACCCCTGCCCCGGATACAACACCGGAGTCAAACATCAATTGGGAGAAATACGTGGGCCGTTGGTATGAATTGGGACGATACGAAACACCGTTTGAATACGAAATGGATGATGTCTATGCGGAATACGAAATTCTGCCGAACGGGAAAATCAAAATCACCAATTACGGCACAGACACAAAGGGAACACCTCACAGGGCAGAAGCACTGGCAATGATAAGCGGGGGCGGCAGTTTGGACGTAAGTTTTATACCGCTATTGAGATTTTTATCCACACCCTACCACGTGCTATATATAGACAAAGATTACAGACATGCCATAGTATCCAACCAAAGTGGCACTTGCTTATGGATACTCGGCAGAGCACCGTATGACTTGGAGACAACCTACGAAAGCCTGTGCAACATTGCAGCAGAAAGAGGATTCGACACCAAATTTTTGCGCCTCACCGTGCATCATGAATGCTCACAATAACGCATAACTAGCTCAAGATACTCTTTTTCGAACAAATCCAGGCATGCAACTGATGCAACGCAGGGGAAACTCAACAAAAGCAATCGCAGTTTATTACCACCGCGCTGATAAGGCAGTTGGTAATGCTCATGCGGCAGGAGGACATAACCGGCAGATTCATAAAAGCGTAATCTTTTAGCGCCAACGGCATCTGCGGGTGGCTCTATTTCCAGAATGACGGGCTTACCATACTGCTGTACGATTTTCAAAGCAGATTTACCAAAGCCTCGGCCTCGCGCAGATTCGACAACAGCTAAGTGCTCTACAAACACGCATTCTGATAACAACCAATAAAAAAGAATTCCAACAAAGCGATTACAACTGTATAGCGACAAGCATACAAAATTCTCTTCTTGCTCCATGGCCAACTTATGGCAAGCAAGTGAACGTCTTTCATCAAAGGGGAATGCTTGCTCATACAATTGCCAAGCCTCGGTAAAAAATGAGGAATCTGCATTCTTTAAGCGCACCTGTTGCAGCATGAAGAAAACTTACCACGGACTATTAAATATGTCAACTTCACTTTTTTTATTGGACGCGACAGCAAAAACGATGTAGAATACAGGCCATGAGCATTAAGTGGAATGTCAAAAAATTGAAAGAATGTGAGTCAACATTTACCGAAGCTCGCAACCTTCCCCCGTGGTCCATTGTAAGCAGTGTCCGGCAAAATAAAGGGCGTGGGCGCTTCAATCGTACATGGTTCGGTGAAGAAGGCGGCTTGTGGGCCAATTTCAATTTACCCACAGAGGGAAGTGCAACACGCCCGTGGGGGTTAATGCCATTGGTAGCCGGGGTCGCTCTGATTGATACCCTTGCGGCCTACCACATTAAAGGATTGCGTTTGCGTTGGCCTAATGATCTACTGGTAAACCGCAATAAACTTGCCGGCATTCTGGTAGAGCGTCCGTCTTCCAAGATGGTATCAGTTGGCATCGGTGTTAATGTGCACAACAACTTGGTAAAACTGCAAGGGATGACAACCGACGTACCCGTCAGGTTAGTTGACCTCATTCCGAACACATGCCCAAGCGTGGATGAACTCAGAGACCACTTGGCAGATGAGCTTGCCAAAGTATTCAACGATTTTATTGAGAATGGAACAGAACCCATACTCACCCGCTTGGAGCAAGCTTGGGGCCCCAGTCTGCCGGTAGTAGCCATTACTGATACTGAACGCATTTGCGGATTCTTCAAAGGTATTGAGGCGGATGGCTCGCCCATCCTCAGAAAGGCGGATGGTTCAACCATTGTTATACCGGCCATCAGCATCAACCGCATGAAAGAACTCATCTGAGTTACTCTCCTGCTTTTTTGGGTCAGCATGGTTCTTGTCCATGCTGACTTTTTTTGCTTTAAGATTCTCGCAAGCAAATTTCATTTGAAGATTGACTTTTATGAAAAAATAGGTATATAATCAGCCTGTGGGTAAAATTAACAGCCCCATTATACAAAAGTGGACGACGATATCATTTGCACGGAAAAGATAATAGCGGACCGTAAAACTTTCTTCATTGACCTTAAAAGCAATGCAAGAGGAAGAGTTGTGCGCATCACGGAAAAGGTAAGTTCCAACAGAGACCGCATCATGGTACCTGCGGAAATCTTGGATGACTTCATTGCAGCACTGGAGGATATACGGAGAGCCAATCAGGAACATTAATGTTTTCTGTTATTCACAAGTAATACAGAGATTAGGCTCTAACACTTCGATTAACTGTCACAGTTTATACTGGACAAAATGCGAAAAATAAGGTTAAATAGCGGTGAGGCAGTGTGACCTACACTTGCCGGTTCGTCAACTAGCTTATTTACAAAGTCATGAGGAGAATTAAAGTACTGAAATTGGGTTGGGAGTTCCCGCCGCTTATCAATGGCGGGCTCGGTGTTGCGTGCATGGGCATCTCTAAAGCGTTGTCCAAGAAGGTGGATCTTTCAGTCATTGTTCCCAAGGCTAAGCCCGGCCTGAAATATGATGGTTTTGAACTGACAGGCATCAACAACCTGCAGTATTCTGAAATGGAGACCCACAGCGAAGGGTATACATATGAAAGTTTCACCGTAGTGGGCAAAGCTCCGGTAAATTTGGATCCGTACGCCAGTGTAGAAGGCACCCCCGGCAATATCACTTTTACCAAAGAAGGCAAGCTGCTCTTCTCTAAAGTACACAAGGCAGACTTAGCGCTTTTCACCGGTAAAGAAGACTTGTATGCCGGCGATTTGGCACGCAAGGTAATTGAATTCTCAAAGATTTGTGCAGTAATGGCCCGCGGTTACGACTTTGACGTGGTGCATGCACATGACTGGATGACTTACCTGGCCGGGGTGGAAGTGAAGAGAGCCACGGGTAAACCCTTGGTTGTACACTTGCATGCCTCTCAATTTGACCGAGCCGGAGCAGATGCTCGCGGCTGGATTTACGACATTGAAAAATATGGCATGGAACAAGCCGACGCAGTTATCCCTGTGTCTAAGTACACCGGTACTGTGGCCGCCGGCCACTACGGCATTGACCCGGCCAAGATTTTCCCGGTACATAACGGCGCCGACCCGGTGGAAGTATTCCACACGAAAAAGAAGTTCCCGGAGAAGCTCGTGCTTTTCTTGGGCCGTCTTACCGCCCAAAAGGGGCCGGAGTTCTTCTTGCAAATTGCTGCTAAAGTTCTGGAACAGACTGATGATGTACGTTTCGTCATGGCCGGCACGGGTGAAAAGCTTCGTCAGCTTATCGAAACCGGAGCTTTCCACGGTGTAGGCGACAAGTTCCACTTCACCGGATTCCTCAACAAACAGAAAGTAAACGAGCTGCTGAGCATGACGGATGTTTACTGCATGCCGTCCGTGTCCGAGCCCTTTGGTCTTTCTGCGCTGGAAGCCGCACAATTCAACATTCCTGCCGTTATCTCTAAGCAAAGTGGTGTAGCAGAAGTGATGAAAGGCGCGCTGAAAGCCGACTTCTGGGATGTGAACATGATGGCCAAGCACATAGTAGACCTCATCACCGATGAAGAGCTCTACAAGCAAGTGGCAGAGCAAAGCGCCCAAGACATCAAGAACTCCAACTGGGATACAGCAGCAGACAAGATGCTGCGCGTCTATCACCACGTACTCGGTTGGTAACACATCTTACCCCTTTAAGTAAACATGAATATCTCCTTAACATTTCATGCGCACCAGCCTAACCGACTGACACCGTATGATTTCTTCAAGATTGGCGAACATGCCTTCTACGAAGACGATGAGCTGAACGGGCGCGTGCTCAGCCAAGTGGCAGAGCGCTGCTACCTGCCGGCTAACAGGCTCATGAAACAACTTATTGAGCTTTCCGACGGCAAGTTCAAGTTTGCACTGGCAATCTCCGGCGTTATCTTGGAGCAAGCCAAGTATCACCGCCCCGACCTCATTGAATCTTTCAAAGAACTGGCAGAGACCGGTTGTGTGGAGTTCTTGGCCATGCCGTACTACGCCTCCCTCGCCTCCCTCTACTCCACGGGTGAGTTTGCGGAACAAGTAAACGAGCACATGGATTTGATAGAAGAGCTGTTCGGCCAGCGTCCCACCGTGCTGTGGAATACCGGCATGCTCTACTCCAACGCCATTGCAGCACAAGCATACGATATGGGTTTCAAAGGCATCATGGCAGACGGCAACAGCCGCATGATGTCCAACCGCCATACGAACGATTTGCAATGTGCTCCGCTTATTGCCAACACCAAAACCATTATTCGAAATCGTCACCTCTCTAACGACTTGGCTAACCGCCGCGTAGACCCCAGCTGGAGCGAGTATCCTCTGTCTCCCTACACCTTTGCTGAATGGTTGGGACAACAAGAAGGGCAAGTGGTCAACATCTCGCTAGACTACGAAACCCTCGGCGAGCGCCAACCCGATACCACAGGCGTATTCGAGTTCTGGCGCACCATGATTATGGCCACTCTTTTCAACGGTAACACATTCATGACCCCCGGAGAGGCTGTAAACGAATTCCCCTCCACGGGCACGATTGATTGTCCCAATCCGGTGAGCTGCTCCACATTCGGCACCACCACGCATTGGAATGGCAACGTCATGCAGCAGGAAGCACTCAAGAAGATTTACGATCTTGAGACACCGGTTAAGGACAGTGAGGATCGCGATATGATTCACGTATGGCGCAAGCTTCAAAGTGCAGACCACTTCCATTATATGGAGAAGAGCAATGGGTTTACCCCCTACCCCTCACCGTTTGATGCATATATCTATTACATGAATGCATTGGCTGACTTGCAGGTACGCGTTAAACGCCAAGCAGAGCTCATTCATCTGGCCCATAAGGCAACAATCGCCTAAGCCGTTGATAGTTTATCAAGTTTAACGAAAAGCGGGAGTCTTCGATGGAGACTTCCGCTTTTCTATCGCCAATTTACAAAAGTCAAACAAAGAAAACACAGGCATAAAACAAGCACAGTACAGCAAGAAGAAACGGCTCAACACGATATTTGTCTTGATTACGGAGGATAATCGGGTATAATAACGCGCAAGGATTATGATTGAACAGTTACGCAAACGACTTCTGGATCGGGAGCATCCCGTACGAATCCATCTTATTGGTGTTGCCGGTGCCGGCATGAGTGGGTTGGCACGCATGTTACTTGAAATGGGGCACCGAGTGAGCGGGTGTGACCGCGTAACGAGCACTGAGACAGAGAAGCTGCAACAGGCAGGGCTTGTCTTCTCTTGCCCGCACAGTGCAGAATCCGTACAGGACGCAGAGATTATCATCTACTCAAGTGCTATTAGAGAGGAAAACGTAGCTCTTGCCGCAGCTCGCAAAAATGGCAGTTTGTGTCTGCGCCGCGCCGAATGTTTAGCCGCAATCCTCAACAACAAAAAGGGAATTGTAGTTGCCGGCACACACGGCAAAACGACAACATCCGCCATGTCTGCCCACCTGTTACGCGAGGGCCGCATGCGCCCCTGCCACTATGTGGGTGCAGAAATCCCTGTTCTGGGTGCCAATGCACACTGGAATGAAGATAGTGAATACTTGGTAGCCGAAGGCGATGAAAGTGACGGCACACTTGTCAACTACATCCCCGAACACAGTATTATTCTTAATGTAGAAGCCGAACACTTGGACTTCTACCGCGACCTTGACCACATTAAGAGCGTATTCCACCGCTTGTGCAGCCAAACACGCGGTAAACTCATCTACTGCAAAAATGATGCAGGCGCACACGATGTATGCTCTCAATACCCCAACACCATTTCTTACGGGTGGCAAGATGCAGACTACACCGCAACCGACATGACGGTGAAGCGTGGCCGTACCCTCTACACCATCAATTACAAGGGCGAGCCCCTCGGGCGTGTGGAGCTTGGTATCCCCGGCCGTCACAATGTGCTGAACTCCTTGGCTGCTACGGCACTGGCGCTGGAGCTTGGGTGCGACTTTGCCAGTATTACCCGTGGTCTTGTCAGCTTTGCCGGTGCACGCCGCCGCTTTGAGACCAAGTATCTCTCCCGCCAGTATCGCATTGTGGATGACTACGGGCATCACCCCACAGAAATTGCAGCCACCTTACAAACAGCCCAGAGCCTGAAACCCGATCGTTTGATTGTACTCTTCCAGCCGCACCGTTACACCCGTACACAGCTGCTGCGCGATGATTTCGGAAAAGTGCTGCAAAATCTTGACAAACTGTATGTGGCAGATGTATACCCTGCCAGCGAGCCCCCCATCCCGGGCATCAGCGGGCAAACCATCGTGGATGCCGTGCAAGAAAACGGCCCTGTAGATGTACTGTTCTTACCCAATCTGCAATTGGCTCACCATAAGGTAGGCAACACACTGCGCCCCGGTGATATGTTCATCACCTTGGGTGCCGGTAATGTGCACGAGGCGGGCACAAAGATTGCGGCCGACTTGCGTATTCTTGCAGAAATGCAGCAGGAATGCGGCGAAGACATCAATTATCGTCTGTACGAGCCGATGAGCAAGCACACCACTATGGGAGTGGGAGGTGAGGCCCAATATTGGATTGAGCCCAACAGCTTCGAGGAGATGCAGTCTGTCGTTAACTTTTTCAAAGATCGCAACATCCCGGTACATATCATCGGCCGCGGGTCTAACGTCATTGTACGAGAAGGCGGTATTCGCGGTGCTGTGATTCACCCCTGCAGCGGCGAGTTTGACAAAATAGAACTGAAAGGCCGCAACATTGTTGCAGGTGCCGGCGTTAAACTGAAGAAACTTGCCGCATTTGCAGCACAAAACGGCATAGCAGGTTTTGAGTGGATGGATGGCATACCCGGTTATGTAGGGGGTAGCTTGCGCATGAACGCCGGTGCCATGGGGGGCGACATGTGGGGCGTATTCCGCTCTGCCATTGCCCTCAATGAAGACGGCGATATCGTTGAGTTTGAGAAAGAAAACATGAAGGGTGCCATCTACCGCCGCATCCCGGAGTTTGAGCACAACATGGTGATGCAAGCTACATTCTGCGGCACACCGGACGACCCGCAGGCCATTGCAGACCGCATGGAGGCCAGCAGGATACACCGCAAGACAACCCAGCCGCTTGCCCCCAGTGCCGGTTGCACCTTCGTGAACCCCGAAGAAATACCTGCCGGCAAGCTCATAGATGAGCTAGGGCTGAAAGGCTTCAGCATCGGCGGGGCCCAGGTGTCTGAGGTACACGCAAATTTTATCGTCAATAAGGGTGGAGCAAAAGCGACCGACATCACGGAACTCATTGACTACATTCGCAACAAAGCAAAAACAGAACGAGGTATCACCTTGCGCGCAGAAGTACAGGTAATCGGCGATCGCGAACCCCAGTTCTGATATTAACCATACAGCACACATGAAAACACTTACAAAAGACACAGCCATTGCATTGTTGATGGGCGGCCCCGGTTCCGAGCGTCAAGTTTCTCTGGTATCAGGCAACGCCGTTTTAGAAGCTCTTAAAGAAGAAGGGTTCACCAACGTGACCCCCGTTGTTGTGGAAAGCGAGCGCCCCGCCATACCGGAGGGAACTGAGTTGTGCTACAACATGATTCACGGCACCTACGGCGAAGATGGAGGGCTTCAATCATACCTCGAAGAGCTGGGGATTCCCTACACCGGTGCAGGCTCTGTCACCAGCCGTAACTGCTTTGACAAGATTCTCACCAAAAAGGCATTTTTTGCAGCAGGAGTCCCCACCCCGGCAGATGAAATCATCAAACCGGGGCAGTTACCGACCATTGGGGTACCCTGTGTCATCAAACCTCCGTGTGAAGGCTCCTCCGTCGGCGTCAGCATAGTCAAAACTGCAGAAGAATTGCCCGCAGCCGTGGCTGAGGCAGCCAAGTACGGCACTGATTTGCTGGTAGAAGAATACATTGAAGGCAAGGAGCTTACGGTAGCTATTTTTAACGGAACGGCCCTGCCCGTTATTCATATTGCCCCTCGTGAAGGGTTCTATGACTTTGCCAACAAATATCCGTCGCTCTCCGGTGGCGTTGGCTCAGACTACATTTGCCCTGCCGATATTACAGAGGAAGAAACAAAGGCAGTACAAGAAGCAGCGTTAGCCGCCTACAAGGCTCTCAATGTGGAGGTATATGGCCGTGTTGACGTGTTGCTTACTGCCGATGGCAAACCATATGTGCTGGAGATTAACACCATTCCCGGCATGACAAGTGCCTCGCTCTTCCCGAAAGCAGCTGCTGCTGTCGGTATAAGCTTTGGAGAACTTTGCAGCAAAATTGCAGAAATATCTCTGACGCAACCGCGTTGCTGAACATGTAGCAAATAATGAAAAACAACGGCAATAAACACCGTAAACGAGAGAAAAGTACCGTTGAGCAGTTGGAAAAAAAACTTTCCCTGTGGAATCGGCTTTTCAGCATCGTAACCTTTTTGCGTAGTGCAAAGAGGTTACGAAAGTGGTTGATTATTGCCAGTTGTATGGTATTGATTGTCGTTGCTTTACACGCATTAATCTCATGGGCTAACAATGACGATGCAAATGATATCAGGCACATAAGTTTTAGTTCTCAAAACTCCATTATCAGCCAATCTCAAATCATTACATTGTTAGGAATAAACTCAGAAACAGATTTAGCATCTCTTCCTATAGAAGATTTACAAGCGAAGCTTAACAATCACCCTGCAATCAAAGAAGCTACTATTACGCTGACCGGATCAAATACCCTGCACATCGACATCGTAGCACGCATACCGGTGCTTTACGTGGAGATGTCAGATGGGGCAGTGACCGGAAAAACCTCCAAATTTTATCTTAGCCAAGATGGCGAAATCTTCACCCCGGACCCCACATATCATGCTCTATTCGTAGAGCTTCCGACTTGGCGACTTAACCCGGGCGATGTAGAAGTATTTGCCCCGGGAAAAAAGATAGATACCGAATTATGCCAACCCGTTATTGAACTGGCAAAAGCAGTCAACAAATACAGTGACTTGACCCAACTGCCGCGTATCATCAGCATTGAGCGGCCGCCGCACAATACCGCGCAATGGAGAATGTTGATTCATTTAGAAAACGGCACAACCGTAGAGATGAGCACGTTGCAGGACATCCCGAAACAGGTTGAAAAATTAGTCATGGTGCTGGAACACGCCCGCAGCATCAACAAAAAAATCATCTATACTTCTGTTGTACCCGAAGAAAACATACCTGCTGTATACGAAGAGTAAATGGTGCTTCTCATGTCAAAATTTTATCATCCTTAATTATTCATTTTTACTTGACAAAGCACGCGTAAGCACTTAGAATGTGTGCGTCAAGTTCCGGTCTGTTCATAGATTGGGGCGGGTCTCGGACCCGCTCTTTTTTTGTAGCAGGCAGATAATCAAAACACAGCATTATACATCAATAAAATGGCCGCCACAGATATCTCAGCCCTGATCGACTTTTACGTTCGTGAAAAGGACCTCACACGCGAGCGCGTTGTACAGGCACTCGAAGCCTCGTTCCTCACCGCTTACAACAAAATGGTACCCGGTGCAGACCATATTCGCAACATTCGTGCCGTCATCAATCCTCAGAAGAACTCTGTAAAAATCAAAGCAGAGATGATTGTGGTTGAGGATGAAGAAATGACTGACCCGTATAACGAGGTTAAGCTCTCCGTTGCTACACAATTGTTCGCAGCCAAGGGCAAAACTGTCTCTGTGGGTGATAGCATCTCTCTTAACATTACCCCCCAAGACTTCGGCCGCATCGCCGTACAAACGGCCAGACAAACCATGCAGCAGCGTATTCGCAAAGCTGAGCAGGAAATGCTGGCAGAAGCTTTCCGCGATCGCGTAGGTGAGCTTGTAACCGGCACAGTGCGCCGCTATGACAAGGGTGACGTCATCGTTGAGGTGGATAAATTTGAGGGTATTGTACCTTCCAGCCATCGCATTCCCAAAGAAGACTATGCAGCCGGCGACAAATTGAGATTTTATGTTGTAGAGGTACGAGATGGCGCTCGCGGCCATGAGCTGATTCTCTCTCGTAAGCACGCAAACTTAGTGCGTCGTCTTTTTGAAAATGAGGTACTTGAAATTGCAGAAAGAACTGTTGAGATTGTCAATATCGTACGCGAAGCCGGTTACCGCACCAAATTGGTAGTGCGCAGCGCAGATCCGAATGTTGACCCCATCGGGGCATGTGTCGGCATGCGCGGAGCCCGTGTCAAAAACGTGGTAAACGAGCTCAATCATGAAAAGGTTGACATCTTGGAGTACAGCGAAGACAAGGTAGCCATGGTGCTTGATTCTCTTGCCCCCATAGACCCGGTTAAGGTAGATGTAGACAATAACAACCGCGTTATCTCCGTTTATGTGGCAGACGACAAAACTGCGGCGAAGGCCAAAGGTGGCAAAGGCAGAAATGTACGCCTTACAGAGCGTCTCATCTCCACCGAAGAAAAATGGAGTGTACGAGTTGAGGCCTTTGACCGCATGTCTCAGACCAAGAACATCGCCAGCGAAGGAGCCAACGAACTTGTCAGCATTCTCGGCATCAGCTCAGAACTTGCAGATGAAATGATTGCCAATGGTTTCACAACCGTGCAAGGCATCGCCAGCTACGTACAACCTGAAGATTTGGTTGATACACTTGGCATCAGCGAAGATGAAGCTTTCGCCATCGTTGATAAAGCTAAAAACGCTTAATCTAAGCAATAACCGGATAGAAACGAATTTTTACATCACACATGGCCAGTTCAGAAAAGCAAAAGCCACAGGTACTCGACCTGCTCGGTAACACAAAGAAAAAGAAGGCCCCTGCAGCAACGCCTGCTGTGAAGCAGGCCCCCGCCCCTGCACCACAACCGGCTGCTAAAGCACAGCCTGCACAGGCTCCTAAAAAAGCAGCTCTCGATTTGTTGCAACCGCAAAAGAAACAAAAGAAAACCCAGGAGCCTACACCGGCCCCTGCACCCAAAGCACAAGAAAAGCCAGTTTCTCAGACGAAGGAGAAAAGTGCCCCTGCGCCTGCTCCTAAAGCTCAAGAAAAGCCGAGCGCAGTACCTGCCGGTGGCACCATCAACGTAAAAGCCCCGGTATCAGTTGCGGATCTTGCCGCTAACATGGGCATCAAACCCTTCATGCTGATTAAGGATTTGCTGCCTATGGGCGTATTTGCAAATCCGACCACGACCTTGGACAACGACCAGGTTGCCGCCTTGTGCGAGAAACACGGTTTTTCATACGAGCGCGTCAAACGCGAAAAAGGAGCCGGCATTAAAGCTCCCGTAGAAGTTGTTAAGGAACCGGAACCCGTGGCCATCGAGAAAGAACCGGAAGATGTACTCAAGGTGCGCACCCCCATCATCACCGTAATGGGTCACGTAGACCATGGTAAGACCTCCCTGCTCGACTACATTCGCCGCACTAAGGTTGTATCCGGAGAAGCCGGTGGCATCACCCAGCATATTGGCGCCTATTCCGTTGACCACAACGGCAGTCTCCTTACATTCATCGACACCCCCGGGCACGCCATATTTACAGAGATGCGAGCTCGTGGTGCAGACGTAACGGATATCGTAGTGTTGGTTGTTGCAGCCAACGATGGTATCATGCCGCAAACAAAGGAGGCCATCATGCATGCCAAAGCAGCAGGTAAGACAATCATCGTTGCCGTGAACAAGTGCGACCTTCCCACCGCAGACCCCATCCGCGTGCGCACGCAGCTCATGGAAAATGACCTGATGCCCACCGACTTCGGTGGCGAGGTGGAATGTGTTGATGTTTCCGCCCACACGGGTGCCGGTATTGATGACCTGCTTGATTTGCTTTGCCTGCAAGCAGAAGTGATGGAACTAAAGGCAAATCCTCGCGGCAACTGCCGCGCCTCCATCATTGAAGCCCGTATCGAGCAAGGTAAAGGCAGCTCTGCAACAGTTATCGTGCAAAGCGGCACACTCAAGGTCGGTATGCCCTTCATCTGCGGTCCCTTTGCCGGTAAAGTTAAGACCCTGTTCAATGACCAAGGCAAATCCATCAAGAAAGTTACCCCGGGCATGCCCGCCGAAGTTTCCGGTTTCTTGCAAACCCCCAACGTGGGTGACGAAATGGTTGAGATGGAAAACGAGCGCGCAGCCCGTAAGCTTTCCGAAGAGAGACAAGAAGAATTGCGCCAGCAACGCTTGGCTGTTCCCAAGCGCTCTCGCATGGAAGACATTTTGGCAATGATGGGTGATGGCAGCCAGAAGGCTGTTCTCAAACTTTACCTTAAGGGTGACGTTCAGGGTTCTGTAGAAGCCATCAAGAAAGCAATTCTCGACATTGAGAGCGAGAAGGTAGAATGCCAGTTCATCGGTGCCTCCGCCGGTCCTATTTCCGAAAGCGACATTCTGTTAGCATCCTCCTCAGACGCCATTGTACTCGGCTTCAACGTTAAGGTTGAGAGCAATGCTGTGAAAGCAGTTAAACGCGAGGGTGTTCAGGTGAAGATCTACTCCATTGTATATGAGTTGATTGATCAGGTAAAAGATGCCATGCTCGGCCTGCTTGAGCCGGAAACACGTGAAACCGTTCTCGGTCATGCAGAAATCAGACAGGTATTTAAATTGAACAAAGGCAAGGCTGCGGGGTCATATGTATCAGACGGCAAAATGTTGCGCACAGCAGAAGCCCGCGTTCTGCGTGATGGCCAAGTGGTATTCGATGGTCGCATGTCTACCCTCCGACGCTTCCAAGATGAAGTTGAAGAGGTTAAGAGCGGTCTTGAATGTGGCATACGCCTCGCAGATTACAATGATTACGAAGAGGGTGACATCATCGAATGTTACTCCTTGGAGAAGATTAAGCAAACACTCTGATAAGACACAACACCATGGCAACACGACGACTCGACAAGGTAAACGAACTGATGCGCCGCGAAATCGGCTCCTTTGTACAAAAGGAGTTTGATTGGAATGGCACGATTGTATCTATTCTTGATGTTGAAATTACAGAAGACCTCAAGGAAGGCCGTGTTTGGGTGGGCGTTGTGGGGCGCATGGCTCCCTCTCAAGTTATTGATAAGCTCACGAAAAATCGTGGGCTTATCCAAAAAGCGGTAAGTCGGCGTGTTGTATTGCGCAATACGCCCAAACTTACCTTCAAGCACGACAATTCTGCTCAACGTGGTGTAGCCATGGTCAACCTACTTGACGACATTGAGCAAAACCTTCCGAAGGCTCCGCCGCTGCCTGAAGGTGAGTTTGACCCTGAAATTTGACCTTTATATTGATTTTGACCCTCGTACAATGAATAAGAGCCCCATTATCAAACGGAAGGGAAGCATCATCCCGACAATTTGTTTGATTGTGCTGGTTCTTATTTGTACAGTTATAGTCTGGTTATCCACAGCCGGACTGCCCCGATTCATCGTAGATAAGATAGAGGCCGCAATAGCGGCAAAGGGGGTTCCCACCAAAATAGAGAAAGTAAAGCTTGATATCTTCTTGCGAGCCGGGATAGAAGCTGACGGCATCAAAGTATATGCAAGGCCAGAAGACGAGCACCCCATCGTCACTGTTGATACCGTAAAAGCCACATTTTCTCCCCTCAAGCTCTTAACCGGAGAGGTCGAAATTAAAACCTTACAATTGGAGAACGGGATCATAGATATTCCTGTATCCGATGTTACAGGGCAACATAATTTAACGACACACGATATTAATATATCCGCAACCTTTCATAAAGGTCACATGCGGCTTACTGCGTCTGACTTAAAGCTAGAAGGCATACCGATTCACGTTAAGGGCACGTTTGATTTAAGTGAATTACTTTCCGGAGATACAGCAGATGAAGAACATGAAAAGCTGGTGATACCGGCCATCATCAAAACCTGCCAAAGCGTTATTGATAGGGTTTATCATCAAATAGAGCACCAACATTGGCAGCCCAATGAATTCCCGGAAATATATCTGGATATAAAGGCGGCAGAAGATATTAAAATACATGTACAAGCTCGCGCGCCCAAGTATGATATAGACACCTTTCACTTCCGAGATGCCATTGCCGACATCAATTATGAAGGCGACCGACTTCTTATTAATAACTTGGAGTTTAAGACAGTAGAACCGGCTTCACATGTTCAACTCAAAGGCGGCTACGAACTCGAAACGCGAAAATTAAACGTAACACTGGAAAGCGATGCAGCCCTTTTGGATATGGGTAAAGCATTGGCTCAAGATGAAGATATTGAGTGGTTAAACAAGCTCAGCCACAAACCGGAGCATACCCCCCACATCAAATTGCGAATCAATGCAACATTCGGGCAAAATCTCACCTTAAACAGCGCAACGATAGATGGCGAAATTGACCAGAAGAAATTGCACATAGGTGGTACAATAGTAGACCACCTGCATCTGTCTTTCTTCTACAACAACGGGGATTTCAACATCAATAAGCTCACTTTGAAGTTTCCCGATGGCAAAATACATTTTCGGGCTTCTTCCGAAAATGGGCTGGGAACTGCAGAGCTCCAAGCAGACTTACCGATTGTACGAACCATAACACTTCTTAACGAGTTTACAGACAGCCCCGTATTCCTCCCGGCCGGACTTAAATGCGGCAACAATATCAGCTTTAACGCAAAAGCCAATCTATCAATGCCTGAATTTAAGGCAGGTGATACGTATGAAAATCAATTTATACCCAGCATCACCTCCATACAAGCGCGGGTAAATTTTGAAAACCTGCAATTTATGGGCTACAGCTTCACAGAGCCGCACCTTTCGTTCAACATAGTGAAAGGGGCAGCTGAGGGTGGCACACTGCTCAGCTCTGCAGAGATTGCTCAATTACAAATTACAGCAAAAGAGTTTGCATACAATATCAACAATTCGCCCATACTGACGCTGAGCAAGCCGGAAGCAAAGTTGGATTTGAAAGATATCGTTATAGCTGAAGATTCCGACAATATCCAAGTAGCAGATGCTCAATTTCATTTCCAAGCTAATGCATTAGATTATGAGGGGATGAAATTTAATGAGCTGAACATATACGCAGAAGCAGATAAAATCAAATACAGTGAAAAAGATAAGCGTATATCGCAAGCCAAAGCATCGCTTACACTAAACTCCTTAAGCAAAGAAAATATCGAAATCAGCGATATCAGTATCGCCTCTCATATCACACTGAAAGAAAGTGGAGACATCCTCGAAACGCTATCGGGTGCACAATTGAACATTGTTGCAGAAAACATCAGCTACGATGGCAAAAAGCTCGGTAAGTTTAGTTCTGTCTTGGACATTTCAGAAAATAGAGAGGGAGAACTGACGGCTCGATTTATTCCGGAAACAGAGTCACCGTCCGAGGCTGCAGATCTTACAGCTACTACTTGCATAACAAAAGACGGCTATATACACATACAGAATTTAAATGCATATTTCCCCTGCTCTAATTTGGAGCACGTTACAAAGGCGTTCGGTATACAATTTAAGGATATCGAGATGCCCCACCACGTTACGATATCCGGGGCTGCAAGCTTACATCCAGACACGTTATTGCCGAGCGACTTTCAGTTGCATGTAAAAATACCCGAACTCGTGCGCTTGCCTCACCGCATTCAAAGCTTCAAGGGAGAGAGGATTACAGTAGCTGCAGACGTAGAATTACAGGCAAAACAAACAGAAGAAGGGCAATATGCATACAATGGCAAACTTAAGGTGAACCACCAAAGTGGCAAGCTTGATGCAACATTCAGTGGCGATACGGCAAGCCAACTGCATGTTACGGGCGTCAACACCATACGCCCAGACATTGTGGATATGTTGCTTGATTACGATGACGCCCACGAAATTCTCAGAGATTTTAATTTCGACAATAATAGCCAAGCAATTATCGATAACATAGTTGTAGACGTTCAATACGACAACGGGACTTGCGTGAAAGTAGATTGCGATATCACTCTCAAAAACGCACGCTACCAACTCGAAGCGATAGTTGTAGACGAAAAAGGTACAGAGACCCCCAATAAGGCATTAGGCAAGCTGCCCTTTACCAACGTCGACTATGCAAAAACGCATCTTACCGCCAATCACCGAGAAGGCGTATGCGCAGCCGATGGCACTATGGAACCAACGGTATCGGTGATTGAGATGCGGAATGTACAGCTAGTATACAACAACCGGGCTTGGTTGAAGCAGCAAGACTTCTCAACATTAGGAGTAAAGGTCCCTAACAAGAAATACCAGACATCTACACTGAGCGGTGACAAAGTTGTCATAGATATTGAAAACGGAGCAGTTAAACTTGTTAATGTTAAAGGCACAGTTTATGCAGCCTACGCACTGGGTATGTTCTACCCGGATTTGCGAGACCACTTGAGCATAGTGCTTACACCATATCCAACCACAATCAGTACGGCTCATTGTCAATTCCCCATTTATTCTGACAGCAAAGAAAAAATGGAAGGCAATATCAGCGTATCTTGTAACGAGGTTGTAGGATTGGACTTGCTTGGTACACAGATTCCATTAACAAAGTTTACCGGGTTCGTCAACTTGGCGGATGATTATATTTTCTTGGACAGAATGAATGCCCGTTGCTGGGATGGCACTGTTAATGCTGCAGTCAAAATCGGCATTACTGATAACGCCTTAGCATTTGATGGTCAAGTAACGGCAAAAAACATGAATCTCCAAAAAATTGCAAAGTCTTATGATGCCAAATTAGACACTGCTCTTTGCGAAGCAACCATCAGATTCCGCTCCAAAACATCAGAGATACGCGACATTCAAGCCTACGGCAACATGCGCATAGTAAACGGCAATTTGATGTCTTTAAGCATCTTCCGGCCGATTGGGGCCTTCGTCTCAGACGTCACGGGCAATATTAAAGAACTGGATGAATCCGCACGCAAACATGAGACTAAAAATGTATTGCAACGTTTATCCAGCTCTACCGGAGAAACCATCAATGCTATCGGTACACAATTAGACAAAACAGCGCAGTACTTGCCCGGCTATAATCACGTCTTCGCCTACGACTTGCAAGATGCCTTCGTAGATTTCACTATTAGTGATGGACATTTTAAAACAACTCGATTTAAAGCCCTTGGGTACAACCTTAAGGTAACGGGCCTGCTCGACATTGACATTGAAACAACAGAAATATACGGTAACATGTGGCCGGAGGTATCCAGCCTGCCCACAATCGTGATATCCCCAATTACATTCTTATCCGACTTCATGCTTGATATCGTCCTTCATGGTAAAATAGACGATATACAATGGTCTTTCCAGCTGGATAAACGTATAAGCAATGACAGCCCCAAAACAGCCAATACGGCAAAGGATAAGGAATGCGCTAAAAAACCACGCTGAGAATCGACCTATCTCACTTAATTAAGCCATACTCCATAATCAGAGCAGCTTCAGACTCTACGGCAGATTGAGCTTGTTTGATTAACTCCTTCCTCATTTCGAAAATTGTACTGTCGCGAGTTATCAACTCTTCTGCTGTTGAAACCGGCATATTTTGTAAATATTCAATGCGTTTCAACATGTAAGAGCGCCAATGGTGGTACTCTGCCATACTTGCTTTTAGAGTAGTGAGTTTATTTTTATGCTCGATAATGCCGGTTTGAACTTCGCGCTCAACTTTTTCGTACTGCGCTTTATTGCGCTGGTAGCTATTCCATACAGATAAATTCGTATCAAAAGAATAGCTGAGGCTAAGATTGATGCGCGTATCTTCTCCGCTTAAAAAAGACCCCTGATAGGTACCACCGGAGGAAGAGAACAATGAGGGGCTGTAAAGCGATGTGTTAATCGTGGGCAGATATCGCAGTGCTACTTGGTATTGAGCCAACCGTGCCTGCTCTAAGCGGAGAGCATAGGCGCATACCACCAAATCATCCATTCTGTTCAAGCGAGATGAGTAGACAGACCACTTGATTTTGGGGGCAGAAGAAGGTAATATCACCCATCTGGCAGAATAATCACCAAGTAACTCGCACATTTGCTGCCAATGGGCAGCATCCTCTGCCTGTTGGCTTTTTCTGCTCAGTATCCTATCTTGCTCAGTTATATTGGGATTCTTTGTTTCCAGCTCACGCCCCTCGAGTTGTAATCTGCGAGTATGCACCGCAGTATACAGTTTTGCTGTGAGTTCACGCTCTTTACCTTCTCGTGCCTTTACTGCGGCAAAAGTTTTGGCCTTTGCAGCATACACACGATATGGGACTTGCGTCAGTGTTGGGATAGAAAATGTTACATTTACATTAGTGTTCAAATCATTTGCCGATATGTTATCCGACAATTGCTTAATACTTTTTGTAAAATAACCATAGTACGATACACCGGGAATCATGTCGGTATAAATGCTGAGGCTGTCACGTTCAGCCTCCTCTATGGCCATCTGCGTATCAGCAATCTCAGAATTACAACGCATCATCATAGCCACAGCTTGCTCCCAAGAAATGACTCGCAGAGGCAACTGATCCCATTCCTTAGCCTCTGTATATTGATGATGAATGTTTTCAGACACATCGGCAATCCGTTGCTCCAGACTGCAACAGCTTAAGAAAACAATCGGTAAAACAGGTATTGCTACAGGTATACGCATGTTGATTTATACTAGCAAAATAACTCTCACATAGCAAGCCTGCTTTTATGCCATCTTCTTAGTATTGACATAAATAAACCATGCCACTATGGCAGAAGAACCGGCAAGCATGGCACATTGAGCTTGCGGAGAAACACCACATTCACATAAAGCAAACTGTACACCCACAGACAATATACCCAAAAAGCAGTCTACCAAATTACCGGCTGCAATTACATCTCCGCGTTTATCATCATCTGCCTTATCTTGCAACAAGGCATTAAGCGGCACAAGATAACCGGCAGCCATAAAACCGGTGAACGAAAGAGCAAATAAAAATAATACAGAACCATATGAAGCAACAGCCAATAAAATACAGCCCAAGGTCATACCAATGCCCCCCACATTGGCTACCCATATACGAATACGCTTGGCACACAATACGGATGCCATAATACCACCGATAATAGAGCCACCGCTGATCCAAGCCATCAGCAAGGCTGAATCCTTTTGTTGGGCAAGAACTTCCATGAACGAAGCCGTCTCACCGACACTGTTTGCATCTTTGGCCATCTGCAACGCTATCAGCATCATCATACCGGCAATGAACCAAAAATAACCTATCCCTACCTCGCAATTACGCAATACGCGATTGCGCCAAAGCATTTTCAATTGCGAAAAGTGCTGCCATAATAAACTCCATTCAAAAGGCTTGGTACTGCGTGCTTGAAATTTGGGAATGCTCAAACTGAGGATAAACACAACAACTGCCCCCACTGCGGCAAAGGTACAAGGCCAAGCAGCGGCTACATAACCGGCTTGCGGGCCCCATTTTTGCAAAAGAAGATATACAATGGAAAGCGCACCAATTTGCCCGATGAGCAATGCAAGCATTGAGGTGATTTCCAATATACCACTAGCAAAACCGATATTTTCAGACCCGACAATATCTTTCACCAACCCTTTTTTGGCAGGGCTGAAAAACATGGCTTGCACACAAAAGATAGAGAAAAATGATATGGCAACATACAGATTACCCATGAAAAGGCCGTAAGCCATGCCTACCAGCACAATTACTTGCAGCAATACCATAGCCTGCAACAGGCGTGTCTTACAGTAGCGGTCTGCCAGCCACCCGCCTAGGGGAGAAAATAACACAAATGGCAACACAATCAATATCGAAAGCGGATATTGCAATTCTTTCGACATCCAAATTCCTAACGCAATCAACAAAAATTGAACACCCTTTTCATTAAGGGAATTCATCGATTGGATAATGGTGAGGCTCCAAAAGGAACGCCACATACCGGACTTATTATCGAGAGACTTATTCATAACTTATATCTGAACGAAAAACAGCCGCACCTTCTCATGGTGCGGCTATATAATTGGTTAGGTAATTTTATTGCCAGTTATTATCTTGCATAAACAGAGAAGCATTACGGTGGCCTTGAGAAGCCGCCTTGCTTACCCAATATTTTGCCTGTTGCATGTCAATTGGTACACCCAAGCCCATGTAGTAACACTTACCTAAGTTGTATTGACCATTGGCATCATCATTTTGCGCAGCTGCAGCAAAATACTCTGCCGCCTTGGCGTAATCTTGCGGCACCCCCTGCCCATTCAGATAATGTAAACCTAAATTATTGTATGCAACCGGGCTACCCTGGTCCGCTGCTTTGCTGTACCAATATACAGCTGCTTGCATATTAACCGGCACGCCGGCGCCACTATAATAGCAACCTGCCAAGTTATTTTGGGCATCAACATCGCCGGACTCCGCGGCAAGTGTATACCAACGCACTGCTTCTTTCAAGTCCCTCTTAACCCCGTAACCGAAATCATAGCATTTGCCCAGCATTAACCGGGCCTTGGTATTGCCCCGGTCCGCTGCGCGTCGGTACAGCGTAACAGCAGCATTGTAATCTTTTGCTGCATACATCGTTTCAGCCTGTTCATAAATTGCCTGTGGTGTCTCACACGACACCACGGCAATCAAGAGCGTAGCTGCCACTATCAGCCGGCGTTTCATGACCAGAAATAGGTATGTGATATTACTCTCTGGCAAGCAGATAGCGCTCTGCTTCCATGGCTGCCCAGCAGCCCATACCGGCAGCAGATATAGCTTGGCGGTATACGGGATCCGCTACATCGCCGGCGGCGAAAAGACCGGGAGTCTTGGTGGCTGTACCACCATTGACGCGCTTGATGAAGCCGGCTTCATCCACATCCACCAAATCACCCACAAATTTGCTGTTGGGCTTGTGGCCAATGGCCATAAATACGCACTTTACCTCCAGCGGGCGTTGCTCGCCGCTTACGGTATCTTGCAGCACTACGGAGCAAAGCTCACCGGCTTCATCTTTTTGGTATGCGGCAATAGTACTATTCCACAGCGGTTCAATTTTCGGATTAGAGAGTACTCTCTGCTGCATGGCCTTGCTGGCACGCAGCTGGTCGCGGCGGTGTATGAGATAAACCTTGCTGGCAAAACGAGTCAGGAAAGTTGCCTCCTCACAAGCGCTGTCGCCACCGCCTACTACGCAAACGGGCACATCGCGATAGAATGCCCCGTCGCACGTTGCGCATGCTGTAAGGCCGTGGCCGATAAGCTCTTTCTCGCCGTCTATGCCCAAATAACGAGCAGTAGCACCGGTGGCAATAATAACAGCCTCTGCCTTATATGCGCCGCCGGAGGTTGTTACAACGAACAAGTCGCTGCATGCCTCTTTTGTCACAGAAATCACGTTCTCGTATGCATATCGTGCACCGAACTTTTCTGCTTGCTGGCTCATGTTCGACATGAGGTCAAACCCCATTATCCCATCCGGGAATCCGGGGAAATTTTCAACCTCTGTTGTTGTTGTAAGCTGGCCGCCGAGTTGCTCCCCGGTGAACACCAAGGGTGACAAATCTGCTCGTGCTGCATAGATAGCAGCTGTATAGCCGGCAGGCCCCGTTCCTATAATAATCAGTTTTTCGTCCATTGCCGATATCTTACATCATATTTTGCAGCACCGCAAGTATAATATGCGTCTTATCTTAGAATTTTTCTAAAATAAGACGCTTGCATAGGAATCAATGCTTACCGCATTTGCACTCATGACCTTCGCCATGCTTGCCACAGCATTCGTGGTCATCGCCATGCTTGCCACAGCAGCATTCGTGGTCATCATCGTGATGGTGAGAACACTCGGAATCGCAATCATCGCAATTACCGTGGCAACCACCACCACAAGAGCAAGCGCTCATCTGCTGCATCATGCTGTCAGCAACCTCTTCATCAGAGGGAGCCTCACCCTTTTCAATTGCCAAGCAAAGATATTGATTAACGGTAGAAAGAAGAGTATCAAGTTCTTGACGAGCCTCCAAGAAGCCACGGCAAGTATCGTTTTCAACAACATCCTGACGCAAAGCGTCAAACTTGGCAATTTCTTCTTCGGAAGGCGGCATGCCGGCCATGTGTTTATTGCGAAGCTCCTCACCATACTCATTTACTTTGCGGAACAAATCCGTAGCCTCGGGATTTTGGTAAAAGAGGCGAATACGAGCATTGGCAGAAACAACTTTCTGACACTGAGCAAAAGCAGAAGCAAGCTCTGTGGTCAACTTAACAAGCTCGGGGGTAAGAGATGTATTAGACATAACACCTAAAGACTAGCATGAATTTTATGCTAAAGCAATACAACAATGAGTCAGTTTACCCCGTCAATCGGGCATAAATTGCCATAATTCCGCCATTTAAGCAGCTTAATATTCAAATGTACTCATTTTCTCTTGGCAAGGAGATGAAACTTATGATATAATAACGCTGCATGAGAACCGCTGATTGCAAGAGAACCACGGGCGAAACAGATATTGCATTGAAACTCAATCTGGATGGCACAGGCAAAGCCTGCATCCGGACCGGGCATGCTTTTTTTGACCACATGTTGCATTTGTTGGCTCGTCACAGCTTGATTGACATGGAGCTGACGGCCGTTGGCGATTTAGAGGTAGATGCTCACCACACCGTAGAAGATACCGGCATAGTCATTGGTGATACCATTTTGCGAGCGCTGGGAGAAAAAAGAGGCATCAACCGTTACGGGTGCTCCTATGTACCGATGGATGAAACGCTGTGCAGATGCGTTATAGACATATCCAACCGTCCGTACTTGGAGTTTCGCGCCCCGCAAGGCGCGGCAGATGCACCCAACATGCCCTTATCCCTCGTTGTTGAGTTCTGCAGAGCCATTGTCAACAACTTACGCTGCAACTTGCATATCGAAGTATTTTACGGACTAGACGGACACCACATTGCAGAGGCGGTATTCAAGAGCCTGGCGAGAGCCCTGCGTCAGGCTGTAGAAACAGATCCTCGCACCGCCAACATGATTCCCTCTACAAAAGGAGCCCTTTAAGCATTACAATATGAGCACCCTCGGCATCATTGATTACGGAGCCGGCAATTTGGCCAGCGTACAAAACTCTTTTCTCGCCATTGGCGTGGATGCAGTAAAAGTGCGCACCCCGAATGAGCTTGAAGGTCTTACTCACTTGGTGCTGCCCGGGGTAGGCGCATTCGGCGACTGCGCAGCAGCTTTAAGAAAACAAGAATTAGCGGACAGCATACGAAACTGGGTAGAAGCAGACAAGCCTTTTCTCGGCATTTGCATAGGCTACCAGATATTGTTTGAAAGCAGCGAGGAAACACCCGGTGCCCGGGGACTGGGTATTTTCAAGGGCAATGTGCGCAGATTTTCGGAAAACGGGCTTAAAATCCCCCACATGGGGTGGAATGAGGTAACGCCCACAGATGCAACACACCCTGTATGGGCAGGTATGGGAAACAACCCATATTTTTACTACGTACACTCTTATTATCCCGAACCGTGTGATAAGCAGTTGATTGCAGCCACCACAAGCTATGGTGACACCTACGCTGCAGCCATCCTCAAGGGCAAACTTATTGCCACACAATTTCATCCGGAAAAGAGCCAACTCCAAGGCCTGAAACTTCTCAAAAACTTTATTACCTTATAACTTACAGTGAAAACTCTCGATCGCTACATACTGAAACAACTCATATTTGTCACCTTCTTAGGCGTATTGTCACTTACGCTGCTCATGCTGCTGGGGCAATTGTTTAAAGAGTTACACAGCTTGCTTGTGGAAAGTGGTGCCCCCGTCTCGATTGTAATTGACTTCATATTGCAGGTGATTCCATTTTCTCTTACCTTTACCGTGCCGTGGGGCTTCTTAACAGCGGTGCTTTTGGTATACGGTCGTTTGGCTGCGGACAACGAGCTTACCTCCATGCGCATGGCAGGTTTAAGCCTGTGGCGACTCAGCGTACCGGCAATCAGCATGGGCATAGTATTATCTGCTGTCTGCTATTACATTAACATAGACGTTGCCCCCAGAGGCAAAAACGCCATGACCGAGCTCGTGGTCAACGCTGCACTCGAAAACCCGCGCAACCTGCTCAATAATAGCCAAGGGCAAACCAAATTCGATGGTGCAAAACTCTTAATCAACGGCAAAAAAGACGGCAAGTTGATGGGTGTAAGTGTATACCCAATCCCCAACAATAAAGATGAAGCCAACGTAATGGGAATGGGGGGCTGTATTGCTGCACATGCCGAATCTGCCGAGATTGGTGATTATAACCCGCAAACACATGTCCTCAATCTCACTTTCTACAACATCACCTTTGAGTACAATGAAGACAAAGAGGGCAATGTTGTCTACATGCCGTTCATCAACGAGTTTCCGATGAAACTCCAAATTCCCGCGCCCAAGAGAAAGATGAAGTCCAACCGCTATACCAACAGCGAAATAGCGGATTTGCTTACCCATTGGGACTTTGTGCGCAATACGAACCCCGAGGCTATGACGCAATACTCCAAAGCAGCCGCGCAGGTTTCACCCTTCCCCTGTGCATCAAACCTTTGGAGCGCAGCCGCAGAAGACAGCAAAGATCTCCATAGGGGGATGACTAAAAAGAATGAGCGGGAGTTCCGTACCGAAGGAGTCAAGAGAGCATCCTTCTCTCTGGCCTGCTTAGTATTCTCGCTCATCGGTGTGCCATTGGCCATTACGGCCCGCCGCCGCGACACATCTACCGGTTTTGCCATCGGCATCATGGTAGCCGCGTTGTACTTCGTAGCTCTGGTATTCTGCGAAACCTCTCGCAAATCCGGTGGTATTACACCCTACATCCTGCTTTGGCTGCCGAATGTATTAGGTATAGCCTTCGCTGTATGGCAACACGCAAAAGCCAAATACAGAGGTTAACATGAAATACTTGCTCTTGGGCATATCTGCAACTCTGTTGGCAGCGTGCATGCCTGCGCCGCCTGCCATAATGCCGCCGGCCATTCCGGCATCGGCAGATTATGTTACAAGGCAACAAGCTGTTCAAACGGCACTTGCCTATACAACACTGACGTGGCAAGGAGAAAAACGCCACCGCTTGCATGGCGCAGACCCTGACGGGCAATGGGTAGATACACCAGATGCCGCTGCTGCCACCACCCTGGGCTCAGCTATGTGGTGGCAATGTGGCAACAACATCGGCATGCCATACAAATGGGGCGGTTTTGATACGCCCCAAGAGTTTTGTAACAGATTACAAAGCGAAGACTACGTCTATGCCGGTGACTATGCTTCTTCAGCAAAGGTTGCCGGGGGAGACAATGCCGTGAGTCGCTATGCCGCAGGTATAGACTGCTCGGGCTTGGTATCTCGCTGCTGGAGACTAGACCGCCCCTATTCAACACGAGAACTGGGCGCACTCTGTACCCCCCTGCCCGATTTTAAGGACATGCAACCGGGGGATATAGCGCTCAAACCCGGTACGCACGTTATTCTTTTCCTGGAATGGGCAGATGCTGAAAAAAGCAGTTTTTACGCAGTGGAAGCCGGTGGGGTTCCCCATTGGAAATGTTATCGCTACCGCGTTAGTCTTAATATGCTCAGAAAAGCCGGCTACACCCCACACCGATATAAAAATATGCGCTGATTCATTTGAAACCAGCGCATAAATAAAAGCCATCTTATCTACCTCAACGGCGACGGCGGCGCCCTACCAAGGCACACAATGCAGCAAGGCCAAGAGTTGCCGTAGTGGGCTCCGGTACAGTCGGCTCATGCTCTTCGATGATATTGTCACCTACATCCAGATTGAAAGGATTGATATCAAAGTCATCGGACATCACTACAGGAACAAAAGATAACCCTGCACCGTTAATATCCAGCCACGTTTTCTCTTTACTCGTGGTATTGAACATCAAAATAAGATAATTACCGGTAAAAGAACCAACTACATTTTGTGAGGTAATCGTCTGTGTGTAAGTGATAGATGTGTCGGGGGCACCGGGATTACTGAAAATATTGTTTTCTGCCCAATGGAGCATCATGCTATCATTTACATAATCGTATGTATAGACAGACAAACTCAATCCCTTACTGTATGTTTCAAATGATACGGTAATTTCAGATGCTGCGGCAGGCAACCACACGGCCATAACAGCTGCAGCATATGAATCTTTAGAAGAGCCATACGTAAGTCGGAAACTGTTACCGGAACACTCCACTATCTGCTTTTCAGTTGGGGTGGTTACATACCAGTGCATCAAGTCATTCGGATCCCCGTAATGCAGAGAGTCCTTCAATGCTTCAATAATGTTGGCTGTATCTTGGCTGGTACCCATACCATTAGTCAGCATACCATCCACAGCTACGTAGTTTTCATCCGGCAGACCTAATTGAAACGAAGGAGTTGTTACAATTTCGCCATCTGCTGCTTTTGCAGCGGAAGACAAAATAACAGTTACAAGTAAGTAAGGGTAGTTGCGTCGTAATATTCTCATGTTCACTATGTTTATTAATTTCTACTAAAAACTGATACGGTATATATGAATAACAAGTCTGTTGCGCAGCGGGAGAGTATCTCATTTTAAAAGAGATTACATCTTTTCCTTTCTTTGTTAGATTTGAGTGCCATTATAATAAAACTTACATATATTCATTCCTATATGATAAGTATGGTTATGACGTTGATTTTTAAAATATTATGCAACAAAAAGCTTGCAATCTCTTTTAAAAAGAGACTACCGACACCACAATAAAGCAAAGCAATTGACAATCTGTTACAAAGAACACATAAAATATAGAGCAAAAAAAGCCATGCAAAAAGCATGGCTTGAAAAAGGGATTAAGCAAAGATTAACTCAGCGAGTAAGTTGGCGGCAGGCTTTAACGGTATTTGCCATCAAGAGCGCAATAGTCATAGGGCCAACACCACCGGGGACCGGAGTAATCGCAGAGCATTTATCTTTGACAGATTCGTAGTCTACATCACCCACAATACGATAACCACGGGGGCGAGTAGCATCGGGGATACGGTTAATGCCTACATCAAGCACAACAGCACCGTCTTTTACGTAGTCGGCAGTCACCATCTCAGGTCTGCCAACGGCAGCAACGATAATATCAGCAGTTTTGCACAGCGCGGGCAAATCTTTGGTGCGAGAATGGGCAATGGTAACAGTTGCATTAGCCTTTTTGCTCACCAAGAGATTAGCCATGGGCTTACCCACAATCATGCTGCGCCCAATAACAACGGCATGCTTGCCGGCAGTCTCTATGTTGTATGCTTTGAGCAGCTCCATACAGCCTTGTGGCGTGCACGGTACAAAACCTTCTTCATCTTCCAACACAAGCTTAGCAACATTGATAGGATGGAACCCATCCACGTCCTTACGCGGGTCGATATTCAGAATGACAGCATCCTCATCAATATGCTTGGGGGGCGGGCTTTGTACCAAGATACCGTGAATGCGGTCATCGGCATTCAATTTATGGATGAGGGCCACAAGCTCCTCTTGCGTCGTCTCTGTGGGGAGCTCCCATTTTTGGGAGTAAATGCCGAGCTCTTCACAAGCTTTTACCTTAGAACCTACATATACCTGAGACGCAGGGTCCTCGCCTACAAGCACAACAGCCAAGCCTGGGGTGTGCCCTTGAGCCTTGAGCGCTGCAATCTCTTCGATAAGCCCGGCACGTATCTGCTGAGCAACTTCTTTACCATTAATGATAGTGGTAGACATAATAAATAAGGGAGAATGAATTACTTTTGGTTCGGGTCTATGGGCTCAAAATCAGGAGTACCGGCGGCAAGAGCCTGATTCAGCTTTTCACAATACTCTTCTTGCAGCTCAGGGGTAAGCTCAGCAGGCACCTCAATGGGGTCCGCAAGGTGTACCACAACTTTAGAAAAGGGTTTGGGTATCACAAAACCATCCCAAGCTTTTTTGATGCGCCAATATGAAGAATAACTGATTCTGGCCGGCACAATCGGCAGCCCACTCATGGAGGCCAACTTAATCACGCCGGGGTGGCATTTATAGATGGGGCCTTTGGGGCCATCCGGGGTAATACACATGCTGCAACCGTCTTTAAGCTCGCGCAACATATCCATAAAGCCGGCTACGCCACGGCGGCGGCTGGAACCACGCACAGCACGCATGCCGTAATTCTTGGCAACAGTGGCCAGCATGGCTCCATCTTTACTGGCACTGGTGAGCATGCTCATCTGTACCTTTTTACCTTTCAGCACATAGCGGTATACATAACACGGTACAAATACTCTGTTATGCCATAGCGCAATAATGCACTGAAAACTCCCCATGGGCTTGCCGTCGGTCGCATTACCCAAGATTACTCTTTTTCGAAGCGTAAAACATATCAATGTGATAAAAAACCACACAATATGCCCTACCGGTACAGTCCACCACTTCTTTCTGAGCTCTGATGACATGTCGATAATTAAAAATCAAAATGATACAGAAGGATCCACCGGCACTGTTGCACCATTATTGACAGGTTGTATACCGGGCACTTGGTCATTGATAGATTGGTTGAAAATCGCATCTTTATCCTCTTTTTCACCGAAGATATCGCTATCAGATTGAGAAGAAGCATCCGAATCAAGAGAAACGGGAGGAAGAGAAGGCAGCTGGGGATTTGCCTCCTCAGACTTGATTGTATCAACAACCTCATCAATATCAACAGACTTTGTACTGCGAGGGGTAAGTTGTTTACGAGCCTCATCGGTATTAGCCACCTGCTCTAAGCTATCGTCATGCGGGTCGGATGCCAAACCGCTCAACTTAGTATCAAGAACACAACGGAAATCATCATGCGGGTCAACCACGAAAACCGGGTCAATGGCATCATTCTCATACTCGCTGTTCAAGACCTTCTTGGGTAAGGAATAGCTGATATTACCGCTTATGGGCAAATCATTCCACTGGCCGTTTTGAGTGGTAAGCCCCACAGCGATGCGGGCAGTAACCTTCAAATCCGTAGAAACAGATTGCACCATGCCACCTTCTGCAACTTGAAGAATATATTGACCTTCCTCGTTGAGAAGCGTTACAGTCGCTTGGTCGAAGCTTACCTTCTTATAATTGCGACTTTGGTGCGGTGAAACGATGTGCGAAAGATAGACAGATTTAGCTCTCAGCCCGGCTTCGCGGAAGTTAACGTCAGTAAGCTGGATGGTACCGGTGAAGATAGCCGGGGTGCCATTGGGAGAAAGGGTCAGCATGACACGTTGGTCCGTATTGGGTGCGGTACGCACCTCGCCTGCTGCCAATACTTTGTCAAACAAACCATGGGTGATGAGCTTAAAGGGCATGCGGTCAATCTCCAACGAATACGGGCCATACAGGCTACCGCCTTCTGAGATGCGCCCCTGCAATACAAAATCAGCTGTTTGCAAATTCTTTGCACCCGTCATGGCAAGTTCCGCAGACTCTTTGTCTTGCTCGGCAGATACATTTTTGGGGTCACGGCAATTCAAAACAATATCTTCAATTGCTGCAGAAGTAATAAACAACTTGCCATCCAAAATGCTGAGCTCGTATTGACCGTTCGCCTTCGGCTCGTTACCAATGCCCGGAAGAGATAACACACCCTTGGTCATGGATACTACTTTGGAACCGGCAGACTCATGCACCTGCATCTCTGCGCCCTTAATGGCTATGGTTGCATTTTCGGGGGCTCCGATATAGAAGTTGAAATTATCGCAACTATAGGTCTTGATTCTGAAGATGGTTGCTTCACCGCTCCAAGAGGGAAGAACGAGTTTATCGCAGTTGCGATGCACTCGGATATCGGCACGACGAATCTTCATGTTATCTGCACGGAACTCTCCACTGAAGAAAGAAGACATATCAAGCGTAGCGCTTATACCGGACAATTCAACAGAAGAAAGCATGCCGGCTTCGGGGAAACGAGCTACAACGCTGTCGATAACGAGCGTCATACCCTCTACGCGCGGGTTTTTGAATTCCACGGATGTAGCTCCCCATGCAGTACAAAGTTCCTGCTTTTTCTCTGCAAGATAAGACTCAGAACACATTGCAGACATTCTGTATACATAAAAAGCCGTCAAACAGCCAAACAGAATGAAAACAACCAACAGCGATACAAGCAACTTCTTTCGAGAACGGCGGTTCTTCTCATCCTTAGTTACCATCACTCTTCGTTTTTTGGTAACGCGCACTACTTTCGTTCCGTCCTCACGCACAACAACCTCTCGGGATTTCTCTCGAGAGGGAGTGTCGCTGTTCAACTGGTTGATGATGTTTCTTACTTGAGAACAATCATCACCTTCTCTTGTATATTTATCGTCCGTATTATTACTCATGTATCTCAATATCAGGGATTATCTGTTATAGCTGAAGGGCGCTCACCGGTGCGAACATCGCGGCCGGTTGGGTCAACCACATCCACCTTAACAAAATAAATCAAGGCTTTTCTGATCTTTTGTTCACCTTCAGAACGGAAAAGGCGGCCCACCAGCGGCAAATCACCCAAGACGGGCACCTTATCCTCAAAACGCACATGCTTGGCTTCTTTCAAACCACCCATCACCATAACGGTACCCGGCACAAGCGTAATCTTGGTATTCTCAACATAACGCTTAATCATGGGTTGCAGAATATAGTTGGGGGAGAGTTGGTAATACTCAATTCTGCCGGAGCCATCAATTGCGGCAGAGTTGATGGGAGAGCCCCAGTTAATGAAGCCTTCGAACTCATTGGTGGTGGTAGTAAGAGCAAGTGTCACATGCTCGCCATTTTCAGAAATCTCGGCGCTGTGTACCTGCAAAATGGTGCCGAAACCGCCGATGGCATCATCAACCATACCGAATCTCACGAAATCGGTCGGGATGGCACCGGTAGCAACAACGGAACCACTACCGCCATTGTTGTTGTTATTGTTGTTATTATTATTGTTGTTGTTAAAATTATTGTTATTGAAAGTACCCAATTCAGAGGGCTCCCAAGTTTCGGGGAAGAACATTTCCGTTACATCGGCAAAGGTCACCTGCTCGTCCATACCGGGGCTGAAAATCAAGCGAGGATTGCGCAGAATATCAACGCCCTTCTTCTGAGACAAACCATTCATGATGAAGGTTACGTCAACGGCGCTCCACACACCGCGAATACCGAAGATGGCGGGAGAGCGTTGAGCATTACCGGAGTGATATTCGTATGCACCACCGGTAGAAATAAGGTGGTCCATCTTATCGGGTGACAACACTTGGGTACCACTGCGCAACCCACTGGTTACAGCGGGAGCATCAGCTGTGGGTTGATGATGGCTCTGGAACACAGGAATACCCGTTGCCGTAGAGGCTACGTTCTCCGTACCACCGCCGGTACCCATTTCGCCGTTAATATTAACATTGAAGAGCCAGTCAAAACCGAGCTGCTCAAGGTCATTTTCAGAAATTTCCATCACAATGACGTTGAGCACCACCTGGCGCTGTTCTGCCATGGGTTCATCAAGCAAATCTTGGATATCTTGCATGTTGTACGCTGTATTGTGAACATGCAATTGGCGAGTAGATGAAGAGTAACGCGCCGTTGCCCCTTCCGGGAAAGAAACCCCCATGGCCTTAAGTGCCTGCACAGGGTTAACACGGCGTACGGTGAGACGAGATGAATCTTCCTCAAATGCATCTTCTTCATCATACTCCTCCTCATCAGCAGAAGAATCAAAGAAATGCGGGGGAACCGTAAAAGTACGGTCAATCATCGGCCCGAAATCTTTGCCGGAGAATGAAAGCTCGATACCCGTGGTTGTGTAATAATAGCTGATACCCAACTGAGAAGAAAGAATATCAAGGATATCCTTCACCGTCACATCCGTCATCTTAAGCGTGAGGGTTCTGGACATAATCTCTTGGTAGCCGGTGGAATCAGGTTTACCGAAATTGGTAGTAATGTTGATAACACGACCGGTGCGAGAAGCCTTACTTTCAGCTCTGCGAATCTGGTTCTGCAAAGCGTCTACAACATCCATGATACCGGCATCTTCAAAGCTGATGTTGGGAATACGGATTTCAGAAATCGAAGTAGCCACTACATCCTCAAAAGAATCATCAAGCCCCACAACATCCTCACCGGAGGAGCTTACATCCATATCTTTGGGGGCGATATCACTACCGGTCATATCCCATTGCTTATCAACATCGGCAAGCATCTCGGCTCGGGTAGCATTATGGGCATCTTTCAATGCGGCAGCCTTGCGCTTTGTGGCCGCCTCAATACCCTGCTGTGCAGCAGAGTTGTACTCATCGTACTGAGCAATTTGGCGGAATGTGGCAATGGCATCATCATACTTACCTAAATCCAACTGAGCATAGCCAAGCTCAAGCAAACGAGTAACCTCTGCCACATCGCCCACGTGCTGAGGCGTTAAGGCAGGGTTTGTTCTTGTGGCATCCAAGGTGTACTCCAGCTCCACTTCGGCACGCTTGTTCTCAGGCGAAAGGCTGATAGCCTCTCGCAAGAAGGATATAGCCTCATCTCGGCGGCCTACCAAACGGTAATCTATTGCTTTGGCAATCAAGGCATCAGAAAGGCTATCCTTCACAAACTTGGCAAAAGCCTGCGTGGCCGGGGTATTCGGCAAAGCTGCAAGGGCTGCGCGATAATGCTCCACAGCATCGCTATAACGGCGGGCTTGGTACGCCAAACGAGCCTCTTGTACAGACTGTCGGGCATCTCTCACCGCCATTTCATGCATCGCGGCATCTGCGCGCACTGCGGCTTCTGTTGTCTGACTTTGGGCAAAACAGTACGGCGCTGAGGATACACACCCCAGTGCAAGAAGAGAAAGTATGGAGGTACGAGAAAAAGGTCTCATCATGGTAAGTGCATTCATTCTATCAGACTCAACGCGTGAAGTCACTCTAAAAGTGTGCGAATTTAAAAAAAATTAACGAAAAATTGCCTTTTTCCCAACAAATTTGCATTACCCTATACACCGAATCCTCTACCGCAAGGCATTTGCACACCCCACGACAGAGGATTCGAAAGCAGGCTTCGGATACAAGCCTTAGTTATTGGTCGTATCCAAGAAGCCCTTAATGCAGCTGATACGCGTAGGATGTCTCAACTTACGCAGGGCCTTGGCCTCAATCTGGCGAATACGCTCACGCGTTACATTGAACTGGCGGCCCACTTCTTCCAGTGTGCGCGGGTTACCGTCTCGCAAGCCGAAACGCTGCTCGATAACGGCACGCTCACGCTCATTGAGAGTATTGAGTACACCGGAGAGTTTTTCTCTCAGAGAGTTGAAGGCAGCACCATCCATGGGATTTTCTGCGCTCTTGTCCTCCAAAAAGTCACCGAAAGAGGTATCATCAGAATCACCCACAGGCTGCTGCATGGAAATGGGCTGCTGGGCCATCTTGAGCACGCTGCGCACACGCTCCACCTGCATGCCGCTCTCGGCGGCAATTTCCTCCGGCGTAGGCTCGCGGCCGAAATCCTGCACCAATTTCTTCTGCACACGCATGAGCTTGTTAATAGTCTCAATCATGTGCACCGGTATACGGATGGTACGAGCTTGGTCTGCAATGGAGCGGGTAATAGCCTGGCGAATCCACCACGTTGCATAGGTGGAGAACTTGTAACCACGGCGGTACTCGAACTTCTCTACAGCCTTCATCAGACCCATGTTACCCTCCTGAATGAGGTCCAAGAACGCAAGACCACGGTTGGTGTATTTTTTCGCAATGGAAATCACCAAACGCAAGTTTGCCTCAATCATTTCTTTCTTGGCATCTTTAGCCTCGTTCATATTCTTGCGCATTTCTTGGTAATGCTCAAGGAACTCGGGCACCGGCATCCAAAGCTTCACCTCGTACTCAGCAATGGCGTCTTTGTACTCCTTGCTGTCAAGGGCTCCTTCGAACTGGCGACGCAGCTTCATCACACGCTGACGAATCTCGCGCAACTTGGCCACAAAATCCTCGTACACCTTGCCCTTGAAGGAGAACTTGCGGTACATGAGGTCAAGCGTCTCAAGCTGCTCTTCAAACTCCTTCTGGGCAGCCTCTACCCCCTTGTTGCGGCGGCGGGCACGGCGCAGGTTGTTATACGCGGCTTGTGCAGTTTCGTGCAAATCATACACCTTGTTGATAAGGGGCTGAATCTCTTTGAAGTACTGCTCGCGATGGTCAATGTTCTTATCGGCCACAACACGGTCAAAACGCTCCTTGTTCTGCAAAATGCGCTGTGCCGTCTCCAAGTAAAGCATGGCCACCACACCAAACTTGTGCAGTCTGTTCTGCAACTCGGTTTCAGCATGGTCTATGCGGATGGAAAGGCTCACCTCTTGCTCGCGCTTAAGGAGGTCCTTTTGCCCCATTTGCTTCAGGTACATGCGCACGGGGTCATCCAGTATATCCATCTTAGCCTCAAGCTTCTCGTTTTCGTCTTCTTCGTTAGATTCAACGAGTCGCTCACGGGCGCTGTAGTTGTCCACGTCAGAGGCATCAATGATATCAAAGTTCATACCGCGCAGACGCTCCATGATCTCCTCGTAATCATCGGGGTTAATCATGTCGTTGGGCAATACGTCATTGATATCATCGTAGGTCAGATACCCATGCTCCGCACCCTGAGAAATAAGCATTCTCAGCTTTTCATTTACAACGGGAGAGTCCAAAATGCTCGTTCCCTTCCCTTTGGCGGGTCGAAGGTCTGCTGCAGAAATCGGGGCAATGGCTACGCTTTCATCGCGCACCTCTACACCCAAAGAGTGCAAACGCTCAAAGAGTTTTTCCGTATCAGACTCATCGTAGCCATCCATCGGCAGGGAGGAGAAGATGTCATCATCCGTCACATAGCCATTATTCTTCTTGGCAAGCCCCAAGAGCGTTTTAAATGCAGTCTTGAGAGTAATGTCATCCGGGAAGAAATCTTGCAACTCTTTAGAGGTAATGCGCGGCGGCGTATAAGTCTTGCGCTTGCGGCGTGCGGTGCGGGCCAACTCTGCAGCAATCTCAGCCTCTACCGCGGCATCTGTTTTGGGCGCAGGCTTGGCTTCAGCCTTTTTCTCAACGGCGGGCTTTTTCTCAACGGCGGGCTTTTTGGCAGCGGGCTTGGCTTCCGCCTCTTTCTTAGCGGCAGGCTTTTTGACAGCGGGTTTGGCTTCCTCCACTTTTTTAGCAACCGTCTTTTTAGGCGCAGTGGCAGGGTCCTTCTTTACCTCGTCTTTCTTAGCCGGTGCCACTTTTTTGGCTACGGGCTTTTTCTCCACTGCGGCAGCAGGGGCTGCAGCGGCTTTCTTGGCAGTTGGGGTGTTCGTTGATTTAGCAGAGGTCTTCTGCTCGTTTTTCTTTTCTGTTGCAGAAACAGCAGGAGAGGCTGTTTTTGCAGCGGTCGGAGCTTTTTTAGCAGAGGTTGCAGGCTTTTTGACGGCTGTCTTCTTAGCTGCAGTTGTACCCTCTTGCTTGGCGGTATCGGTTTTCTTTTTCGATGTTGACATGTGATGCTGTGAAAAATTTGGCTATACTCCACGCTATACGCATTTTGTCAAGTTTTCGGCAAAACGCAGAGGGAGTATATACACAAAAAACCTTACACGTCAACCCCCAAACCAAAATTATGACACACATTCTTAATTTTTACCTTTCTTAAGTAATTTTTACCGTCTTTATCCCGAGTTATACAATAGGCTTGATTTTCCGTATACAATCTGTATAATACCCCCATGCGCATCTGCTTGTGTATATTGGTTCTCGTGTTCACTATTATTGCCACGGTGGCAACATTAGTGTACCACACAACCATAAACTCGCACTTGAGTTTCAAGCCAAAGCAAGACCATACAGAATACATTAACACGCAGCGCTCGTATCGTCCGCCGGCACCGGAGCTTCCCGCGCCTACCGCACCGGCCACAGCCACCCCCGCTGCTACCACCCAACCGTAAGTTTTCGGCATGAGCATAGAGTCACCCGTCATCGGCTATACACTGGGAGACCAAGCAGGCATCGGCCCCGAGGTCATCGCCGCAGCTCTTAAACAAGTACCGCAAGGCGCAGAGTACAAGCTCATCGGCAAGCATATCCCCTGCACCCCCGGCCACCCCACCCAAGACACGGCAGAAGCCGCACTGGAGCATCTGGAGCAAGCCGCTGCCGCCCTGAAAAGCGGCGAAATAGATGCCGTTGTCACTGCCCCCATCTGCAAAGAGGCCCTGCACCGCATCGGTTTCCGCTACCCCGGGCAAACGGAGTTTTTTGCAGACCGCATGGGCGTAAAAGATTTTGCCATGTGCCTTACCGGGCGCAGGCTCACCGTGGTTCTTTGCACCACCCACAAGGCTATCTCAGAGGTACCGCAACTGCTCACCACCAATGAAATAGTGCGCGTTGCCACCCTGCTCACGCGCTTCTTGCAGCGCACGGGCAAAACCGCACCGCGCCTTGCACTGGCGGGGCTCAATCCCCACAATGGAGAAAACGGCGCCTTCGGCGATGAAGAGAGCCGCATCATTGCCCCGGCACTGCCCATCTTGCGCAGCCTGCTGCCCACAGCCCAATTTGACGGTCCCTGCGTGCCCGACTGCGTGTACCGAGACGCCGCCACCGGCTTGTACGACGGCGTAGTTGCCCCCTACCACGACCAAGCACTTATCCCGCTGAAGCTATTAGACTTCGACAACGCCGTAAACGCCACCATCGGCCTGCCTCGCCTGCGGGTCAGCCCCGACCACGGCACCGCCTTCGGCATTGCCGGCAAAGGCATTGCCAACCCCGCCAGCACCCTGCGCGCGTTCGAGATTGCCCTGCGCAGCGTACAATAATACGTGTTTTTTTGTAAGAAAAAGCGGACTTTTCGGGCGAAAAAGCGTGACTTTCAGGCAAATTATGCTAGAATATCCGCGAGATTATGAAATACAGAGGACTTTACACCGCAATCGTCACCCCTTTCAAGGATAACAAAATTGACAAAGAGGCACTCAAAGCACTGGTAGAAGCGCAGATTGCCGGCGGAGTAGACGGCATTGTGCCCGTGGGCACAACCGGCGAATCCCCCACGCTGAGCCACGAGGAGCACATGGAGGTCATCCGCTTGGCCGTTGAATACGCAGCAGGCCGTTGTCAGGTGATTGCCGGTACAGGCTCCAACAGCACAGATGAAGCCATTGCCATGACCCGCGAGGCCGAGGCCATGGGAGCAGATGGCACCCTGCAAGTTTGCCCCTACTACAACAAGCCCAGCCAAGAGGGTGTATACCGCCACTTCAAGGCCATTGCAGACAACACCAAGTTGCCCATCCTCCTTTACAGCATCCCCGGCCGCAGCGGCATTGAAATTGCCGTAGACACCGTTGCCCGCTTGGCGGCAGATTGCCCCAACATCATCGCCATCAAAGAAGCCGGCGGCAGTGTAGAGCGCGTTAACCAACTGGTAGCCGCCCTGCCCGAGTCCTTCGCCGTGCTCAGTGGTGATGACGGCCTCACCGTTCCCTTCATCTCCTGCGGTGCCGTTGGTGTGGTTTCCGTTACCTCCAACGTTGCCCCCGCCATCATGAAAGAGCTGGTAGACACCGCCCTGAGCGGCGATGGCCACAAAGCCCTCGAGCTGCAGAAAAAGTATTACCCGCTGATGAAGGGCCTGATGAGCTTGGACGGCAACCCCGTACCCATCAAAGCAGCCATGGCCTTGCGCGGCGACATGAGCTGGGAGATTCGCCTCCCCCTCGCCCCGCTGGCAGAAGAAAAACACGGCAAGCTGGCAGACCTGCTCAAACAATTCAACCTTCTGTAATCCCCCCCTTTACCATGAACATTCTCGTAACCGGCATCTCCGGCCGCATGGGCCAAGCCGTTAAGCAGGCTGTGGAGCTCAACCCCGCCACCACCATGGTTTCCACCCACGATGTGGGCCAAGACCTTGCCGCCGCCCTGCAACCGGCAGACATCGCCATCGACTTCTCCTTCCACGGTTTCACCCCCGAGCTGTTGGCCACAGCCGTAGCACAGGGCAAGCCCCTTGTCATCGGCACCACCGGCCACACGGCAGAAGAAAAAGCCGCCATTTGCGAGGCCGCCAAGAGCATCCCCATCGTGTTCGCCTCCAACTACTCCGTTGGTGTTAACACGCTCTTCTGGCTCACCCGCAAAGCCACCCGCATTCTCAAAGATTACGATATTGAGATTATTGAGATGCACCACCACCACAAGCTCGATGCCCCCAGCGGCACCGCCCGCACCTTGGCAGAGGTTGTGTGTGAGGAAACCGGCTTGGACTACGAGAAAGACGTGATGCACGGCCGCAACGGCTTGGTGGGCGCCCGCCCGCAGGCTCAAATCGGCATGCACTCCATGCGCGGCGGTGATGTTGTGGGCGACCACACCGTCATGTACGCTACGGATGGCGAGCGCCTGGAGCTCACCCACAAGGCCTCCAGCCGCATGACCTTCTCCACCGGCGCCGTACGCGCCGCCCTTTGGCTGGCAGACAAGCCCGCAGGCCTGTACAACATGCAGGACGTGCTCGGCTTTACAGACTAAGCCATGAGCTGCAACACCCCAGAGCTGCAACGCGTCATTTTCTCCCTCGGCTCCAACGTGGGGGATAGACTCGCCACCCTCGAATCCGCCTGCGATTATCTGGCAGATGTTTTCGGAGGGCTGCACCTCTCTCAACTTTACGAAACAGAGCCCGTAGGCTGCCCTGCGGGCTCCCCCCCTTACCTCAATGCCTGTGTAGAAGTAAGCACCGCCATGCCCCCGCAAGAGGTGCTCGAGCTTTGCCTGCGCATTGAAAAAGAACTGGGGCGAGAGCGCAACGGCACCTACGGCGCCCCCCGCACCTGCGATATCGACCTCATCATGTACGGGGAAACGCAAATGCAATCCCCCACCCTCACCCTGCCGCACCCTCGCGCCCACCAGCGCGAGTTTGTGCTGCGCCCCCTGTGCGATATAGACCCGCACCTCACCCTGCCCGGCCATTCCCTCAGCGTCAGCGCCATGCTGGCCGCGCTCCCCGCAGGCCCGGCAGTTCAAGCTTTTGAGCTATAATACACTGTAACAATGAACAGCAAAATTGAGGCCATTCTTGCCAAAAAAGGCAAATCCCCCGTTTCTGAAATTACCGCCTACGATTACCCCACCGCCCGCCTTGTGGACGAGGCCGGCATCGACATGATTTTGGTAGGCGATTCTCTGGGCATGATGATGCTCGGCTTCCCCGATACCACCCACGTTACCCTCGACCACATGCTGCACCACACCACCGCCGTGGCTCGTGCCGCTAAAAATGCCGTGGTGGTGGCAGATATGCCCATCAACACCTACGAAACCCCCGAGCAAGCCGTGCAAACCGCACGCGCCCTCATGGCCACTGGGGCAGATGCCGTTAAGCTTGAGGGCGGCGCCGCCAAAGAGGCCCATATTCGCGCCATTGTTCAGGCAGGCATCCCCGTGCAGGGCCACATCGGCCTGCTGCCCCAAAAAGTTAAAGAAGAAGGCGGCTACCGCATGCACGGCAAGACAGATGAAGAAGCCGCCGCCATCATGCGCGACATGGAGGCCGTGGTGCGCGCCGGCGCTTTCTCCGTGGTGATAGAATGCACCCGCCACAGCGTAGCCGCCGCCATCACCAAAGCTTGCCCCATTGTCACCATCGGCATCGGTGCAGGCCGTGGCACTTGCGATGGCGAGGTAGCCGTCTTCCACGACCTCGTTGGTGGGTTCCCCTGGTTTGTGCCCGGCTTTGCCAAGCCCCGTGCCGATATCTCAGCAGAAATCACACGCGCCGTCAAAGAATACATTGCAGACGTACAAAAACCTGCTGACGAGTAATTTACGATTTACAATTTACCATTTACAATTTTTGTGATTCTGAATGGCGCTACAAATTGCAGATGCCGCCACGCTCATCCTCCTCGGCAAAGATGCCGAGGTGCTCACAGCCGCAGTAGCACAAGTAGGGCTCAACACGCGCGATGAATATGGGCGCAACCTGCTCGACCACATCGTATTACAAGTCACCGACCCCATCTCCCCCGAGGCAGAAAACCCGCTGGGCATCATCCGCCATCTGCTGGCATTGGGGGCAGATGCCTCCCGCACCCTCATCCACATGGTAGCGCTGGATGAACTCTGCTTCGAATACACAGAGCACGGCACACAAGAGTTCACCCTTAGCGTCAACAACGCCGTAGAAATCATCCCCCTGCTCATTCAGGCCGGCGCCCGCATCAGCCAAGACGCCCTAGACTCCGCAAAATACAACTGCGCCCCCGCCATTCAACAGCTCTTGCGCCAAGCCCCCCTTTGCCAAGAATAATGAGAAGCTATCATGCAAGCGGCAACGCCGCGTGTAGGCTATAATTATAACACGTGGGCGTCATTAGAAACATAAACACTAAATCGGAGTTTAGCGGGGAGCGGGCTCGCGTAAGCGAGCGGAATTTTTGAGCCCCGGCGCGAGGGGCGGCAAGAATCTTAGCCGGAGCGTGCAGTGAGCCCGCGACAGCGGG
>JBGVMR010000082.1:0-52040 GCA_045124875.1 Akkermansia sp.
CGCAGGCCACGGCACGCGTCACGACCTTTTCCTTCCCTCTCTTTATCCTCTCCGATGCTCCACCCGGAAGGTTGTATCCGGTGGCGAGTTTTTCAACTCAGCCTCAGCATCTCAGAAAGTCAGTAAACTTGAAAACTGCCTTGCTCGGCTTGCTTCGCGTTTCTCATTCGAGCCGCTCAGCCTTTCGAGCTGCACCGTGTCGGTGTGCCGAGAATCTTACCAGAATCACCGCCGAACGTCAAGCCAATTTTTCTAAAAATTTTCACTTTTTTGTCACATTTTTCATAAACCCTTGAAAACACAACGCAAAAATTTTGCATTTTTCTACACAAAAATGCGCATTTTCTGAAAACGGGCAGAAAATGCGCAACAGAAGTGAAGTTTTGAGCCAATGTTTCGTTGAACTTTTGCTATGTGGTGCAGAATTGTGTTAAACACGACCCCAAACAATAAAAAACGGAGCTATCCGGCAAAGCGGCAGCTCCGTTTGATGAGAAATGATGCGGTTTATTTACTTAGCAAGGCTGCTGAGCTCTTCTCCTGCAATTTCGAGGCCTGCGAGGATACGGCGCAGGGAGGCAGCGGCGCATTTTTTGCTGATGACCATATCATCCGTATCAAAAACGACCTGGCTCATCAAGTCGCCATCTTCATCAATCCAGAATTTCAACCCGTAATCTTCGTTGAGTTTATTAATGATGACAAGTGCCTTTGCTCGATTTTCTTCACTGATACCCAGCTTTTTAAATGCAATGATAGAAAATACGTTTTTCTCATCATCGGCATCGATAACAACAAGGCAGTCGTCATCTATCATGAAAACGATATCGCCGTTATCTTCTACTTTATACTTGACCTCAAGATCATCAAGCATCTCAACAGTTACGCCGTGATTAGTGTTACCGGATATCGGGGCAGCTACTGCAACAGGTGTTGCCAGTGTGAAGCCGAGGGCAAGAAGAGCAAACGTATGGGTGATTTTTTTAAGCATATTTGCGCAGGGGGGGTATGTGTTTTCGTGTTCGTTGATATCTTTACGGTTGCAAAGACGGTCGATTCTATTATTCACGACTCTCCCTGTCAAGAGAAATAACTGACTTTTTCCATTTCCGGGCATAAAATAGATACCCCCTAACCCGCAAAAACCGCCCGAGGGAATCATCCCAAGGGCGGTTGAAACTGATTTTTGCAGAGGGAGCGGTATCAGCGAGAAGAGCGGCGGCGGCGTGCAGCCAGAGCAGCCAAGGCCAGCAAGGAAAGCGTGGCCGTGGTGGGCTCGGGGATGGAGTGCTGCATGCGGATTACCAAGCCTTCCGATGTCTGCTGATAGGCAACATACTGATACTGCTGAGCTTCAATATCAAGCAAATCACTCACACCAACAGACCCCGTACCAATGAGATTCAAGCCGCTGTCGAACACAAGGTACTCGGACGGCCACCCCTTGCCGGAAGAAGCAACGCCCTCGAGCGTGAAGCCTCTGAGCAAGATAGTAACATTGCTCTTCACATCATTGACGCTAAAGTCACCCCAATCCACATCGTTGTTAACGGCGAGGGTAACAGAGGCGCCATCATCGGCCAAGGTCATGCCGGACAAGACATCCGTCTCGAAACTTACCTCATTGTAAGAGGAAACGCCCTCCGTAGCCACTTCCGTCACCTTAAATTGGGTGCTTTCCACCATGGCGTAGAAGTCTACGTTTTGGCCCATCAGGTATACATCTGTGGCAGAAATATCTGCCATAGTCACGCGGCTACCGCTTACGGAGGTCAACGCTACGTTGTGCAGGGTTGTGCCGGATACGGTGTTGTTGTCATCGGACTCGAAAGCGAGCGTGGCATTCTCTGCCTTACCGCCGCTGATGCTGCCGGAGCTGATGCTCATGCCGTCGGAGATGGTGGCAGGGGCAGCGCCGCGCTGGCTGATTTGCACATTGCCGGCATGGCTTGTGGTGGTAACCACGGCAGCTGCTCCGCTGTTTACCGTGAGGCTGTCAACATCGAACGTATTGTTGAAGGTGGTGCCTTGGGCGGTATCAACGGTCAGGTTGACGGAGCCACTGATGGTGCCATTTACGGCAACGGCCTCTTCATCGTTTGCCAAGCAAACATTGTGCGTGCCGTTTGTTACGGAGATGTTGCCGGTCCAATCGTTGATGCTGCCCTCTACGTTGATATTCTTGGTATCTGCGGCGCTGATGACAATATCGCCCGTTCCGGTAATATCGCCCTTGTAGTTTTGCGTGGCAATACCGCCCGTTATCTCAAAGGCGCTCATGGTGTCGGTGTTGGTCAGGTGCAGGTTAGTAACAACATCCACACTGTCGGGCTGTGTTGCAAGGCGGCTGCCGTCTGCAGCCCAAACCACGACATCGCCCTTAACACCGCGCATATCTACCTTAGAAGCCTCGTTGCCGTATAAGGAGAAATCAATACCGTGCCCGGTGCCGGTGGCGGTGGTGTCCACGTTGGTCATCTGTACCGTACCCTGCCATAAGCGGTTGCCGGCTTCATCCATCTCGGTGCTCAGGCGGCCGATGTTGATTTGAATATCCTTGGTATCTTCTAGAACATAGGTGCCGGTGCCGGTCAGGGTTAAAGAGGGCTTCTGTACCGCCCACTTGGCGTACGGGCTTGAGTATTGGTTGCTGGTAATCCACTGCCCATCCAACAAGTTGACGTTGATGTGCAGAGAACCGCTGATTGTCTGAGCGCCGGGGAAGCTGAGGTAGCCACGGAAGTCAAAGGACTCAATATTAAGGGTGGAGTTTACCTCCGAATCCTTCTCGTAAAGGTCATCCATAGCGGATCGGAAGGTCAGTGAGCTGTTTGCATTGTTACCCACCAAATGCTCGATGTTGACGGTAGAATTGTTCTTATTGGCCACAATGAACAGGTTGGAGGGGGCCAAGCCGCCAATGCCATGCTCGTAGGGTTGCAACACGGTATCGCCGCCAAGCACAATGGTATCATTGGTGTTCTTGTTGACATACAAGTAGGTGGAGCTGGCACCGTAGGATTGCAAGTTGTTGATATGGCCTACGTCTTCAGAGCTGCGCCCCAGCTCGCCGTTCAATGCAATTGTGGACTGCGGGTAGCATAAATATACGGCAGAGAAGGATGAAATATCTGCCCCCTTTTGCAACTCAAGAACCACACCGGGCTGGAAGTTCATGGAACCACTGCTTGCACCCACATAGTACGGGGCCAGATACAACTCACCCGTTACCTGTGTTTTGCCGTCTACGTACACATGCAATTTGGGCTGGGAGCCGTCTGCTGCCTCATAGCTGGCCGTGCGCAGAATAATGTTGCCGTCACCCTGAACGGACTGCAGAATCTGCCCGGCGGTCTTGGTGGGGCTTACATCTGCCATAATGCAGAGGGTGCCATCGCCACCCACGTAGTACCCAAGCGCCTCGTTGGCGCCTTCGGTTGCATCCGGGGCGCTGTAATTGTGTGTACCCACATAGACAACGGAGGATTCGAGTATTTCTTTGCCGTTACCCAAAGAATAAACGGCACCTTCGCGCGGGGCAAGGGGGTTCTTCGGGGCGTCCAATACGGTAGAATCTACCACATAATACACAGCATTGTCAACCAAGAAATCCCTGCCATTGGTGCCGTTTACCGTTTTGCCGTTGATGGTGGCATTCTCGCCTAAGTAGAAATTACCCTCGCCACTTACCAAACCGGTGAATGCACCGGCGCCCAAGCCGTTTTCCGTTTTAGCGGCAGCCGTGGCGGCATCGTATGCTACGCTGAATGTGGCATCTGTTGTAATAGCCCCGTTAACGGTAAGGGTGGAGCCTTCCTCCAATACAAAGGTATCGAAGTTTGATACATTGTTCAGCGTCAAGGTAGAATCACCGTATACCTCCAAGGTGGATGTACCCGCCACATTGTGTCCCCCGCTCACGGTGCCGGCGTAGCTGCCGTTCACCCCGGTGAAGGTTACGACGGAATCGCCGCCGATGGTGTTTGTTTTAGCGGCATTTTTATCGCCGGCGCTGATGATGTTGTCGGTGCCGTGGGTTGCAAAGGCAGCCAGATTAGTGATGGTTACGGAGGTATCACCCACAATGGAGCCGGCGACACCACCGCCGTATACATTGCCTTTAATGGTACCACCGTTAATCACGATAGAGGTTGCGCCAATAGAATCCCCGTTATCGGCAGAGTGTAAACCGCCGATGATGTCATTATTGAATGTGCCGGCATCTATGGTAGAGGTGAAGGTGCCACCGATGCTGCCTTTGTAACCACCTACTACAGAAGCTGCATTGGTGCCTGTGAAGGACCCGTACGTAGCATTTGCTGCACTGAATACCAATTCAACATCGCCTGTCACTTCTCCTACATTTACCACGCCGAAAGCTGTTGTACCCCCGCCGGTTGCGGTACCGGTACCGGCGTAGGTATCCGCATAGGTCATGGTGACATTGCCGGTGTGTTTTAAGCCGTTGTTATCCGTGCCTGATGAGGTACCGAATGCGGCAGACCACGCGTTACCGCTCTGCCCGCCATCCACGGTCATTGAAATATCGCCGGAACCTGTCGTAGAACTGGCGAAGATGCCACCATTCGCCGTTTCTGCCTGCACCATGCCCGGCAATGCCAAAAGTAGAAAAAGTGTCTTTTTCATATACGAAAATGTGAAATGATATTTACAATCTCAAGTTATCAGATAGGAATTAGCTTGGCAAGACAAAAAATTAGAATTTTTAAAAAAAAGACACACAAATTTTATTTACATACCAAAAAAGGGGGGAATAGTTGTTTTTTGTTCTGTTTATTACGCGGGTGCTTTTCCCACGGAAAAGCAATTTATGCTGACTGATTATGCCGACGCGTAATCAATGAAGAGTTTTGGGAAGGTCCTCGGCTCAGAAATCCCAACGAACACCGGAAGATAACTGCCAACCGGTGAAACCCTTGTTACCGGCAGCATCTGTACCGTGAGAGTTAATATACTCTGCACCAAACCGTGGGCTACGCAGAGTAAATTGACAGGCGAACGCCGAAAGAATAACAAGCAAACCGCGCACGCGGCCATGGGGCTTATACCCATGGCCGCGTGTGTGTTGCGGTATAAACTGCTTGGCGTTATCCCTTATTTATTCCCCCCCATGTAGCTAAATTGCCACATTGATTGTGAGCATAAAGTCACAGTGCAAAACTTGCACCCCCTCCAAAAGAGTGCTAAATATGGAGCCACATAACAACGCGAGCAACACATGAAACACATAGACCCCATTTTCCGCTATTTATGTATGGCATGCGCAGCTGTTGCAGGATGCCTGCTTTTGGGAATATTGGTGCAGCTTCTCCAAAACTCCATGGATGCCTGGAAAGAATTCGGCGTGGATTTTATTTGGAACGAAGATTGGGATCCGTACGAAAATAAATACGGAGCATTACCGCACATCGCCGGAACCCTGTTAACAACGGGGCTTGCTCTGGTGTTTGCCGTACCGTTGGCATTTGCAACGGCTTTATTCCTGACGGAATGCCCCAAATGGATAGAGCGCCTCTTAAGCCCTTGTATAGACTTATTAGCCGCAATACCATCCGTCATTTACGGTATGTGGGGGTTATTTGTGCTTATTCCGATCATGCAAAATGATATACAGCCGTTTTTAGCAGAAAAACTGGGGCTCATACATTGGCCCGGGGGAGAATGGCTACTGGGGGAAGACGGCATAGGAAGCGGATTCGGATTTTTGACAGCCGGCATTATTTTAGCACTCATGATCTTACCCTACATGTGTGCCGTTATGAGAGATGTGCTGCGAATGACCCCGGAGATGCTTAAAGAGTCTGCTTATGGTGTAGGCTGTACCCGCTGGGAGGTCATTCGAGACATTGTTCTTCGGCACGGAGCCTCGGGCATCTTAGGAGGTATCTGTATTGGCATGGGGCGCGCCTTAGGTGAAACCATGGCAGTATTGTTCGTCATCGGCAACCTACCGCAAATGCCGGAAGGCTTATACTCGTTCGGTACCACCATATCCGCCACTTTAGCCAACAACTTCGGCGAAGCCGTAGATTTGGAGCGCAGTGCCCTCTTTGCGTTAGGCCTCATTCTGTTACTACTGTGCTTCATCATTCAGTTTTTCGCCAATCAGTTATTGAGAAGCAACAAACTCAAGCATGGTTATAACCGCTAAACTCAACCGCATACACCCATGAACAACTCCAACATGTTAAAAAGAAAAAGACCGTTACTGCGCAAATTGAGCAACGATGCAGTAAATTGTTTTTGCCTATTATCCATTACCCTTGCACTTTGGGCTATGTACCGTATCTTACACACGGTATGGCAACATGGCTCGGAAACGCTGACGTGGGAGTTTCTGACCGAACCCTCTAAACCGTATGGCGAACCGCACGCCGGTATAGCCAATGCACTATTGGGAACTCTCTACATGACACTCGGGGCAGCCGGTATGGCTATTTTACCCGCCGTAGCCGCCGGTGTGTGGTTGGCAGAGTTCGGCAAAACAGGTGTAGTAGCTACTACTCTGCGTTTTTGCGGCAATGTACTCATGGGTGTACCCAGCATTATCATCGGTTTGTTTGTGTATGTGATCATTGTGATTCCGAGCGGACATTTTTCCGGGTGGGCAGGCTCTGTAGCACTGGCCATCATTATGTTTCCGGTCATCATGCGCACCACGGAAGACTCCCTGAATATGGTACCCAATACATTGCGAGAATCGGCTCTGGCGCTGGGGATGACTCGAATGAGAGCAACATTATGCATTGTGGCCCGAAGTGCCAAAAACGGATTAATAACAGGCATACTGCTTTCTTTGGCAAGAGTAAGCGGAGAAACCGCCCCGCTCTTATTCACAGCATTGTTTGCAGATACATATCCGAAACACTTTTTTGAGCAACCTACAGCCAGTGTGCCGGTTCTCATCAACGAATACACCAACAACTCCCCCTTTGAAAGCATGCACAATATGGGCTGGGGTGCTGCCTTGGTAATCGCGGTGGCTATCCTTCTCATTAATATCTTAACTCGTATCATCTTCTATGAAAACAAACATTAAAATATCTGCCCGTAACCTCAACTTCTACTACGGCAAACACCAAGCATTGTTTAACAACAACTTGGATATACCTGAAAACAAAATAACGGCTATCATCGGGCCGAGCGGCTGTGGCAAATCTACCCACCTGCGTATTTACAACGGCATTTTCAACTTGTACAGTAACCAACGCGCAGAAGGCGAAGTACTGTTGGACGGGGTCAATATTTTATCCTCCGGTACCGACATATTGGAGCTGCGGCAACGTGTGGGTATGATATTCCAAAAACCGACTCCGTTCCCGATGAGCATTTATGACAATGTGGCTTACCCCCTGAAACTGCATTACAAGATGAAGCGCGCGGAAAGAGCAGACCGAGTGGAACAAGCCTTACGCGATGCGTATTTGTGGGAAGAGGTTAAAGACAAACTCCATAGCAGCGGGATGGCGCTTTCCGGCGGGCAACAACAACGGCTATGCATTGCACGAGCATTGGCTGCCGAGCCGGAGGTGTTGTTAATGGATGAACCCACCAGCGCCATAGACCCGATTGCCACCCGACACATAGAAGAACTAACCATGGAACTCAAAAAGAGACTTACCATTGTTATTGTCACTCACAACATGCAGCAAGCATCACGAATATCGGACTACACGGCTTTCTTCTATAAAGGAGAAATCGTGGAAACCGGTAAAACCGCTCAAATTTTCACTAATCCCACCCACCAACAAACAGAAGACTACATTACCGGACGATTCGGTTAACACTTACCCCCACAACCTACAAAATGAAAGCACATTTTACAATAGAGTCAGAGAATCTCCTTCAACGTTTATGCCGCCAAGGCACCAGAGTAGCCGAGGCTATCGGGCGTGCGTTGGATTCTTTTAACCAAGGCAATACACTCTTGGCTAAAGAAATCATCCGGGCAGATAAGCTCATAGATGAGGAAGAAATACGCACGGAGGAAGAATGTTTAAAACTGTTGGCGCTCTACCAACCGGTTGCCGTTGATCTGAGAACCATTATCTCTGTACTTAAAATCAACACATCGCTAGAAAGGATGGCAGATTTTGGGTGCCACATGGCAGAGAGAACCCTCAACACTGCGCAAATTTCTCTGCCACCACAAAACGAAGTGTTTGATTTTGCCCCCATGCAAAAAGAAGTTCTGAGCATGATTCACGATACGCTCTTTGTTATCAATAGATTTGATGTAGACCTAGCGCACATTGTGATAGAAAAAGATAACACCGTTGATGCCATGCGCCGTGAACACAGAATACATGCACGCACCGCCCTGCACCAATACCCGGAGCATGCAGATTACTTCCTCGAATGCTATGGCTTGGCACGAGATCTGGAGCGCACCGCTGATTTATGTACCGACATTTGCGAGCACATTATTTATATGCGCACCGCTCATATTATACGCCACCAAGCATCTGCATAAATCATGACTTGGGGACCTCTAAAAACTCAATACAAGACAAGACCGGACAGTATGAAGTAAAGTCATAGAGAGCCGTTGACGAAAAATGCGCCTATTTCGGCGCATTTTTTTTCGTCTATCTTCATTCTAGGTTCCGGTTCACCCACTAGCTTGCTGATTCCTTAGCCTCTCAACGTCAAAACAGTATCGCTTCATATTATACACGAGTCCTCATATAAAGAGTTGAAATTGTGAGCAAAATAGGCCTACACATCTTATTATTCCACACTTCATACTTCCCTTCATGCGCCCAAACACGTGTCCTACCCGAGCTCGAATGAGGGTGCGCTGCCGATTGCGTGGCTCTGAGCAGAATTCCCGAGAAAACTTCCCGGTTAACTACCTGGTTAAGATGTTCCGGTAGGTCGCCTAAAGTGCTAAATCCTTTCTCATTTAAACTCTTCATCAAAGCCCCCGGTAAAGCGCATAACGCTATTATACCACATCGTTTAGACAACATAAAGAGTTTATTGTCGTTGTCGCTTTCCGGAGCTATTATGCAAGAACGGCAGCACATGAATGGCTCGTCCTTACGGGCGCATCCAAATTGCCTCACACTGCGAATCCCGAATATAAAAGCCCCCCCCTGTAACGGAGAATAACCGATACAGGGGGGGAGGAGATTCAACAATGGGTATGTTTACAGGGTGGGTTCTACCAATTTAACCACATTCGGAGGTAAGGCTACATAATTAAGCTTTTTGGCCGTAGGCTCACCATCCGTATAACACCACATAAAGTAGTCTCGCAATGTTTTCTTCACATTGTCGGGCGTATCTTTACGAAGCAAGATATAGGTTACACCGGTAATGGGCCAACTTTTGGCTCCCGGCACATTGGTAAGCTCCATATAGAAACCGGGGGCATTTTTCCAATCTGCGCAAGCTGCTGCGGCAGAGAAACTATCCTGAGACGGAGCCACATACTTACCTGCCGCATTCTCTAAGCAAGCGCAAGCCAACTTAGCCTCTACGGCATAAGTGTATTCCGTGTAACCAATAGCGCCTCTGACTTTAGACACCGTGTTACAAACACCGGGATTCTTTTGCCCACCAATACCTACCGGCCATTTTACGGATGCGCCTTGCCCCACTTGTGACTTCCAGGCAGGAGACACTTTGGAGAGGTAGTTCGTGAAAATAAAGGAGGTACCACTGGAATCCGAGCGGTGAACCACGGTAATTTTAAGCTTAGGCAAGCGTAAGCCGGGATTAAGTGCTTTAATGGCGGGGTCATTCCAGAAACGGATTTTACCCAAATAAATATCTGCCAAAACTTCTTTGCTCAACAAGAGCTGAGAATCCTTAACACCGGGCACATTAACAATTACCACAACACCACCGATAAGCATGGGGAACTGCACTAACCCGGATTCTTCTTGCTGTTGCAATGTCAACGGACTATCCGTACCGGCAAAATCCACGGTACCGGATTTAATTTGGTTAAGGCCTGCGCCGGAGCCTATGCTTTGGTAGGTAATTTGGATACCGGGATTCTGCTCGCTATAGCTATACGTCCACTGGCGGTAAACAGGAGCCGGGAAAGAAGCACCGGCACCGGTAATAGCCACATCCCCCGCCTGACTCATTGAAGCCAAACCCGACATTAAGATAAATAATTTTTTTAACATAATGAATTATAATAATTTAAAGGTTAAACACATATTGATGAGATTCAGAAGTCCCAACGAACACCGGTGGACAGCTGCCAACCGGTGAAACCCTTGTTACCGGCAGCATCTGTACCGTGAGAATTGATATACTCGGCACCCAACATCACTTTCAGCGCATGCGGGTTTTCCGGGCTCACATAGTAATTGACACCAAAATAGAGGCCATGTTGCAAGTCGCACATGCCGGAGTAATTACCATTTGTCGTATAATAGCGGCTATCTGCAGCCACGGCATTGCTACCGGCAGCAAGTTGATAACGAGCCACAGCCTCCCAGTTCGGCAAAAAGCGGTACGAGGGCATCAGCACCAGCCCGTAGACGTTTTCTCCACCGGGGGCGGCATCGTACACATTAAAGCCCGCAATACCTTCTGCCATAAAGGATAAATCATTTTCTTGAGCCTCCCAAGTAATGGCAAAGACATCTTGAGCACCGGGGCCGGCATACTCTGTACCGGGATGTTGAGCCCCTTGGTCGCGAGTACTGTGCATGTAGTCAACATACAAGCAACTGTGTTTACCGGTTGCATAGCCCAGAGATGCGCCAAACAAGAAGCCGTCATCGCTATTGAGAGAGGGTTCCAACCAGGTATTACCATCTCGCTGCCCATTAGCCCACACACCAACATTCCAAAGCAGGGGCGATTTTTTATCAATCGAGGCTACGGAAAAACCATAAAGCTTCTCGGCTTTGAGCTGATTCACAATGGCAGAGCGCTCCAAGGTAATGAGTTTAGCGCTTGATGTACGGTATTCTCCCATATACGCCGGTTTATGTTTACCAACAGTCACGCTCACCGGGGCAAATTTACCGGTAACATAAAACTCATCCACAGATGATGAGGTGGCGGAGCGGTTCCACCGGCCACCCTTATACTTATAACGGGCATCCAGGCCGCCGATATTCCACACACCTTTCAGCGTAAAGTGATCAAACACCTTAGCCTGCGCTCCTATGCGAAAACGGCGCCACTCGTTATTATCACGTTTTCCATGCCCATCGGCACCACCCTTAACGCGGTCGGTACCACCGGCAGGGTCCAAAAATGCACCTTGAAATTGCCCACGAAACTTCAGGGAAAACTCCTGCACGCACGAATTCGGCACACCATCTCGCTCGGCATTAAAAAGAGTGAAACTATCTTTTGCCCAATCTGCGAAATTAAATTGCCCATTATCCTGAGCCTGAGCCATCATACCGGCTCCCATAGAAAGAGCCACCATCATCATGATTTGTTTGTTCATGTTTTATTTTTTTTGTTAATGTCGGTATGTCTGTTGACTGCCGACACCTATACTAAACACCAAATCGATTCCATTTTCAAGATTTGCACCGTGAGGATTCGGTCACATTGAATATGGCGTTTTAGACACAATTGCAAACTGCAGAAAAAGAAGAGCCTGTATGCGTGGGAACAATTAGAGAAAATTGAAATATTCATCCCGTAAATTGTAATTTGTATCACAGTCGCAGACTGTTTTCACTTCGGAGCGCAGCTCCGATTTTTCACCATGCGCCCCGCGCATTTTTCACCACAAAGCGCAAGCTTTGTTTTTCACTATAAATAGATGTGAAAAACTCGCATATATGCTCGTGGTGAAAATCATTTTTGGCAAAATGAAGTGAAAAATCCGTCTGATGACGGATGGTGAAAACGCCCTACGGGCGTGATAAACTCCGATTTAAGAGGCTGTTAACTACCAACCGAAAGCAATTAACATAGCCCAAAAAGAATATCGGCATTAATGGTGAATTGACACCAATCCATTATTTTGTTAAAGTTGAGAGAGTATGAGACACAACATTTTGATGAGCATCGTGGCATGCGCCCTTGCCTTTACCGGCATGGGTGCCGAGGTAAAACAGCTGCCGGAACCTAACAAAACAGGTGGCATGCCGCTGATGGAGGCCATTGCCGCCCGCCAAACCGGCCGCAATTATAACCCCGAACACAAGGTGGACGACCAAACCCTCAGCGAGATACTGTGGGTGGCATGGGGCATGAACGAGCGCGGCACACGCACTATTCCCACCGCCCGCAACAAGCAGAATATGGAGCTGTATGTGCTCACCCCCGAGGGCACTTGGCGCTACGAGGCCAAAGACAACACGCTGGTGAAGGTGAATGACAAAAACCTTATCCCGCTGTGCGACCAACAAGATTTTGTTACCAAAGCCCCGCTGCACCTGCTGTACGTGGCCACGGACGAGGGCTGGGGCCAAGCCCACGTGGGCTCTGCCTACCAAAATGTGTACCTGTACGCCGCCTCCAAAGGCATGCAGACCGTTATTCGAGGCATGACGGACCGCCCTGCCCTTACCCGCGAGCTGGGGCTTACCGGTGGCAAAAAGGCCATGCTGCACCAAACGGTGGGATATGCAGAATGAGCTGAAGTACGAAATACGAAATACGAAGTACAAGGTACGAAGTACAAGGTACAAAGTACAAAGTACAAAGTACAAGGTATAAGGTAAGAAGTTTTTGCAAGTTTGACGGAGCGTATGTTGAAAAAATTACTAGCGGTATGTGGGGCGGGGTTGATGCTGCAAAGCTGTGCGGTATGCACGTCTGAGGGCATGTTGGGTAGCTGCCAATTTTATGCCGACCCGGAACCCGTTGACGATAAATGGGCAGAATGCTGCTATTTGGTGGATGACGCCTGCTATTTGCCGGTTTCGGCGGTATACAGCAATAACACACACGCCTCACTGTTTATTTACATGCCGCGGCTTAAAGAGGTGGGATTTGAAAAAGGCGCCCGCCGTTGGGAGCCCGAGACCCTGTATTACCGCCTGCCCGCCAAAGATGCAAAATTGTGCACCGGGCTCACCCTGCCCGAGCCCGCGGCAGATGCCCCGCCCTACCTCACCGAGGAAGAGTGGGATGCCGCCAAGGCCAAGCGAGTGCCCCTCAAGCGCAGCTTCAAAGACGTGCGCATGGGCTACAGCACTAATCATGTGGAGCGCGAGAAAGACGGGCAACTGGTGGCCTACCTCACCTCCCCCGAGATGCGCTACTCTGCCGACTCCGTCATCAAATTGCCCCTCACCGCCATTTTATTTGTCGGGGTAGATGTCCCCTGCACCGTTGCCAGCTTTGCTCTGGGCTTACCCGTGGGGGTATTGCAATTTTTGGTTGAATGAGTATGCGCGTGGGGTAAAGTGAGCGCAAGGCGCGAACGAAACCCCATGTAAAAATGAAATTGAACCGAAACCTCGTTACGGGGGCTGACAATAGTTCATCTCCGTTCGCGTAGTTTCGCCCGTAAATTTCGCTCACTATCAGGCTCGATAAATTTGAGTTTGTCGAGCAGAAGGCTCGCGTTAGCGAGCGGAATTTTTGAGCCCCGTGCATGCGGGGCGATAGATTATTAGCCCCGGGTGCAGCCGCGTCAGCGGCGGAACCCGGGGTAAGATGAAAATAAAATCGGAGTCCGAGAAGCCTAAGCGTAGCGAAGGCGTCGAGGCCGACAGCACGCCCCGCTCCTGTTTTTGCGTTAGTAAGCTCAGATAAAACCGTATTATTAAATAACAACGCATTATAAAAAATGAATAAACAATACTTATGGGGGGATGCTACCCTGCTGTCGGCCTCAGCAGCGCAGCTGCTTCGGGCTCCGAGATTCTGTTCTACCACTACCACGGGTTCCGCTGCTGACGCAGCTACACCACGTGGCTACTGGTCCGTCGCCCCGCTATCACGGGGCTCTTGAATTCGGTTCGCTTCGCTCCCGGCTTCGCCGAGGCATGTGCCATCTGCCCGTCAAACTCCCATTTGCGGGGCCGATTGTTGATTAATCAAAGAAGTTAAAATCATCAATGGCCATGGCGATATCGATTTGGAACTCGATGCGCTGGGGTAATTGGTTGCCGCTTTCGTCTTCGATAACGAGGTAATAGGCATTGCGGTTATTGAACGGCAAGCTCTTGAGGCTGAAGTTGAGGCGGTAAACGCGTTCTTGGCCGTTGGGGTTTTCGCTATCGGCAATCAGCTTCACCATATCGCTGATCTGCTTACCGTATTCGTCGGCAAAATAGAGCTTGTAGGGGCAGGCCATGCGGTTGCCGCCCACGGGTTCGGGCTGGTAGAAACTCAGGGCAAACAGCAGGTTGGTTATTTTTCTGGATGCCGACAACAGGCTGATGCTCACGGGCTTGGTGTCGTACTTATCGCGGTTGCGCTTGTATTGGGCACTGTCGCTGCGCAGGTAGCGGAAGTCGATAACCGGCACCACCATTTCTTGCAAGCTGATACCGCCATGCACAAAATTGAGGCCGCCCCCGCTCATCTTAATGCGCACATTTTCGCGCGGGGTCAGCGCGTCCAAGTCATCGGTAAACTTCACGGGCATCAGGTACTCTGCCTTGGCACCGGGCTGTGTAATGGCGTAGCGGCGCCCATACTCCACCAAATGCTCTTTAAAATCGCTCTTGTCGGCCTTGGCCTCCTCGCTCAGGGGGCTGTAGGTGTACATAAAGCCGTGGTCGGCGGTAATGCAAATGCGGGTGCCGCCGAACTCATTGCAAATAAGGCGCACTAGGTGTTTTAGCTCGTGTATGGCCTCCTCGCAGGCGGCAAATACTTGAGAATCTGCGGTATGGCTGGCCTCATCAATCTTGTCGTGGTAGATGTAGACCACCTCCATATCCTTTACCAAAGCCTTGCGGGCATCGCGTTTCAGGCCGATAATGTGCTTGTATTGCAGCGCCACGCTTGCGGGTTGCGCAGTTTTGAGTACCTTGTCGCGGTTGGGCATCTCGGTGGAAGCGCCATCTGCCAACACACAGACACCGCCGCCGGTTTTCTGCACTACCTCCAGCTTGTTGTGCGGCAACAGGGCAGCCATACCGAACTTGGTGATGGTCGGGAAAATCCCCTGCATGCTTTCCAACTGCACCGTGCATTGGTTTTCGCGTTGTAGGTGTTCTTTCAGCTCTGCGGCAATCTCGTAGCGCAGCGCGTCTGATATAATTATATACAGCTTGCGGTCGCTGCCCTGCACCTTGTTGCAGTAAAAACTGCTCTGGCGGTTGATGTCGGGTATATAGCCATGGGTGGCCAAGGGCTCGGCGCACACGCCGGTCCAATTGCTGCCCAGTTGTGCCAAATACTTGCCATACAGCCCCTCCACCACATCTACCACCTGCTTAAAGAGGTCTGCCGGACCATCTTGGCACAGGGTCAGGCTGCGGGTAAAGCACAGGTGAAAGCGGCGGTAATAGCTATCCATGCGGTAGAAGTCTGCCTCGTAGGCGCGCCAAATCTCTTGCGGTTTCGCCAGGTGATACCCCTCATGGTGCGCCAAGCAAAACTCTTGCATATTAGCCACTTGCAGCAGCCCATCGTAATAGGGCGCCACATTGCAGAACCACGCCTTGGTGCGGCGCGTAGCCACCACGGCGCGTATGGCATCCACACGTATCAAGCCATGGCACACCTCTTGCATCAGCGTGTTCAAAATGCACTCGTCTATGCAGGGGAAACACTCTGTATCGGCCAGCGCCTCGGCCTCCAAGTTGCTAAAGCGTTGGTACAGGCGGAACTCGGCCTCCACCTCTGCCGCCACGGGGCACAGGCTGTCCTTATCTGCCTGCAACCACTCTGCCACCAAATCATAGCAATGCAATTGGTGTGGCGCAGATATGCAGGTGTCAAAGTCTCGCAGGTGCTCTTCGCTCATGCTGCGGGTAGCCGCCGTCAGCAGCACATGCGCCGCCAGCCGGCACAGCTGCGGCTCTGCCTCGGCTTGGTAGCCGCACAGCTGCTTTGCCAGTTGCCAAAACGCCGTCAGCGCACCGTATTTCTCCAGCTTGGCATATACGGCATTGGTCTCATTATCTGTGCCTTGCATCAACACTGCGCGCACAATGGCTGCCGGCTGCGCTTCTCGCAACCCGCACAGGGTAGCCATCACCGCCAAATGCAGCTGCGGCACCGTGCCGATGCGCCCCGCCATTTGCCGAATACGCGCGCGGTGCTCTGCCACGTTGAAAAACTTGCGGTACTCCTTCACCCGTTGGCGCATACCGGGGTGGGGCAGCAGACCCATCTCCTCCATCCACATCGAGTTGCGGTCCGCATGAAACTCCTCGCTATACAGGGCAATGTTCAACAGCCAGTTATCCTCCACCTTGTTGAACCTCAAGGGGCAATACACCAAGTAATTGCTCTGCGTATCATCTGCCGCCAGCAGCTTTTTGGCCGCAAAATTGTTGCGGCCGCTCAATACCAACACCTTGGCATTCGCCAGCTGCAGCTCGGCCACCCTGTCCTCAAACTCGCGCTCCTCGTCATACCAGAAGATGATGCGCCGCGTGTAGAACTCTGCCAAGGGCTCCGCAAAACGCTTGTTCAATTTACCGGTGATGTCTCCCCATTCGCTCATATATGTGTTTCCTTACTTAATTTTGGCCAGCACATCGCTGAATATGGCGTAGTTGTTCTTCACGCCGGCATCCAAATCAATGGCTATAAACCTGTTTGCCAAGTGGTGTATCTTTTCTTCGTACTCGCGTAGCTCTGTGGCCTGCTCTTGCAGTTTTTGCTGTTGCTTGCTCAGCTTCACACGCTCGCCCGCGGCGGCGTTCTCCAGGCGCTGCGCCAAGTCCTCCAACACCGTGCGGTAGCGGCTCTGCTGCTCGTGCACGTAGTCCGTGCGTATGCGGGCTAGGGTGTCAGGCGTATAGCGGTGCATGTACACCAGCGCGCGGAACCCGCCCTTCTTACCGCTGTCGAACTGCCAGTAAATGGGCCGCTTTTGGTATATTTTGAGGTGGTCTGCATAGAACCCATCGCGGAAGTATTTGCGGATGACCTCGCGCGCACTGCCCTTGCCGCCCAACGCATCAGCGATGAAGCTCAGGTTCTCCTCCAGCGTTTCCGCCCCGTATGCCACGCGGATAAACTCCACAAAGCGCCCCACGATGTCGTCCTCAAAGTACTCATCATCGCAAATGGGGATAATGTTGTCCGCATCTGCCGGGAATGTCTTGTACTTGCCGGCATCCCACTCGCCGCCGGCATAGGCCAGTCCCTCCACATCCAAGGAATAACGCCCGAACATGCAGCCCACCGCATAGCTGATAAGGCTGCGGATATCGCGCCCCAAATCAGCCTTGCGTACCGTCACGTCCTTTTCCTCCACCTCCGGCGTCAGCTCATCCTGCAAGCCGTAGATGTCAATGAAGATACGGTTGAGCTCTTCCTCATTGGCTTTGAGTTGGTAGAAACGCTCGCTTGCTTCCGCTTCCCAAGCCGCATAAGACGCCCGCACGCTACTCAGACCTCGCAGCAAGGGGTGCTTTCTGAAATCCCATGAGGTCTCGAAACAGTCCCAATCAGTGCGAGAAATGTTAATACAATTACATACCAAAGGTATAATATTCTCCTTACGTGAGGGATAGGAAAAAGGCTGGGCTGTGATATCACTAATATTTGTATTTAGCGTAGGGTTCAATAATGAAATGATGATTTCACTGATTTTAGTATTTAAATACCCCAATGTATAAAGATTTTTTTCATCGTTATCAAAAAATATGGATGGAGCCGCTAAGTTGAAAGTAGATGTTTCTTCCAATAATCTAAAACCATGAGAGCAACTAGATGAAATTAAGGTCCAGCAAATACCCTTTCTAAACCAAATATACTCGGGCGCAATTCTTGCCACTCGATCGGTTCTATAATGTTGTCTTGCAGAATCAGACCAGTCTATCACGGTATCAATATTACCTGACCATCTTCTGAAGGCTCCGCCTTTTGCATGCAAGACCCACTTTTGACTCTTACCTACTCTATTTGCTTCAACTTCCCATAACAAACGAAGATATTTTTCATTATCTCCGGTTTTTGTTTGCCCATCAGAAATAGCATGTTTAAGTATGCGTTCTCTTTCGAAAACGCGGATTAGTTTCTGATTAATCCAGTACGCAATCGGGCTGCCGGGGATTTTGGAGAAAGAGGAAGCGGCGCTTTCAAAATAGTAGCCACAGTCATGATTGGCAATGGCTTCGAGTGTCTTAACCCTTTGAACCTCCATACCGCCTCTAAAATCAGTCAATCTGAGGTAAAGAGCCTTTTTATTGGCATGAGAATTAGCGAAAACGAAAGTACAGACGGGCACGGTAGCTTCTTCGAAAGCAGAGTACTCAAACTGAATCAGAGTTTCAATAGAACATTGTCTGCAAACAAAGTGGCGCAAATCCTCGTAAGATTTGATAAACATCCACACATAGGGGGAGAAAAAGCCTAATTTTGCGTTCGTTTTACCAAGCTCTGAGCAACGCACAATAAAGGCAGAGAACAAATCATCCTTATAATCAGAGTAATGCTCTTTAACAAAGGCAGAAAGCTTATCACTCATGAACTTGCTTCCCATATAGGGCGGATTCGTAACAACGGCATCGTATTTTAATGCCAAAGTCTCTGCAGCTTGAACAATAGGGCGCAAAGTACACAATGCAGATTCTTTCAAAATGTGAGAATCACAGGCAATGGAATCCAAGCGGCGGTATAAAGCAGAGAAATTAACAGGATTAACCGAAATAAGAGAACCGTATTCCTTGGTATCTCGTAAATTCGCTAAAATGCTGCGAATGCCTACCGTCAATTCGGGGTCACCATCAGCAAAGTATTCCAGCACCGTTTCATCAATTAGGTTGCAATCCGGTATTTCATAGACATGTGGCTGGGGCACATCGGGGTGGCCAAACTCATCCACACGGGTGAGGAAGCGGCGGTCATACTGCCGGGCTTTCATCATGACGGCAAAGTAGGCCAGCTGGGCGGCACGGTCATCAATATCAAGGCCGTAGAGGTTTTTCTCCACAATGCAGCGCACGGCATCGCGGGCAGAGTAGCCGTCTGTTTTATAAATTTGCACCAGCACATCAAACATGTAGGCAAGTATATGGCCACTGCCCATGCAGGGGTCTATGCACTTGAGGTCCTCGGGCTGCAGGGTGGCGTATTCCTTGCGGATGGCGGCCAGCTGCGCCTGCACCTCGGGCTCTTGCTCGGCTTCCTCCAGGAAGTAACGCCATTGCTGCTTCAACTCCTCATCGGGGTGCCCCTCCACCCACAGGCGGCCGAGGGAGTTTTCCACCATGTAGCGCACAATCCAATCGGGCGTGAAGAGCTGGGTACGGGCGGGGACTTCATCCTTGGTCACCTTGCCTTTTTTAGCCAGCACGGCATCCTTTTTCTCGCTGATATAGAACTGGTACAGCCAACCGATAATCTGCACGGCATCCTGCCAATTGTCGGTGGGAATGCCGGTAACCATCTCGTGGATGACGCTGCCCTCACGCAGCAGGTTATCGGGGAAGAGCAGCTCTGTGTAGTCTGCAATGCGCTGGAACATGCCCGGCAGAATGGGGTTGAGGGCATTGCACTGGGTGATGAGCAGGTATTTGAACAGGCCCTCTTTATCATTGGCCTGTTTAAGGGCGATTACTTGCTCGCGGTTGAGGCCGGGCAGCTCAAGGTCCAACGCTTCGGCAAGGATTTGGGGCTCGAAGGCATCTTCCTCATTAGAGAAGATGCGCACACGAGAGGGGAGGTAGTGGTTGACCTCCATAAAGCGCAGGGCGCAGAAGCGGTTGAACCAGGTGTAGGCCACCTCTTCCATCACCTGCGCATAGCCCTTGGCGTTTATTTGGTTGAGGAGGGAGGCACGCTGCTGCAGCTCTGCCGCAGAGAGCACCTTGCCATTGATGCTGAGGGCCTCTGCCGGCTCTACAGCCGTGGGGGTGATACCGAACTGAGCGGCCTTTTGCGCCACACGCTCCATGAGCATGCTGCGGGCCGTGGTGGCAAACCTTTTGATGGCAGCTTTGTCCATTTGGTGCAGGCAAGGTGTGGGGGTTACTTAATATAGACACCATCGACCTCGGCCAAGCATTTTTTGAGACTGGCGCGCAGGGAATCCACGTAGGCATCGACATCTGCCTCGGTCTCGAGCTTGCGGGTGGGGAAGAAGACGGCGCGGTTGACGGTGCGGTAAGTTTTTTGCGGCACGGGGGGAGCGGGCTTGGGCGTGGGGGGTGTGGGTGCAGAGCCGCCGCCGGGGGTGGGTTTGGGGGGGGTGGGTTGGGGCTGCACGGGGCGAGAGATACGCTCGATGCGCTCCAGCGCCTCATCTTTCACCTTAACCAACTGGGCGGTGAGTCCGTCTAAGAGGGTGACGGTGGAGAGGTAGTCAATATCGTGCTTTTTCTGTTTGTAGTAGTGGTCTGCCTGGTTGAGGACATCGCGGAAGCGGGGGTCTGAGCCGGCGGCGAGGTGCACGGCGCTCATGCATTGGCGCACAATCTCGTGCAGCTCTTCGCGTTTGGCCGCAAGCAGGGCACTGTGGGCGGCTTGCACGGTGGCAGAGAGGGAATTGAGCTCGGGGATGCGGCGGTAGTTGAACTTTTGCCCCGGTTGGACGAAGCAAATTTCTTGCATGGCGGCAAAGGCGGCGGCAGCCTCGGGGGATTCGTTGATGAAGTCTGCATCGTACCTGATGGCGAGGATGAGCTTGAAGGCGGCATCAAAGATGGGGCGCTGGTTGTTGAAGAAGGACTCCACGGGCTGCAGGTCTTCTCCGGAGTCGAGCAGGTCATCTTGAGTTTTGACAATGCAGTTGATGAGGGCAATGTTGTCTGCCTTGTGGTCCAGCACATGGTGCACGGCACGGAGGGCGGCCTCTACCAGGTTGCGGCCGGGGTAAGAGTGGCCGGCGTAGTGAGCCAACAGCCCGTTGAGGTGGTCGCGAACCTCTGTAAACTTATCGAGGATGAAGGCCACGAGGGCGTCTTCATCGGAGGGGACGGTCATGACATCCAGATACTGGCGCAGGAACTCGCGCACCGCTTTGATTTTGGAGGAGGAGATGTTTTCTCGCTTGGAGATGAGGGTTTTACCGATTTCGGACTTTTTGAGGAGCATGTCGGGCAGCTTGGGGTCCGTAGCGAGGACGGTGGCGCCCATGTACTTAACCGTAGCCTTTTGTGCCACGACAAGGCGCGCCACGAGGCAGGCGATGTCGAGCTCTCGCCAGCCGTAGGGGATGGCAGAGAAGCGGGAGCGGATGTCGTGCATGGAGGTGGGCAGGTTTTGGGCATGCTGCAGGGCGAGGTAGTCTTCTACCAAGGCGAGGGCGCCTTGGTTGTCCTCCAGCCCCTGCAGATTGGCGGCATTGCCGGCGAGGATGGCGTGCACGGCATCCTCAGAGGTGGCAAGCACCTGTACTTGGCCCAGCTCACTGTAGAGGCTGTCGATGAGGTAGCGCAAGGCGTTTTCAATTTTGGCCTTGGGGTCTGTGGTGCGGTCTGTAAGGTGTTGGCCGGCCACATAAAAATCTGCATGGGCAATGGCTTGGGTAAGCTCAGCCATGGCGGCGGCATCCAGGCGGTTGGCTTCCTCCTGCTGGGCGCGGATGATGTTTTGCGTGGACTGCGGCAGGGCGGTAATATTGCGCTGGCGAATATACTTGCGGATTTTTTCTGCCTGCTCGAGCGCGGAGAAGTAGTCGGACTCGGGCAAGACGGCGATAGCCTGGTGGACGGACTCTGTGAGCAGGCGCATGGGGTTTTTGGCGTCGGCATCGGTAGCGACGGTCAGGAAACGGAGGCCGGGGCATGTGGTATTGCTGACGGCGCCGATGGCAACGGAGTCTACATAGCGGTCGAAGCCGAAGTCGTACTCTTTGCTGTAGCGGTATTTGCGGGTGGTGTAGATATCCTCGAAAATGAGGTGAGCAATACGCTGCACGATGGTGGCGGTGTCTACACGGGTTTCGTTGCGGATGGCGCGCTGGATATCTTGCTCTTCATTGGTGAGGAAGTTGTAGGTATCGCCGGTGCGGCCGATGTAGTTTTGGGCGAGGAGGCGGTCCAGCGACTCGCGCACTTGTTGGCGCATGATGATTTTATCTGCGCGGATATCATCTGCCATCAGGATGACGATGTTGTCGATATTGGCGGGGATATCGTTATCTATGTAGCGGATAAGGTAGAGGAGTTTGAGGACGTCTACATCATACGCACTGAGGCCGGCCTCTGCTTGGGCGGCTCTGTCTGCGCGCTCAATCACTTGGCGTATGGAGCTGTCGAGGAAGGAGTGCACGGTGTTGTAGAAGTGGAAGAAGGGCACGAGGGTGAATTCGTCTCCCTCCTTCACTTTTTGAGCGGCCTCTTGGAAACCGGAGAGCATGGAGCGCTCGCCGCCGGAAAGATGCTTGCCGGAGTTGCCGTGGCGGCGTATCTCTGCAAACACCTTTTGCATGATGATGAATTGGTACGGGATGAAGGGGAAGTTGACGGAGAAATCCACCGCAGAGGCAAAGCCCTTTATGTCTGCCTGTGCCTCTTTGAAGGTAAAGAGGTTGCGCAGGGCGGCAGAGTTGGCGGCGTACACGGTCTCGAGCTCTTGGGCGGCGGTGGGGGTCTTTTGGAGCACGCGCTTTTGGATAACCTCATCTACCGAGGAGGAGGAAAGAGACAGGCGGGTTTTGAAGCGGGCCTGAATGCGAGAGAAGGCATCTGACTGCACTTTGATGATGTCGTCTATAGCCTCTTGCCCGGTGCAGATCATCCACACCTTGCCCTTGCACACGCTGCCGATATTTTCTGCAAGAGATTGCAGGTTGAGCAGCAGGCTTGTGTTGTCGCCAATGTACTGGCCTACCTCGTCTATCATGAACAAGAGGCGGAAATCTGCGGGTTTGGAGTCCACGTACTGCTTGATATCTTGCACGAGGGTCTCGATGGAGAGCTCCACATTCTGCTTGCCTTGGGTGCAGAGTTTGGCGTCTTGCTCGCTCATGCCGAGGGCCTGCACCAAGGCGGCGCACACATGCTTGGCATGGAACTTGTAGCTGCGGCGGCACTTCTCCCAGCTATCGCCGCGAGATGCGGCGAAGGCCTGCTTAAACTCTTGCATTTTGCCTTGGGAGTCAATAAATTGCTCCAGCTGCACAACCTCGAGATTTTCGCCGAAGTAGCCGAGGTGGTTGTAGAACATTTTGGCAAAGACGCGCTTAACGGCCTCGGTGTCTTTGTTCATCGACACGACATCGATGTTGAAGAGGATGGTTTCTGTGAGCCCCTGAGTAGAGCGGGCTATGGGCAAGAAGGCGGCGGGGTCGTCCGCAAACTTGTGGCGGAACAAGTCTACCGTGGTAGAAGAGCCCACGGGTTTGTTCTCCAGAATGTAGGAGAGCATTTTGAGGAAGTGGGATTTACCACTGCCGAAGAAACCGGAGATCCACACGCCAATGTCGTGGGTGGGGGTGTCAAAGGATTCGCTGTAGAAGTTGAAGAACGAGGAGAAGTGTTTTTTGAGTTCTTTGGTGATAACGTACTCGCGCACTTCTTGCTCGATGACGCTGAGGTCGTCTTGGTCTACCTTGATAACGCCGTTGATGGAACGGTTGATGTCTTCTTGGAATATTTGTTCTATTTTCATGGGTGTTTAGATTTCGTTGAAAGCTCTGTAATAAGAGTTAGGACTTAAGGTATTGAAAAGGCGCATGGAGCTGCCGTCGAAGCTGCCGGGGTACATCACGAGGATGGGGATGTCGTCAAAATGAGATTGCAAGGCCTCCAGCAAAGAGTGCACGCGCCGGAAGGGGAAGGCATCGCCCACGCCGGTGAGCATCAGAATATCCCCCGTGCGGTGCGGGCCGTATTGAATTTTGCTGATATAGTCTTCTACCCCGAATGCGGTTTGCAGCTGCTCGAGCAGGTAGTCCGCGCCGTCGGATTCTTCCATTTCCAGAATACCGTCCATGATGTCATTCTCCTCGCACAGGGAGAGGAAAATGCTGTAGAGGTTGCGCTCGTAGATGCGGCAGGCAAGCGTGGGGTCTGCCGTAACCTGCTCCACAAAATGGCGTACGGTCATTTCATCTTTGGCATCGTAGCAAAAAATGCGGATGTTGACTTCATTGCTCAGCCCCTTGCCCTCCAAAAAATCGGGCTCTTGCATGTGGCTGCGCAGCTTGTCCAAACGCTCTGTAATGGTGCTCATATGAAATGTTACGAAAATTGATTAAAGGCGGGCAACATGTACGCATCTCCATTGTTGCGGATGGCGTTTTCTAACACATAGTGCAGCAGCACCGGGCAAAGTTTGTCCGTTTGGTTTGGCTCCAAGTAGCCGTTTTCCAGCAAAAGGCGCTTGAGCACTTGTTTGATTTTGGCGATGGTGCTGTCGCTCCAGGCGGCGACTTTGTCATCTTGCTCTTGCAAGCGCAGGATGAAGGAATTGATATCTGCACGGCAGAACGAGGTGTCGCAGGTGCGGTATTTCTCGCCGATGACGGTGAGCATAAAATCGCACACCAAGCGGCTTTGCTTCATCATGGCATACAGGCACACTTGCTTGGCAACATCGAATGGGTGCGTGGCTATGGCCTGCACGAGCGCGGGGTCGCCCAAGAGGCGAAGCCGCCGCACGCAGCACCGGGCTATTTTGCGCAGCGAGCGCGCTGTGGGGTATTGGTACAGGTTCTCGGCGATGATTTGCGCCACTACCTCGTCATCCGTGGCGGCACCGAGCATCAGTTTGGCCGTGGTGCGCATCTCGTAAAACAAAAATTGCTCTTTTGTTATGGCTCCGCTGTAAGGGTGGGTAGCGCCCTTTGCCGGTATATGGTAGAGAGTCATATTGTTTACGGATGATCGCGATTTGGTGTTTTGGAAGCGGCTTGAGTGTCATTACTTACCGCTGTGCCGAGAGCCTAGAGCAGTATACAGGATTTTACCCCATTTGTCAAACTTAAACACACCCTGGCGGCAAGATGGAGGAGTACGAATTACGAAATACGATTTACGAAGGACGAAGTTGAGAATCAGGCGCCTGTGGCGCAGTGTTGCAAAGCCTTGCATCAGTTGCCGCTTTACCTCACTGCCTCGGGCTGTTTTCACCCCTGCGGCTACGACATTTATCACGCCCAACAGGGCGTTTTCACCACGAGCGCAAGCGAGCCAAACTTTCGAGCCCCGCCGAATGGCGGGGTGGCATAATGCGAGGTGTTAGTATTTACGATGATTTTGTAATAGCAAACAATGGGAATAAATACCTTACAACATCTGGCACCCCTCTATGCCACCCCACCATCCGGTGGGGTTCCTTTTTATTATCATTATACCCCACGGTTTCGCTGCTGACGCAGCTCCACCGTGGGCTAGCATATGCCGCCCCGCATGCGCGGGGCTAAGGAATTCGCCTCGCTTACGCTCGGATGCTTCTGCCCTACAAACTACGATTTATCAACCGAAATACCGTTGAAAAGCGCTGTTTTAAAGGGCGGAGAAATCGGGGGTGACATCCCACTTGCCGGTGGAGTGGGCTTTTTTGAGGCGCGAAACAAAGGTGCGGTAGGCGGGCAGCTCGCGGTAGCGTTGCCATTCGGCATCTGGCAGCACGATAAAGGGGCGGTTGGAGTTCGTCCACGTGTTGCGTTTTTCTTGAGCAACGGAGGCAGGCACCATATCATGGAACGCCTGTATTTCAAAGGCTACCTCATTGCCGTTGGCATCATAAAAGCGCAGGAAATCGAGCGCCCAGAAGGAGTCAGGCAAGATGGGGGGAGGCAGCTCCCAAGTAGGCACCACCTCGCCGTCATTATTCAGCGCGAGGGGCTCGGAGCCCGGGGTGGTCAGCACATCAGCATCGGGCAATGGGGTGGGTTGTGCTTGGCGAAGAATGACGAGGAGCAGCTGAAACTGCTCGCCGCTGATTTTTACGGGCTTCACCATGGGTACCACATCGCCCTTGGTTTCATCTGTACGGTAAAACTCGGCATACGAGGCGGTGGCCAGTGCATTTTGCCATTCGGTAAACTTTTGGCGGGCAGATTGTGTGGCCTCGGTGTGGGTGCGGACTCGGTAGTCTGCGCGGGCTTGCTCCAAGAGCGCCTGCTGTTGCTCCACTTGGCTGCAAGAGGCAAGCATGAGCACAGCGGCAAGGGCTGATAAAAGAGACTTATGCATGTGCGAGGAGTTGTTGAGCACGGGCCAGCAGGGGCTCGCGCGAGTTTTCCAATTTATCCTCTTGAACTTCTGCTAAAAGGCGCTCCAGCAGCTCGCCCAAGGCGGGCGAGGGTTTTACCCCCATGGTAATCAGGTCTCGCCCATTGATGGCGAGGTCTTTCACGGTGAAGGCGGGGGGCTCTTCCAAGAGGTCTTCGATGAGGAGGGCGGCATCGCGCAGCTCTGCCTTTTTGGCGGCCTGCTCGTGGGTAGATTGCGCGGCGTGGTCTGCCCTTTTCACGGCAAAGAGCTGCTCTACCACCGGCATGCCCAAGCGGCCGATGAAGCGGCGCATGCCGGCACGGGTAGTGGGGAATGTGTGGTCGTGCACGCGCACGAGGGTGCGCACGTTTTCAAGCGTAGCGGTATCGCTCTTAAGGCGCAGCAAGATTTTTTCCGCCATTTTGGCACTTTTCTCGGGGTGGCCGTAGAAGTGGCCTTTGCCCTTGGCATCTACCGAGAAACAAGCAGGTTTGCCTATGTCATGCAGCAGCATGGTGAGGCGCAGCACGGGGTCTGCCGGCACCGCCTGCACGGCGTGGGCGGTGTGCGTCCACACGTCATAAATGTGGTGCGGGTTGCGCTGGTCGAACCCGAACATGGGCTCAACCTCGGGCATGATGATGCTGAAAATCTCGGGGAACGCCAGCATCATACTGCGCGCCCCGTTGCCCACGAGAATCCCCTTCAGCTCGGTAAAAATGCGCTCCACGCTCACATTTTGCAGCAAATGGCGGTTGCGGCGCATGGAGAATGCGGTTTCGCGCTCGATGGCAAAATCATACCGCGCGGCAAAACGCAGGGCGCGCATAATGCGCAGGCCGTCTTCATTAAAGCGGGCATCGGGCTCGCCCACGCAGCGAATTACCCCCGCTGCAAGGTCTTGCTGCCCGCCGAAGGCATCCACCAAGCCACGGGTGGGGTTGTATGCCATAGCGTTGATAGTGAAGTCTCTGCGGGCAAGGTCTTCTTCTACCCGCGACACAAAGGTAACGGCATCGGGGTGGCGGTTGTCGGTATACTCCCCATCAATACGGAAGGTAGTAACCTCCACAGGCTCGCGGTTAACCATCACGGTGACAGTACCGTGTTGAAGGCCCGTTTTGATAACATTGAAACGCTTGAACGCGCCGAGCACCTGTTTGGGGGTGGCGTTGGTGCAAACATCCCAATCTTTGGGCGTGCGGCCCAGCAGGCTATCGCGCACGCAGCCACCCACCACATAGGCCTCGTAGCCAAAGTGCTCCAAACGCTGCACCACCGTGAGCGCGTATTCCGGTACCTGAATTTGAGGGGAGTCAGTCATTTTTTGATGATAAAAAACTTTTTAGTTGATAACACGCAGTCTGTTTAAATGGAGAATTCAGAAATTAATTTGATTTACCCGTGGCTGCCTCGTCGTACCCCGCAGGGCGACGACAGGAGCCCATGCGGGCCGAATTTCCAAGCCCCGGCAAGGGGCGCCATATGGTAGCCCGGCGGTGTAGCCCCGTAAGGGGCGGAACCCCGGGACCGCCCATATAACAAATCAGAACCCCGCTAGGGGTGACATAATGTATGGCATTAAATTGCAACATTTTTATTTCTCTACTCCATCTGTTTGCCTGAAACCGTTTTTTTCAAGAAAATGGAGAAACTCGTCATGCGTAGATATCCGTTTATGATGTTCCTTTTGATTCAAAATATAGTTTGTGACAGTACCTTTACAAGACTCACTCACAGAAAAAGCACCATACCCGGTTTGCCATGAAAAATTCTGATATCGGGGGTTAATTCCCTTTATCCATCTACTTGAGTTAGCCTTGATTGAGCGTACAAAATCAGATAAACATAATGTGTGGGGTAATGAAGTCAAAATATGTATATGATCAGGCATTCCCCCTACAACATGGGCAACACCGGCATTTGAGCGTATAACTCCACCTATGTACCGAAATACTTCCGGCATATCTTTTTCTGCTATGGGGTCTGCACTGTTTTTGATGTGAAAAATAATGTGCAGGTAAATATTTGAATAGGTGTCTCTCATATATGTCCAGACTATACTCTTACTATAACATTCTCTGTCTATGACGACAAGCCAAATCGAATAGCACCACTTACATATTGCACGTTAATATCCAAGCCACGCTTTATGCCACCCCTGCGGGGTTCCGATTTATTTTACATCTTCCCCGGGGTTTCGCTGCTTCGCAGCTTTACCCCGGGCTATTTTATGCCACCCCGCAGATGCGGGGTTTTAGAATTCGGCTCGCTTACACTCAGCTCTCTTCCCTTCGGGCTCCGCCGGTGCATGCGTAAACCGGCTGACAAATTGGCATTTACATCATTAGTCGTCTATCCGGGTGGTAGCTTAAACATTACCTTAAAAACAGAGGGCACCGCGGTGTGTTGGGTGCCCTCTGCCGTTAAATGTTACATATTGACCTGGTAAAGCGGCTTGTTGTTGCGCGCAGGGTCAAGAATGGCGAAGGCCTCGCGATGAATGCTGGGGTCTGAGCGGAAAATGAGGCGGCCGGCGCACTGGCGCTCCAGCTCCATCAACAGCTTAGAGTCCTCATTCTTAAAGCGTGAGAGCACATCGCTGTTCACCACTACAATCATATCGCCCACATTCTCGCGGTAGCGCAGAATGGTGGCCTTAAGCTGGCGCTGAATCTCCACGCTCATGGTCATCACGCTCTTGATACGGCCGCGGCCATGGCAATACGGGCAGTGGTCGTTCACGTAGTCGAGCAATGACTCATTGATACGCTGGCGGGTCATCTCCATCAGGCCAATGGGGGTAATCTGCATCACTTGCGTCTTGGCCTTATCGCGCTTGAGGGCATCCTTCATGGCCTTGTACACCGCCAACTGGTCCTTGCGGTGGCGCATATCAATGAAGTCTACCACCACCAAGCCACCAATATTGCGCAAGCGCAGCTGGCGGGCAATCTCGCGGGCGGACTCAAGGTTGGTCTCAAGAATCGTCTTGTCCAAATCTTTATTACCCTTGTTGCGGCCGGTGTTAATATCAATAGCAATAAGGGCTTCCGTCTCATCAATCACCAAGTAACCGCCGCAGGGCAGCAACACTTGGCGCTGGAAGGCCTCGTTAATCTGCTTCTCTATACCCAGCTCCTCGAAAATGGGCTGGCGGCAGGGGTAATATTGAATATGGCGCTTGGCGCGGCGAGAAATGCGGCCGGCAATCTCTTGCATGCGCTGCGTGGTTTCCTGGTTATCGCAAACAATGTTGTCCACATTGTCTGTCAAGAAGTCGCGTGCCGTGCGCTCAATGAGGTCGGGCTCGCGGTACACGCAAAGCGGTGCGGGATTCTCGGCATACTTAGCCTCAACATCTCGCCACTGCTCCAGCAGCATGGCCAAGTCTCTCACAAAGTGGCGGAAGCGCTGCCCCTGGGCCACCGTGCGCATAATGATACCCATACCCTCGGGCACGTTGAGCTTCTGCACAATCTGGCGCAGGCGCTGGCGCTCCTTCGGGTCATCAATCTTGCGAGAGATACCGAACTGGTCCGTATACGGCATGAGCACAATGTAACGCCCTGCCAGTGAGATATTAGTGGTAACACGCGGGCCCTTGGAGCTGATGGGCCCCTTGGTCACCTGCACCATAATCTCGGAGCCGATGGGGTAAATGTTCGGAATATCCTTACTCGTAATCTTCTTCTGCTGCTTGCGGGGGCGGCCCTCCTTCTGAATCTCTTCCAAAGAAGAATCCAGCGCCAAGGGCAGTGCATCCCAAAAGTGCAGGAAGGCATTTTTCTCGTACCCGATGTCTACGAACATGGCCTTGAGCCCCGGCTCAATGTTCTTAACACGGCCCTTGAAAATGCCACCGACAATGTTATCCTCGCCCTCACGCTCAATGCTGTATTCCTCCAGCACGCCCTCCTCAAGCAGAGCGACACGGCGCTCCAACTTCTCGGAGTTGATGACGATGGTGGTGCCTTCCTTCGGGTTGCATTGTCCGAACCCGAAAAGGCGTTTCACGCTATTAATCATTTTAGAAATAAAAGACAAAGTTTCAGGTTAGTTTATGGGTTGATCTTCATGCGATAACATGACTACAGAGCCCGCACGCCCGCGCATGCAAACCGCTTTACCCCTTTACCTGATAGCCCTTGTAGCCAAAGGCGAAAGCCGCTGACTCCCCCGCTTTGCGAGGCGGAGAGGCGTCAACGGCTGGTAAAGAGAAAATCGGCAGCGCGCATCGGCGCAGTCCTATCACTCTTCATCAAATACGTCGTCGTTCTCCTGCAGGAACTTGCCTGTACCTTCTGCCACAGCGCTCAGCGGGTCATCCGCAATCGTGATGGGCAGGCTCGTCTGCTCATGCAGCAGGTCTGCCAAACCACGCAACAGGGCACCACCGCCGGCCACCGTAATACCACGGTCGTAAAGGTCACTTGCCAGCTCAGGCGGGCAGTGGTCCAAACTGTGGCGCACGGCTTGAACAATGATATCCAGCTTATCCTTAAGCGCTTCGCGTATTTCTTCAGAGCGCACCGTCACCGTCTTGGGCAAGCCCGTGCCGCGGTCTCTGCCCTTCACCTCCATCTGCAGCTCCTGCTGCAAGGGGTGGGCAGAACCCACACGAATCTTGATATCCTCTGCCGTGCGCGGGCCTACCAACAAGTTGTGGGCAGCCAGCATGTGGCGGGTGATGGTGTCATCCAGCGCATCGCCGCCGCACTTTTCGGATTGGCTGTATACGATGCCGTTAAGAGAAATAATGGCCACCTCGGTGGTGCCGCCGCCAATGTCAACAATCATGCTGCCCAGCGGTTCGGATACGGGTAATCCCACACCCATGGCTGCGGCCATGGGCTCCTCGATAAGGCGTACGGCTATTGCACCCGAGTGCTCGGCCGACTCCTCAATCGCGCGGCGCTCCACCTCTGTAATACCCGAGGGGTGGGCAATGAGAATGCGCGGCCCGCGCAAGCCTCTGCGCTGGCATGCCTTCTCAATGAAATGCCTCAGCATCTCCTCTGCTACGTTGAAGTCGGCAATCACGCCTTCCTTCAACGGGCGAATCGCCACCACGCTGCCGGGCGTGCGCCCCACCATGCGCTTGGCTTCTTCACCCACGGCCTTCACCTTGTCGCCCTTCATGGCAACTACGGAAGGCTCGCGCAGCACAATACCCTGGTCCTTAATATAGACCAGCGTGTTGGCCGTGCCAAGATCTATCCCGATATCATACGAGAACATCCTGGCGAGTTTCTTGAAAAATTTAAACATTTTCTGAAAGATTTTTGTATGGAATGATGATTTGGTGCCCGAGTGCTCCGCGGGCCGGCAACCGGGCCCTCCTTTTCAGGGGATGAACCCTCCCTTGCGCCTGCGCTCCGCAGTATCGTCCGTCCTTTACGTGCACGAAATTTGTACACTCGTTCGAGCCGAGTATACCCACCACCCCACCCAAATGTCAAGTTAAAATCAGGTAATTTGTACCCACATTGTGTCTGTTTAAGAAAACTTAAACAAATACTTTTCGCCCACGCCCCCACCCCGCCATTTATTCCGAAGTTTATTCCGAAATCCCGATTTCGGAATAAACTCACCGGGCAGCAACAGCTTCCATCTGCCGTTTTTGCGGGCACCGTCTCGCTGCAAACTGCACTCAGCCATCTTATCTTCATAACTCATTTTCAGTATTTATGGCGCATTAAACAACATAGGCATTTCTATGAGTCCATCAATGGAGGGGAACCAACCTGCATTGATGACGATATTCCATTTGAGATACCGGATAGCTGGGAGTGGGAACGTATAGGAGAAGCTTTCTTTTTACAAGCAGGAAAGAATATTTCGTCTGGTAAAATTCAAAACGATTATTTTGTCGACTCTTTCCCCTGCTATGGAGGAAATGGCATCAGAGGTTATGTTGATATTTACAATCGTGATGGTGTTTATCCCATTATTGGACGGCAAGGCGCTTTATGCGGAAACGTAAATCTAGCATCTGGAAAATTTTATGCAACAGAACATGCTGTTTGTGTAGAAACATACGGAGATTTTAACAAAGAATGGGTTTATTCTACTTTAAAGGCATTGAATCTCAATCAGTATGCTACAGCTACTGCTCAGCCCGGCCTAGCTGTTGGTGTAATTAACGCGGTTTTAATCCCTATCCCCCCTATCCAAGAACAGCAAAGGATAGTTAATATACTCGATGCAGAAAACGAAAAACTTGACACTCTGTTACAGTCTCGACTGAGATATAATCGTATTCTCTCCGAAACCCCCACCAGTCTGCGTCAACAACTCATCCAGGCGGCGATTCAGGGACAGCTCGTTTCCCAAAATCCGAACGATGAGCCCGCTAGATTGCTACTGGAACGTATAGCTCAGGAACGTACCGCCAAACTCGGCAAAAAGGCGGCTAAATCAATGAGCAGAATCGAGAGACGTGGTAGTAAGACCTATGAGCTCTTCCCTGATGGTTCGGAAAAGGATATTTCGGAAGATATTCCCTTCGAAATTCCTCGCTCATGGGAATGGAGTAGACTTGGGACTATCACAATTAAATTAACCGATGGCTCACATAATCCCCCGCCTAAAAAAACTGAGGGATACCGCGTCATTAGTGCCCAAAATATCCGACATGGGAAAATAGAGTTTTTCGAACACGATAGATTTACTGACCAACTAGGATTTGAAAAAGAAAATCTTAGAACTGATATCAAGTTCGGAGATGTAATTCTAGGAATTATAGGAGGAAGCATTGGAAATACGGCAATTTACGACAAAGAGGATAAAGTCATAGCGCAACGTAGTATAGCTATTATTCGAGCAGGTATCCCGAGTCAGTTTTTGCTCGTTCTCCTTCGTAGCCCATTATTTCAGCATAGTTTTCAACAAGCCAGTTCAGGTTCTGCGCAAGGAGGCATTTATCTGGGAGCCCTTTCTCAACTGCTAGTTCCTTTACCTCCAGAATCAGAGCAACTAAGGATAGTAAAAAAGCTGGATAAGGTTCTCTCTCTCCTAGCCCTATAATAAGGGCATGTCCAAGACTTCATTCGAAAACTGGCTGCACCTTCAAAAAAGGGCGCAGAATACCGTTAGTTTGTACCTGTATGCCGTTGCTCAGTTTAAGCAACTGTATGGGCGCATAACGCTCGATAAATTGCAGAAGTACAAGCTCTATCTCATAGAAAACTTCAAAACGAAGACCGTTAACATCAGGATATGCGGAATCAATGCCTATCTGGAATACCTTGGTAAAAAGGAATGGCAGTTGGCTCATGTTAAGCTTCAACAAAAGCCGTACCTTGAGAACGTGATTTCTCAACCTGACTACGAGTATCTGAGGGACTCCTTGCTCAAAGACGGACGCAAGAAGTGGTATTTCATCGTACGCTTTCTGGCGGCTACGGGAGCTCGCATAAGCGAACTCCTGAAGATAAAAGTGGAGCACGTACGAATTGGCTATCTCGACATCAATTCCAAAGGCGGCAAAACACGCCGCATATATATCCCGGAATCATTGCGTAAGTCTGCTCTCGAATGGCTAGAAGAGGCAAAAATAGAAAGCGGATTCATATTCCTAAACAGACGGGGTAAGGTAATGACACCTACTGGCCTTGGCAGTAAATTGAAAAAGCTAGGCGTCAAATACGGATTAGACGCTCAGGTGGTTTATCCCCACTCCTTCCGACATCGTTTTGCTAAGAACTTCATCGAGAAATACAATGATATTGCCCTGCTGGCAGATCTCATGGGTCACTCCAACATTGAAACAACACGCATTTACCTCCGCCGTACGCACGCCGAACAGCGGAAAATCGTAGACACCGTGATTACTTGGTAACCTATACCAACCTCAGGAGCGCACTGAGTTTTTCAACAATTCGGTGCTGCTCTTGTATTGGGGGAACGGGCATTAAAAGTTGCTTAAAAACGGCAAAAGGCGGAATATTTTTAATGACACTGCCTTTACCGCTCTCCTTTGCTTGCATTTTTATAATATAATCAAAATAGCGTAGAAAGTAAGAATCATTGATATGAATAGACAAACGAATACGCATAAGAGCCTGATTTATAATTCCTTTCTTTGCATTCGACGGTAGCTTGTATGCTTCCCCAATAGTACCTGCGCAGCTTACTATAATATCGCTAGGGCCTACATCAAAAGCTTGCATCGCTTGTTCGTAATATGTTGGCGAGATATAATAATTCCCTAGCTCGTGATTTTTTTGGATTGCATTTTTCTGTTCGTATACTTTAATGCAACCAGTGGTTTTATTTACGAAGTGATTTTTTGTTAAACTGCTACCAAATGGCCCTTTGCGATAAGTTCCTGCCATATCCAATCTACACCATTGCCAATGTTCGGGAATATCGAAGGGTATTTCGTCAGAAATATCCTTTTCCGTACCATCAGGGAAGAGCTCATAGGTCTTACTACCACGCCTCTCGATTCGGCTCATTGATTTGGCCGCTTTTTTACCCTGTTTGGCTGTGCGCTCCTCTGCTATACGCTTCAACAGCTCACTTGCCGGTTCATCGCTCGGGTCTTGAGGAACGAGTTTCCCTTGTATAGCGGCTTGGATAAGCTGTGGGCGAAGGCTGGTTGGAGTTTCAGAGATAATACGTTTGATAGAGGCTCGCACTTGGGTAATGCTATCAATATTATCGATTAAATTGCTACTACGCTTAATTATACGTTGTTGTTCATACTGTGATGGTAAAGGTAAAAGCAGCGAATAAAATATGCGCTTGTTGAGATGAGGTATAGCGCCTCCTATTTTATTGTTTCGCAAATGCTCACGCATTATTTCCAAAAAGGTTAAAAAATAATGGCAGTTTAATTCTTGCGTTTTCCATAACACTTTAAACGTGCTCCCTGCGTATCCATCACAAGGGGCTTCGAATACTTCACCTGAATTTTCCCCATCGACAAGTATGAGCCAATCACCTTTGCATATATAACGACCACTTGATGTTTTCGTTCCTTCTTTTTTACCACGAAGGAAATGGGCATCTAAAACAGGTAATTCTTGACCACTTTTTTTGTCAGCATTAATTAACTGACATATACTTTCTAATCTCACCCACTCCCAGCTATCCGGTATCTCAAATGGAATATCGTCATCAATGCAGGTTGGTTCCCCTCCATTGATGGACTCATAGAAATGCCCATCACGTCTAAAGATTTTAGAAACAGACTTAGGTCTTTTGATTTTCTTCTCTTTAATGAGGCGCTCGCGCTCCGCTTCGATACGCTGTAAGAGCACAGAGGCGGGTTCATCCTCGGGGTTTTGTGGGACAAGATTACCACGGATGGCCTCTTCGAGGATTTTTTTACGAAGGGCATCAATAATGCGTTCGATTTTGTCGCTCATGGGACGCGGGAGAAAAGATTACAGATTGAGACCTTTGAGAAGCTCTTTAAGGGCGGCAAAAGCCTCTTGCTCTTTAGTGAGTTCTTCCTCCAACATTTGCATAAGCTCAGGAATAGTTCCCTCTACGGTGTCCGTATCTTCTTTAAGCCACTTGATATCGAGGTTGGTTTTATCTCGCTGAATAATTTCCTCATAAGAGAAGCTACGCCAGCGCCCGTTGGGGGTATCCTCTGACCAAGTGGCAGTACGCGCAGGCAAATTACCGGCACAGTAGCAGGCAACAAACTCATCCAAATGGGAGCGTTTGAGGGGATTTTGTTTCAGCGTATGCTTGATATTGGTGCGGTAGTCATAAATCCACACACGGTCTGTATGATGCTTACGGTTATCAAGCGGGCAGCGGTCAAAGAAGAGCACATTTGCCTTAACACCCTGAGCATAGAAAAGGCCGGTGGGGAGGCGAAGGATGGTGTGGAGGTTGCACTGCTCCAGCAAACGTTTACGGATTTGCTCACCGGCGCCGGCTTCAAAGAGCACGTTATCAGGCATCACCACGGCAGCACGGCCGGTGGATTTGAGGATAAACATGATGTGCTGCAAGGCATTGAGCTGAGTGTTGGAAGTAAGGGCAAAGAAACGGTCATCCGTCAGCTCGCCGGTTTTCTCACCATCCAAGGCATTGGCAGCGGTACCGAAAGGCGGGTTGGCAAGAATCATATCGAACGCGCGCTCTTCCGGTGTGCGGAGCGTATCGCGGCACTGAATGGGGCAGTTTTCCTTGGACTCCTCGTCCTCCTTGGAAAAAATACCATGAAGGTACATATTCATGGAGCAAAGGCTCACCACTAGCGGTGTAATATCATTACCCGTGATGCCGTCTTTTTTGAGCGCCAAGAGAGCCTCCGTAGAGGGTTTCTGCTGCATAATGTACTCAAAAGCCCCCAAGAGGAAGCCACCCGTACCGCAGAAAGGGTCATGAATCTTCATGCCGGGAGTCGGCTGCATGACCTCCACAATGGCGCGGATAAGGGCGCGAGGGGTAAAGTACTGCCCTGCCCCCTTTTCTGCAGAGGCGTTCTTGTCCAAGATACTCTCGTAAATCTGGCCCTTAACATCAACATCCAACGTAGCCCACTTCTGACCGTTAATCATATCAATCACCTGTTTCAGCTGCACGGGCGTGCCGATTTGATTGCGAGCCTTGTGGTAAATAACACCGAGGATATTATTCTGCTGAGACAAGGTAGCCAATACAGCCTCATACTTTTCCGTAAGGTCGGTACCATCCAAGTCAACCAAATCCTCCCAGGCACAGCCGTCAGGCAAGGCGATACCTTCATCATAATAGGCTCTATTCTCCGATTCCATTTTGAGGAAAAGGAGGTAAGTAAGCTGAGCCACGTAGTCAGTATAAGCCACACCGGCATTTTTGAGCACGGTGGACATTTTCCAAACTTTATCGCTGATATTAGAGGAAGCAGACATTAGGAAACGAGAGTGTTGTATAATTCAGGAATAAAAGGTTTCAACCCGGCATCTACCGCTTGAGGGTAAAGCGATTGATTATGAGTTTTGAAATCCGCAGCGGAATAGGCGAGATTGGAAATGATGAGCTCCGCTATTTTGCTGAGCAATACTCTCTGAGAATCAGAGAACTCTACACCGGCATTCTTTTTACGCCCCAACCACAGCTCATAACGCTGACGAGCAACGCCGGAGAAACGGGCCAATTTAGCCTCTAAACCCATAGCGTAACGGATTAACTGAACAATATCCGCAGGATTGGATTGATTAGATTCAGAGGCGGCGCAATCCTTCGGATTCAATATAGAGAAATTACGCCAAAGGGGTTCCACCGTAAATTGAGCATTAGCACGTTTGAGCAGCTCTATCAACTCCATAAGGTCGGATTTTAACAGAGGCATCTGCTTTTGACCGACCTCGAAAATGAGCTGCAGAGCCTTTACATTCGGCTTGTTGGCTTCTATCCACGCACGAAATTCATTGGTAAGAGCTTGTGCATACTCTTGAGAAAAGCTGACATCAAGGAGTACGTCTGCAGTTGAATCAATCCAGATGGCATTACGCCTGTGCAGCTCAAGAATGGCAGCACGGTGGCACGCATCGAAACAATATGCATATGCAGAGGCCTCCTCTTGAGTTAAATAGTTGATCAACGTAGGCAAGCCGAACGGTTCGTCTTCGGCAGCAAGTAGGTCGCCATCGCTAACTGTCGATTTATAACTGAACTGAACAGCTGCCAACTCCTTATGATACCCCATCTTGCGACATTTTAAGACAACCCGATTCAGGCGATACGCCAAAGACTCCCACTCATCGTCTTCTAATTCAAGCTTATAGGCTTTTTCCATCAGGATTTCCAAGGGGGTAGCAGCACCGGATTGAATTTGCGGAGGGGTTGTTACCATGGAATGCTCTGTTACGCCAACAGCATCTACCAAATAGAAGAAATCTTTGGATTTAGCATTCGGGGTCACATTACGCAAGGCGTTATCTGCAATGGTGCGGCACCCGCGCCCATACATTTGTTGATAATATGTGGCGCTCTGTACATCTCGCATGAATATGACAACCTCAAGAGGACGAACATCCGTACCGGTTGCAATCATATCCACCGTAACAGCGATACGGAAATGCGGGTTTGTACGAAAATCTCTCACTAAAGCTTGAGGGTCTAAACCGGAAACACTGTAAGTAACTTTTCTGCAAAAGGCATCGCCACGCCCGAACACTTCCTTTGCAACACGGGTAATGAGCTCGGCATGAGCATCCGTCTGAGCGAAAATCAACGTTTTCGGGATGTAATTGGTGTTGTATTCCTCATCATCACTGCGGCGGTCCGGGTACAGGCTGGTGTAGATGGCATCTTTGTATGCCTGCAAAACAGTACGCACTTGAGATTCTGACTCAACGGTACGATTCAGTTCTTTACCAGCATATACGATATTTTCAGTTATGGGCGCATCCTCCAGCTTTTGCGTGACCAGATTTTTTCTGAATGTCGGAAACTCCCCGCGTGCTTCAATAACACCGCCTTGCTCCGTCTTTTGGGTGCGAATACGGTAAATGCAGTACCCTACGTTAACACCATCTTTAACGGATTGCTCATAACTATACTCAGCTACCTTGTTATCAGCAAAGAACTTATCTGTAACGGTTGTAGGTGTGGCAGTAAGCCCGATGATGGAGGCATCGAAGTACTCAAGAACCCCACGCCAATTTTTATAAATGGAGCGGTGACACTCATCAACAACTATGAAATCGAAATACTCCGGAGGTAGCGAATCATTATAAAACACCTCCTTGGGTTTATCGGCATCTTCTGCACTGAGTTCATCTGCAGCGTCATCTATGGGTGTACGCGTTAAGATGGAGTAGATGCGTTGTATCGTGGAAATGACAACCTTAGGATTACCCTCGATGGAGCTTTGAGAAAGCTTAAGAGTGATATAATCATCTGTAAACTTACGGTCTTCTCCCGGGATTTTCCAATTGGCAAATTCATCGCGTGCTTGCGTACCAAGATTACCGCGGTCTACCAAGAACAAAATACGCTTGGCTTTGGCATGCTTGATTAAGCGATATGTAAATGTACACGCTGTAAAGGTTTTACCGGCACCTGTGGCCAAATGCACATAGGCACGGCGTTTTTGATTACTGAAAGACTCCTCCAGTTTAGTCACCGCCTCATACTGACAATCTCGCAGGCTCAGGGAAGCTGGCAACGGAATATCCGGCAACTTGCGCAAGCGGTTCGCCAACGACAATTCTCCATCTTTGCACCAAGACTCCAGCGTTTCCGGGCGGTGAAAATTGAAAACAATACGCTGGCAGCTGTATTGATCTCGTCGGTCGGCAAACAAGGCCACCTCGCCATTAGAGACGTAAATGAATGCCAAAGGTTTACGCCAAGCCGGGGTGTCAATCGCAAGTGATTCCGCATAAGCATCTGCCTGATGATGTACACCCTCCACCAGCGTGGTAGCGGGTTTAGCCTCAACCACGCCTATAGCTTTCCCCTTATGAAACAACAGGTAATCAGCACGCAAATTATTAGGAAATATCCACTCTCGAATGGCCACAGAGTTTCCGCTCTTCCAAGCCGATTTATCGCTGGTCACGCACCAACCGGCATCCTGAAGGCGAAGATCTATTTTCACGCGTGCTTGTTCTTCCGGTTTCATAGAGTGTTTCTATCTCGTCTAACGTCATAATATCATATTACTGTGTTAATTGTCCAGTCATAATGTACAGCCGTACCGCGGTTATCCGAAATTTTAGGATAACTGCTCTGCATTGCGGGAATAGGATTTGAACCTATGACCTCAAGGTTCAATAAAGCCGGCGGGAAGCATGTAAAAATGATGAGCCCCACCAGTTGTGGGACTTACCCCAAAGGATATGGGGGATGAGAAGTAAATACCTTAACAATCTGCATTATAGGGCTTAATTATTTTTAATATCTCATGCATCCATACTGTACAAAGAGATGAAGATATGATAGAATGTCACCGTCATTATGGAAGAAGCAATCAATCCTGAGAAAATACTCATTGGGTTGCAGGTACTTCACGGCAGAGGTGAGATTTCTATTTTATCCTCAGAAAATATCTATGAGAGCTAAAAGGGCCAAAACACACAAAAAAGGGTCGAATCTGGTTCAAAGATTTTATGAAGAAGAGTAATTTTCCCATCTTAATATACCAGACCACGGATGGTCTGACAAAGGTAAATGTTACCTTTGATGAAGATACGGTCTGGCTGAGTACAGCACAGATGGCGGAGCTGTTCCAGCGCGATCGCTCTGTGATTACTAAGCATATTAAGAATGTTTTTGAGGAAGGTGAGTTGCCGAGAGAAAGCAATGTGCAAATTTTGCACATTGCAAATTCTGATAAGCCGGTATCTTTTTATAGTCTGGATGTTATCATATCGGTTGGATATCGTGTAAAATCTCAGCGCGGTGTACAATTCCGATTGTGGGCTTCCGGTATTATCAAGGAGTACATGCGGAAGGGCTTTGCCATGGATGATGCCCGGTTGAAGGAGCTGGGGGGCGGTGGCTATTTCAAAGAGCTGCTGGCGCGTATACGCGACATCCGCGCGTCAGAAAAGGTGTTTTACCGACAGGTGCTGGAGATTTATGCCACGAGCATTGATTATGACCCCAGGGCTGAGATTTCTATGGAGTTCTTCAAGAAGGTGCAGAACAAGATTCACTACGCCGTGCATGGAGAAACGGCGGCTGAGGTGATTTACCACCGCGCGGATGCGGAAAAGGAGTTCATGGGGCTGATGAGCTTTGCCGGGAGCCAGCCGACGCTAGTGGAGGCCAAGGTGGCGAAGAATTATCTAAACGAAAAGGAGCTGCGCGCGATGGGGCAGATTGTCTCCGGGTATCTGGACTTTGCAGAACGCCAGGCAGAGCGAGAGCAGCCGATGACCATGCAGGACTGGGCAGCACATTTGGACCGTATGCTGACCATGAGCGGGGAGCAGTTGCTGTTGGATGCCGGCAGCATCAGCCACGAGCAGGCCATGCAAAAAGCAACAGAAGAGTACAAGAAGTACAAGGCCAGAACCCTCAGCAATGTGGAGCAGGATTACCTGCTCTGCATGAAAGATTTGCAGAAGAAGGGAAAGGAGTTGAAATAAGCCATGAACCCCATCAGCTTCGACACCTACATACGCCGGGATGCCTACCGCAACGGCTGGGATAACTGCGAGCCGGATGCAGACGGCACCGGACGCTGGTTGAGCTCCACCGCCCACGAGGGGCTACTGCATGTGTTCCCGGAGGGGGATTTGTTCGTGATAGTGCCGACGTATCAGCCTATTTGCCGCGTACCGCTGGCAGAGCTGGCAAGCACCTTGCGCGAGCTATCGCAGTCAGACACCGCGCCGAAGGGTGAGCCCCCGCTGCGAACTGAGCGCCAGCAGATGGTGACAACGCGCACGGCGCAACACCGCTACCGCGCCGGTCAGGAAAAGATATGGAGCAGCAAGTGTCCCCTGACCGGAGTCACCATACCGGCGTTGTTACGCGCCAGCCATGCTAAACCATGGAAAGACTGCACAGACACAGAACGTATAGACCCCCACAATGGTTTCTTGCTGGAGGCCCGTATGGATGCACTGTTTGACCAAGGTTTTATATCATTTGATGATGACGGAAAATTGATGATATCTGTTCGCTTGGGTAGGGATGAAATTCAAAAGTTAGGATTATCCGGGGTGCAAGGGCTACCATGGGTGAATTCTGCTCATCTTCCATATCTGCGTTGGCATAGGGAACATGTGTTTAAGAGACTTTGATTCTACCGTGGATTTTTCCCGGCCAGAAGCTTTTTTTGTGGCAAGGTCTTAATTTCGCCATTTCTGCGCAGATATACGTCCAGCACTTTAGTTTAATCTTATGTTCTGTGGTAAGGAACCCCGCAGAATCAATGCCTTGGTTGGCTTTTTCATGCAAGTAGTCAATTAAATCATGGTAGGTTGTGATTTGTTTTTCTCGGACATCGTCGATGGTTTGGTTGATGCATTGTTGGCATGCAAACTTGAATTCCGGCGTAAAGTGCGTGGCAGATATGACCATTTTCAGAACGCATCGCAGGCGTCTTTCATTTTTTTGGGTGGTTTGAATCATATTATTAGAGATATTTTACCCTCGCGCTGCATTTCTGCAATCTAATTTTCTAACTTCTTATGACAGCGGGACGAAAGAGCAAGCATCTGTACAGGTTGCTCATCTTTTACCGTGGTTGCTCATCTTTTACCGTCTAATAGTATGCAACATATCAGATAACACCTCCAGAAAGCATCGCTTTAATACCCCTATTACGGCACGAGGGGGCGAAGAAGGTGTATTAAAAGCCAGGCTTAAAGTATAAGAGGTTATGAAGGTTTTTCGTCATTCACGGCAGTGGTGTATGACTGGCCTGAGCTGTGTTTACTTTCTTCAGTAAAACGTAATTTTTTATGTCTCACCAACGGTGCAACAAAATCACGACGAAGAGGTTCCGTTTCACGATTCAATAAAATACTCAGCTGCAACATTGTTACCTGTCTATGGGTACATATATGTAAAATTAATGAATCGGTAAGATGGCGCGGATTTTTGTTGCTTTGTCTATACAGCTCTATTTCTTCCATCAGCTCTACAGGCAAATCCAAGTCTTTTGCAACTTGTGAGTACGCCTCAGGGCGCACGTTACTTCCTACGTTACTTCCTACGTTTGCAGTAGCGAGAGGCACATTATCCAAAAGTTTAATTCTCTCAGCAAGCTTGTCGGACAAACGGTACTTTGTTGCATTGCTGCGCCCCTTGCTCTGCAAATACCCTTCGTCACGCAGATGAGATAATATTTTACCAAGGTCCACAGCATGAATGCTTGATAAGTAAACTCTCAATTCTTGATTGCTGACAAACTTATCATGAGGAATCATTAACAACAGTATCTTTTCTTGTGTAGATAAGTGTCCATATTTTTCATACCCCAGAAATTCCTGCTGCGCCAGCAGCACATTTTTTTGAAGCATAGCAAGATATGGCAATGACCAAATTACTTTATTAGCGGTTAAATCTTCATTTACATAAGGCAAGCAAAGGAAATTTTCAGACCAGCCCCGCATCAACACATCCACACCAGAGCCGGCTTCTTCTACAATACCCACAAGTTTAAACATAGTTTGCATGTTTTTATTACGGCATAGGCTATTTCCTCCAGCATAAACCTCTTCCTTACTCATCAGCAATTTGCCGGAATTTTCCAATATCAAGCCACTAGGCAATTTGGTAATTTTTACACCCCCGGGAGACCGGTAATCTGCGTGAATAATAGCATTAGCCAAAGCTTCACGAATTGCTTCATAGGCAGTAGAATCATCTTTACGCTTCAAATCCACGCCTAATTGGAACGGGCGCTTTAAATCATCGGTCAAGCGTGGTAATACCTTGTGAAAAAATTGATATAGGTTGGCTTCCCAAGTTCCATCATTTGTGATACGATCCACCCAGCGCTTTCGCGAACTTGTTTTTTCGTTGCCATCTTGCTCAAAATAATCTATACAGAAAATGGGGTGGAGTTCCTTTATAGTTTCAGATCTTCCGAACATTAGCAAACCAGCAAGAGTTAAGCCTACTTCTCCCGTTTTACGATCTTTGCGATAGGCTCCCAATTTGGTAAGCAACACATCATCATCTAATGCAGCCCACGGATGCTGTCTGCGGCTGCTTCTGAGGTCAGTTCGGTATTGTTGGAGTGTTTCAGGGTCCAAATCCTCCGGCCCGCTATTGGGTATGATATCAGCATCGGCAGAATATTGACAGGTGACTACATCTTTATCTCGCAGCATTCTACTTATTTCTTCAGCTGTACAACGTCTGTCTCCTTCACCAACGCGAACATAACACTTCGTGGGATTGCCGTCCAAATATACGGGTTTTTGAGCCACAGCAGCGGCTTTTACGCGGATTGCCAATACTTCCCTACCTACCAATTCTACTATAGCGATATCCTCTTCACTGCATAAAATGGTATTGCATTTGGTACCGGAACTGAGCATATTGGAGAATTCTTCTCGGTATTTTTCCACTGTTTTGATACCCTCTAATACTCCGTTGTTGTCTACTCCAACAACAATAATACCGCCATTTGTATTTGCAAAGGCACTATATGTTTCCCACAGCGTTTTGGGAAATCCGTTTTTACCACTTTTGAACTCCAGCGTCCATGTGGCTTCCGTCCACCTATTACGGTCTCGATACCATGACTTCACGATATCAGAAACAGAATTATTGCGACCTTTACTCATGAGGTTATTCTATCACGCTTGAGATTATCAATCAATAACAATCTGATAATACAGCTATAATGACAAACTAGAAATTATCAACTAATCTCTATAAGTCAAGGCTCATACTATCTATCACCACACGAATAAGTTGTTTGACAGATGTGGTGTTGAAAATAGATTGGGTTATTCTAAATTTCCGAATTTTCTTCCCCTGTATAGCAAGCGAGCGTTAACGCTGTTTTCCTCTAACTAAAACGCCTCCCCCGGCTGTGTGAGAGCGGCGGGGGAGGCGGAAGTGTTTTTGGCGCGCGGGGCGCTACGTATGGGGATTAGTTCTCGGAGAGGGCGGCCTGGGCGGCAGCGAGGCGTGCGGTGGGCACGCGGTAGGGAGAGCAAGATACGTAGGTGAGGCCGAGCTTGTGGCAGAAGCGAACGGAGGCGGGGTCGCCGCCGTGCTCGCCGCAGATGCCGAGCTTGATGCCGGGGCGGGAGGCGCGGCCGTATTCTACAGCCATCTTCATGAGGCGGCCAACGCCGGTCTGGTCGATGGAGGCGAATACGTTGGCCTGCACGATTTCCAGATCGCGGTAGTTGTTGAGGAAGGAGCCGGAGTCGTCGCGGCTCATGCCGAGGCCGGTCTGGGTGAGGTCGTTGGTGCCGAAGGAGAAGAACTCAGCGGTTTGAGCAATCTCGTCTGCGGTGACGCAGGCACGGGGAATCTCAATCATGGTACCTACCTTGTAGGAGACGCGCTTGCCCTTCTCAGCAAATACCTGCTCTGCAACGCGGTCGATGACTTCCTTCTGGAGGTCGAGCTCGCGCTTGAAGGATACGAGGGGAACCATAATCTCGGGTTTCACCTCAAAGCCTTCTTCCTCTTGCACCTCGATGGCGGCCTCGATGATGGCGCGGGCCTGCATCTCGGTGATTTCGGGGTAAGAGATACCGAGGCGGCAGCCACGGTGGCCGAGCATGGGGTTGAACTCATGCAGCTCTTGTACGCGGCGCATGATGAGTTCTACGGGCATGTTGAACTTCTGGGCGATGGCGAGCTGCTGCTCCTTGGTGTGGGGGAGGAACTCGTGCAGGGGGGGGTCCAGCAGGCGGATGGTGGCGGGGCGGCCGGCAAGTGCCTTGAAGATGCCCTTGAAGTCGCCCTTCTGGAAGGGCAGCAGGCGCTCTACGGCTTCCTTGCGCTCGTGCAGGCGCTCGGAGAGGATCATGCGGCGCATGTAGTCAATGCGGTTGCCACCGAAGAACATGTGCTCTGTGCGGCACAGGCCGATACCGCTGGCGCCGAAGGCGATGGCAGCCTCTGCCTGCTCGGGGGAGTCGGCGTTGGTACGTACCTGCAGGCGGGTGGCCTTTTGGCACCAGTCCATCACGCAGGCGAAGTCGCGGTAGCTCTGGCTCTGCTCGGGGGTCATGCTCTTCTTGATGAGCACTTGGATGATTTCGGAGGGGGCGGTGTCAATCTTACCGGCGTATACAAGGCCGGCTGTGCCGTCCAAGGAGAGGTAGTCGCCCTCTTGGTAGGTGACGCCGGCGATGGTGACGGTGCGCTTCTGGTAGTCAATCTCGAGCTCGCTTACGCCGCAAACGCATACCTTGCCCATTTGGCGGGCAACAAGGGCGGCGTGGCTGGAGAGGCCACCGCGTGCGGTGAGGATGCCCTCTGCGGCAATCATACCGCGCAGGTCTTCGGGGGAGGTCTCAAGGCGAACCAGCAGCACGTGCTCACCCTTCTTGGTGGCCTCGATGCAGCGGGTGGCGTTCAGGTAAATGCGGCCGGAGGCAGCGCCGGGGCCGGCGTTGAGCCCCTTGGCGATGGGGCGCACCTTCTTGATGGCGGAGGCGTCGAACACGGGGGCGAGCACTTGGTCCACCTGGTCGGCGGGGATGCGCTTAACGGCTGTCTGCCAGTCGATGAGGCCCTCGCGCTCCATATCGCAAGCAATGCGGAAGGCGGCGATACCGGTGCGCTTGCCGTTGCGGGTTTGCAGCATGTATACCTTGCGGTCTTGGATGGTGAACTCAAAGTCCTGCATGTCGCGGAAGTGGTTCTCGAGGGTCTTGCGGATTTCGCAAAGCTCTTGGAAGGCGCTGGGCATTACCTCTGCCAGTTTGGCTACGGGGTCCGGGGTGCGTACACCGGCTACAACGTCCTCACCCTGTGCGTTCATGAGGAACTCGCCGTAGAACTCGTTAACACCGATGGCGGGGTTACGGGTGAATGCCACACCGGAGCCGGACTCGTCGGAGGTGTTACCGAACACCATGCTCTGTACGTTAACAGCGGTGCCCCACTCGCTGGGGATGCCGTACTTCTGGCGGTAGGTGATGGCGCGCTCGTTGTTCCAGCTGCCGAATACGGCGCCGATGGCACCCTTGAGCTGCTCCCAGGGGTCGGAGGGGAAGTTCTGGCCGCTGCGGGCGAGTACGAGGGTCTTGAAGCGCTTCACGAGCTCGCGGCTGTCGTCTGCCGTCAGCTCAGAGTCGTTGATGTCTTTGCCGTAGCGCTCGTGCTTGAGGGTGTGGATGACGCTCTCGAAGGGCTCCAGGTCTTCGCCCTCATCCTTCTGCACGCCCATCACAACGTCGCCGTACATCTGCACGAAACGGCGGTAGCAGTCCCAAGCAAAACGGGGGTTGCCGGTGGCGGCGGCCATAGCCTCTACGGTCTCATCGTTAAGGCCGAGGTTGAGGATGGTATCCATCATGCCGGGCATGGACTCACGGGCGCCGGAGCGCACGGAAACCAACAGGGGCATGGCGGTGGTGTCGCCGAACTTGCGGCCAACGTGGCCCTCCATCTTGGCGATACCCTCGCGCACCAAGCCGTCAAGCTCTGCGGGGTAGGTCAGGCCGTTCTCGTAGTAGTAGGTGCAAACTTCTGTGGTAATGGTGAATCCCGGAGGCACAGGCAGACCAATGCGAGCCATTTCCGCCAAATTGGCGCCCTTGCCACCCAGCAGCGCTTTCATGCTGCCATCGCCATCGGCGGTACCACCGCCGAAATGATAAACTATTTTGTCCATAATGTGCTAAAGTAAACTTGAAAAACGTAATGTTTGTGTGACAGGTTAACATATTACACCCCCCTGCCGTCAAGTGCAAACTCAGTACGCAACCCCGTTATGCCACGAGTTTATGACATAACGCACTAAGTATCACTTTTATGTTGACAACTATTCGTGCTATTTATATACTATAGTTGTGGTAGGAGGAAAGGCTTTTGAAGTACGAAGTACAAAACTCGATTAGCGACTGATAAATTTAAGGTAGTATTATTCTTTTTCGTCCAGCACGGTTTTGAGCGGGACAATGATGAAGCCGATGCCGTGCATATCGCTGGACTCGCTGACGTGGGTAGACTCGTAGATAATACACACGTGTTCATCATCCACCATGGCAATGCAAGAGTAGCCCCAGCATTCGCGGGAGTCGTACACGTAGCCGGGGGACCAGGTTTTGCCCTCATCGCGAGAGACGCGCAGGGTCATGGTATTGCGGAAACGCACGGGAGAATTGGGGTGAGAGTAGAGCAACAGGCGGCCATACTTAGGAGAATCTACCGCCACGAGCGAGGCTTGGCAGGTGCAATCTTGCAAGGCTGCAAGGTGGGTGGGGTGCGCTTGCCAGGTTTTGCCGAGGTCTTTTGTGGTGAAAATGGCGCGTTTGCCGGTGCGCTGCTCGTTGCGGCAGGTAAGCATGAGCGAGCCGTCTGCCAGCTCTACCACTTGGCACTCGGAGGAGCGGTAGGGCACGCCCTCGCCATAATGCCAGGTTTTGCCGTTGTCCTCAGAGTAGCAAATGGTGCTTTGGCTGGGTTCTTTCTTCTTGGTATCCCAAATCTGGGCGGGGAAGACCAGCACGCCTTGGCTTGTGCAGATGCCGCAGCCCGGGCCGGCGAGGATGAGGGTCCATTCATCCTTTTTGATTTGCGTGGTCACGTTCACATTACTGCTCCACGTTTTGCCGTCGTCATCGCTGTACACCATCTCCCACTGGCCGGTTTTGGCGGGGTCTGTGCCGGTGGAAGAGCAGCGGATGCTGGGCCCGCGGTTGAAATGGCAGGCCAGTGCTTGCATCCAAATGCGGCCGGTGGCGGTATCTTGCAGAATGCAGGGGTCGCCGCAGCCGTTGTCGGCACCGGGGCCGGCATCCATGTTGACGGTGGGCAGGCTCCAGGTTTGGCCGCCGTCTTCAGAGCGCACCATGGCCACATCTATATCCTCGCACAGGTCATTTTTGTTACGGTAGCGGGCATCGAAACAGCCGATGAGGGTACCCTCTTGCGTACGGATGAGGCCGGGTATACGGAAACTGACACACGGGCGAGCCTCTCCCCCACGCGCGGGGTTGAGCACCTCTTCACCGGGCACGGCAAGGTAGTAGCCTATGCGCTGCTTCACGCGGGGTGTTTTCTCTGCACGGCGCTTACCTGCAATACTGATACCCAAGTTGGCAAAGGTAACTTCTGTGCCTACCTTGGCGGTGGCAGAGGGGGTGGCATCTACCCACAAGATATTTTCGCCGGTCTGCAGAGCGCCATCGCATTCAAAACGCACGGTGCCGTCTGCATCGGGTTTTCCTTTGCCCAATACCACACTATTGCGGAAGGAGGTACCATCTGCATTGCCGGTGCGCAGGGTAACCTCCTCAATGGCATCTGCCGGGCTCACACGCAAATGCACCTTCTGCACCTGTACGGGGTTGAGGGCGCCCGTGGTAGTCACCTTGTAACGCATCACGGGGTTGATGGGTGCGCGCTTCAGCATGGGGTAGGCACCGGGGTTTTCCAGCTTAACCTCCTGCACCACCATGGGCTCAGAATCCAGCTGCAAGTCATCCACCAACACACCGCCCTTTTCTGCCGTGGTGCTGAGGAGCCGCACCGCCGTGGTACCGGCAGGCAATGCCACCTGCACCTGCTTGGTGTACCCCTTAACAGCCATATTTTGAAGATGCAAGAGCTGCACCTCGCCCTGCGGGGTGTCTGCCACCAAGCGAAAATCAAAGGGGTTCGCCTTTGTCCAGCGCTCCATCCAGAAGCTGAGGGTGGCTTCTTTTTCAAGGGGCTGCTCAAAGCCCAGCTGCACCACGCGATTTTTGCCACCCATAATATGCAGGGTCTTGTTACCCGTGCGGGCCAGCTTGCCCAACACCTCCGCATGGCCGGGCTCTGCCGTAAGGGCGCCGTACTCCGTCTGCAGCTTGCTCACCGCACCGGTGGCGCAGCTCTCAAAACTCTCCGCTGCGCAGGCAAGGCCACACGTCAACAAGGCTATCAAGGCTCGGTACATCATACCACCATGCTACCATATTCTCTTTTGCTTCGGCAAGAAAAAAGAATAGGCGGGGCAGTTTCAGACTTCTTACAACATTGACATTCTGCAACAAGTTGCTATACTTTACACACCATGAAGCTACGTTTTTTACCCTTGTTGTTTCTTTGCTCACCCCTCACAGCCTTCTCAGCAAGTGAAGAGGCCAATGCTACCATGCGTCAACAGATTGATATTCTGCGCAGTATCAACAATAAAGAGCAAGCGGATGCAGCGGCGGCGCTTCTGGCGGGATTTGAACCGCCCGACGATGCCGATGAGGCCCTGTATGACGAATACAACGCCGCCTGCGAGGCACTGCCCTACCACTATTACGGCTCTGCCGCACTTGCCGGCGCTATGGAGATGAATGAGGAAGATATACCCACCCAAGTGCAGCTGCCCGTGCCTGCAACACCGCGCATCATGGCAGAGCTGGAGGCCCGCGCCCGCTACAGCTTTTCTCTGCTGCCGGCTTGCATACGCAAGGGGGTGACCGGCGGACCCGGTTTTACGCAAGAAACGGCTTGGGTATGCACGGCCCCGCGCCCGCAAGACGGCCGAGATTGCTGCGGCCAAGAACTGTTTTTTGCACCGGAATCCATCTTGGGTGGGCACGATGCCACCCTTGTGAACCAAGAAGAAAAGGAGATAGACGGCAGGCTCTACATCATCAGCACCGTGGCGCTGTTTCACCGTGGTCAAAAGCATGAAGTAACCATATGGGAAGACGTAACGGCTGCACCCGCCTACAATGATGAGGAGTTTGCCACATACTGTGCAGACATGTACAGCGCGAACGAAAAAGATATTAAGGTTGCGTTTGCACAGCGCCAACAACAACGCACCGCAATTTTGCGCAGCGTACAAAACAAAGAAGATGCCGATGCTGCGGCAGATACCCTTGCAGACCTGTGCAGCGATGCGCACATGCACGACCTGCCCGAACCAACGCTCGAGGCGTGCGAGCCCTACATCAACGAGTATATGGCAGAGGAAGACCGCTTAGAGGCAGCGCGCTACTACGGCTCTACCCTGCTGGCGCAGTTCCTCAACGACCCCTTGGGGGTATACGAGCCGCATGAGCTCACCCCCGAAGCCGCAGCAGAGATTGAACACATCATCCGCGCGGCGCTCCAAGCCTCCCCTTGCGAGGCACACCGCAGCTTCAGCGGCGGCCCCGGTTTTACAAAAGAAACAGCTTGGGTGATACCGGCAGATGCCGTGAGGGGGTTCGACGACAACATCTGGGAACACGACCTCACCAAAAACATCTTTGTGCCCGATAGCCGATTCGAGTTTGTGTTTGATAATACAGATAGATTCGGATTTCTCAACGGGCGTTTGTACAGTGCGGAAAAGGTGCGCGTATTGCTGCATGGCAAGCTGTACCACTACGAAATGTGGCTCGATTTTACGGATGGGCATGTGGTACCTACCACGCAAGAGTTTGAAGCAGAGCTGCAGCAATGCATCGCCAACCGTGAAAAGAAGCTGCGGGTTTTGGAATCCGTGCATGATAAGGCCACGGCAGATGCCGCAGCGGAGGTTTTGAGGGAATGGGAGGACATACCTTCCCCGCCGCTCATGCCGTATGGTACTTCTCTCCTAACCGAAGAGTCACTGTGTCCCCCGGCAGAGGACATGCTCAAGCTCGATATTTGCGCAAAGAACTGTTACGGGTCGAGCGCACTGAAGATTCTGCTTTATACCCCCAAGGGCAAAGCATCTGAGCAGAACATGGAGCTGACCCCGCATGAGGAAGAAGCATACCGGCAATGGCGTTTCCAAACCACACAGAAAAAAATCATGCGCTATGTGCAGGTGTTGCAACAAGAGCTGCCGCGGGTACACGACCGCGCCTCGGCCCTTGCCCTCGCCAAAACCCTCTACCGCCTTGGTGGGGCGAATATATACTCGCACATCGATTTGTTGAAACCCAACCCATACAACGATTCCATAGATACCTTGCCCATTCGCCGCCAGCTGCAACGCATCAAAAATGCCGGTTATTACGGCGCTATAGACCTGGCCAACATCCTCAAAGAACGCTCCGGCCCTAGTGGCCCGGGCTATGTGGAGCAGATGAATGATGAAGTAGAACCCGCTGAATCTGCGCTTCCCTAATAGTCCCGCAAGCAAAACGTTCAGTTGATAAATAAAACTCCGCGACCAATGGGAGTTTGTGGAGGTGTTTGAGATAATAGATAGCGAATAATCTAGCGAGCGAAGCGAGCCTAGCCCGGAGCCCCGTGATAGCGGGGCGGTATATGGTAGCCCGGGGTACAGCCCGCAGGGCGGAACCCCGGGTCCGG
>JBGVMR010000083.1:0-1568 GCA_045124875.1 Akkermansia sp.
CGGGTTCCGCCGCTGACGCGGCTGCACCCGGGTCTACCATATGCCGCCTCGCCATGCGGCGAGGCTCGAAAATTCGGCTCACTGTGTTCCCGTCTTCGCGCCTATTGGCGCTTCGCCGAGGCAGGCGCATGCAACACCCCGCTAAACTCAAATTTATCACCCGATAAGTTTAACCTCCTGTTAATTTTTGCTTGCCATGCGGCATGTATTTTGCTATATCATACCTATGAACAAGGGATTTATCAAAACAATATTCGGGTTGTTGGGCTTATTGCTGGTCAGCAGCGCCCAGGCTGATTGGTTGGATGATGCCGGTGAGCTGGGCAAAGAATGGGGAGAAAAAGGAAAAGAGTGGGGAAAAGAGGCTTGGGACAAAGCGAATGAGGAGTGGGACAAGGCAAAACAACGCTGGGATGCGCTGGATGTCAATTATGAGTTGATGCAGGCATTCGGGGGCGATGTGGATGAAGAATCAGCCCTCGTGGGGCGTTTTTATGACCTGAAGCAACCCATACAAGAAGGCGTTAAGCCTTTGAACCGACAAGGGGTAGTGGAGAAGATACGCGAGTTTGACGGTAAAGATTGGGATCAACGCGTGTTTGCCGGTTATTACAGCCCGGAGGTTCGCTTGTATGCCCCCTATTTCTATTTGCCGCGATGCAAGGCCTCATACGGGCCCGAGGCTTTTCAGTGCAACGAGAAAGAAAACGGGCGCCGTGTAGCCCCCAGCGGGTGGGTGGTTGTGTATCGTGGTGTGGTAACGGCGCCGGAGAGCGGCTTTTTCCGATTTGTCGGCATGGGCGATGATACCCTGATGGTGCGCTTCGATAATAAATTGGTGTTGGAGTCCGGGTGGAGCATTCCTACCCGTGGTGATATGGTGTTGGGTACCAAGCGTTCCTACCAAATGGAAATGTGCAGCAACAAGAATAAGCGTGCCTTTTATCAATACAAGCAGACCCCACATTGGAACCAAGTGCTGGGTGGTATACCTGCCGGCGAGGTATTCAAAGTGAAAAAGGGGGAGAAGTACCCCATAGAAATCCTCGTGTCCGAGATTCCCGGCAATGAGTTCGGTTTCTGCCTGTTAATCGAGAAAGTGAAATCCCCCGGCACCGCCCCCAGGGGTATTGTGGCGCCTGATAAATCCCCCGTGTTAGCCTTGTTCCGCACCAACGACAGTTTGCCGGATTATAACGCCATTGACAGAGCCTTGACCATTGGTGGTAAAGATTTTCGTGTAAAAGGCTCTATGGAAGGGCCGCCCTTCAAGGAGGACAGCCCCATTTGGAAAGTGGATTACGAAGAAGCGCAAGAACGCGGCCTTTTTGATGGCATTTTCGGCTTGTTCCGCGATGATGATACCGCCATGGGCAAGCGCAAAAAGAAATAGGTGTTTGTTGTTTTTTGTGGGGGTAACCAATTAGCCCGATAAATTGTAGTTTATCGTGCAGTTTGATGTGCCTGCAGGGCGAAGACGGGAGCCGTAGGCGAACGGAATTTAAGAGCCTCGCCGTATGGCGAGGCGGCATATGCTAGCCCGGCGGTGCAGCCCGAAGGGCGGAACC
>JBGVMR010000084.1:0-2849 GCA_045124875.1 Akkermansia sp.
TCACTATCCGCCTCGGTGCGTCAGCGCCGAGGCGGATTCTTCACTACGCCACCGGCCGTTCTTCTCTGCGGCACCAGCCGCTCTTCACTACGAGCGCAGCGAGTATAAAAAACAAAGAGAAGCATCTCCCCTTGCTACTACTACCCTGAGCTTCTCGCAGCCCACCTGCCACCCTCGGCGTTGTATCACTTTCAACATCAAAAATCCAACATCAAACATTCAAAATGCTTGACTCTGCCCAAGCTTTTTGATTGAATAACGGTTATGAATCGACCCTACATAACCGTACCCTTTTTAAGCTGCCTACTCTGCACTTTTGCCCAGGCGCATGTCATCACCGGCGATTCCACCCAAATTGATGTCTCTGACGGCAAGACAACGGCGCTCTACATCAACAACTACGCAGGCGACTCCGCCATCAGCATCCCCACCGAATACAAACAGGTATACGTGCTCGGCTCTGCAGAAATTGCCCCGTTCTCCGATACCGGTCGCAGCTTGTATGTGGAGTCAAACTCCTCCATCGTGGTCAATGGTGATGTCTCCGCCAAAATTGTACAGTCGCAAGAAGGAATCTCCAACTCCACCATCGATATCACCGGCAATGTCACGGTCAACTCCATGTTTTCCCTTGCGTCCCCAACTAACACCGCCCGCATCGGTGGCACCCTTACTATTAATGGCCTCAACTCCTTTGTAGAAAACGGCAGCAGTGTATACGCCGGCGGCGTGCTGGTTTCCAAAGCTTTAACCGGTTTTAAAATTGCCGGCAATATCTACACCAATTCCTTTACGACCAACGCCGCCACAACAACCCTGCAGGCCGGCTCCCTCCTGTCTCATCTGGACCCCGCTGCAGAGGGCTCCCTCCTCATCAACTCCGGTTCTACCGTCAACTGCTACGGCACGGTTGAGCTCGATACAGTGCTGCAAGGCGGCACCTTCTCCTTAAATGAGGCTGCCCTTGTCTCCGCCTTCACCCTGCAAAGCGGTACCGTCAAAGTGCAGGGCGATGCCCAAACCGGCGCCCTTACCCTCAACGGCGGCAGCCTCATCTTCTCCGCCGGCGCCTCCCTCAACCTCAACGGCGCCGCCCTCTTCTGCGATGACTCCGTCGTCATCACCGTCAATGTGGACGATATCGACAACCTCACCGACTCCATCATCCTCTTCGACCACATCGCCGCCGACTCCATCCTGCCCGACTCTCTCACCGTCACCCTTGCCGATAAAACGGCAAGCAAGCAGCTCGAAGTCTCCATCCAAAACGACGCCGTCATCATCCCCATCCCCGAGCCCACCACCGCTACCCTGAGCCTTCTCGCCCTCGCCGCCCTCGCCGCCCGCCGCAGAAGGAGATAAGGGGTGAGGCGCATGCACCACTTAGATTAAACATTAAAAATTCAACATTAAACACCACAACAGGCACCCCCTTAAAAAGGCGGTGCCTGTTGTGGTGTTTACAACTGTATAGATGAAAAAGACTACTCTAGCCCAGAGTTTTGCCTTGAATCCAAACACAGGCATGGTACAATGCTAGGCCGATATAGTCGTCCGCCATGGCCGTTTTGCCTTGAATCCAAACACAGGCATGGTACAATTGCGCGAGGGTGTATTCTGCCGCGTTGCGTGTTTTGCCTTGAATCCAAACACAGGCATGGTACAATCCGTCCGCCGCCTTATCTCTGCCCATATCGTTTTGCCTTGAATCCAAACACAGGCATGGTACAATCCGGTATGCGCGGCTCCGGGTTCGTGGTATGTTTTGCCTTGAATCCAACACAGGCATGGTACAATCAAAGCTCTTTGCAGCATAAAGAAGTCGTTGTTTTGCCTTGAATCCAAACACAGGCATGGTACAATACATTCCCCGGCGGCGTTTCTATCTTCCCAGTTTTGCCTTGAATCCAAACACAGGCATGGTACAATTCGGCGTGCATGCGCGTTATTTCCCGGTTGGTTTTGCCTTGAATCCAAACACAGGCATGGTACAATGTTGGAGAGATGTACAACGTGCGTGTGAAAGTTTTGCCTTGAATCCAAACACAGGCATGGTACAATCCCCGGCCCTATGCGCTTTTGCATACCCCTGTTTTGCCTTGAATCCAAACACAGGCATGGTACAATTAAATGACGTCGAACTCCGACCCGCCCTTCGTTTTGCCTTGAATCCAAACACAGGCATGGTACAATTTGGCCCGGGTCGTACCCGACAACGATATAGTTTTGCCTTGAATCCAAACACAGGCATGGTACAATTGAAAGAGCGCAGAGGTCATGATGCGCTGCGTTTTGCCTTGAATCCAAACACAGGCATGGTACAATTCAAGTGGGCCGTGTATGATTCCCTGCATTGTTTTGCCTTGAATCCAAACACAGGCATGGTACAATTTGCCAATGATGGTGAAGCGTGAGAAAGTTGTTTTGCCTTGAATCCAAACACAGGCATGGTACAATCTGTAGGAATACTCGACCAGTACGTATCCGTTTTGCCTTGAATCCAAACACAGGCATGGTACAATAAACCTTGTCGCGGAGGGCGCTCATAGTTTGTTTTGCCTTGAATCCAAACACAGGCATGGTACAATGGGAGACTCTGAAAAATGTAGATGCCGCTCGTTTTGCCTTGAATCCAAACACAGGCATGGTACAATCAAAAACATTTCGGATATTTGCTCTTTGCAGTTTTGCCTTGAATCCAAACACAGGCATGGTACAATCGAATATTTGCGCGGCACCATGCCGGTGTCGTTTTGCCTTGAATCCAAACACAGGCATGGTACAATTGCGCATTCTTGTCCAACTCTCGGACCCTGTTTTGCCTTGAATCCAAACACAGGCATGGTACA
>JBGVMR010000085.1:0-2322 GCA_045124875.1 Akkermansia sp.
ACAAAAGCGCCATTGCCAACCGAAAGCGGATCGACCGTTTTGCCGTCACCTACAGCGGCGCTGTAGATGCCGTGTTTCAATGCGGCTACCGGGAATATGTTTCCCGCCGCTGTTTCTCCCAGATCAAGAGGAGGTTTGAAAGCCTATGAAGCCATTCATCAAAGAATTCATGCTGCGGGGTCTGCTGGTATCCGGCAGTGGCCCACTGGTGCTGGCCATGATCTACGGCGTATTGGGTGCCACCGGGCAGGTAAGCAGCCTGACACCCCGGGAGGTCTGCCTGGGCATCGTATCCATTACCCTGCTGGCCTTTGTAGCAGCGGGTATGACCGCCATTTATCAACAGGAGCGGCTTCCGCTTCCCTCCGCCATTTTGATTCACGGGGCCGCTTTGTACGCAGCCTATATTCTGGTGTATCTGCTCAACGGCTGGCTGCAGCAGCAATGGCAGGCCATTCTGATTTTTACTGGCATCTTTGCTGCGGGTTACGCTGTGATCTGGCTGATCATCTATCTGGTTACCAAAGCAAAAACCCGAAAAATCAATGCCCTGCTCCATTCGGAAAAATAACAAACATCCCGGAATTGGCTATTGAACTGCTCCCCGTCAAGTGGACAGTGAAATAAAATAAAAATTTCTTGCTTCCGGTGACCCGGTTTTGGGTTACCGGAAGTCTTTTTATGCTGACAACGGATAGCTGTAATGCTTCTCCATCGGTGTAAGAACGCCCAGGTTGCGTTGTACGCGGCGGTTGTTGTAATAGGTTATGTAGTTCTCAATCATCTGCACAAGCTCCTCGCGGCTTGTGAACCGTCTGCCGTAGTACCGCTCTCTTTTGAGAATACCCCAGAATCCTTCCATCGGACCGTTATCAATGCACTTTGCCACTCTGGACATACTCTGCTTCATTTTTGCTTTCTTTAGCTTGTTGTAGAATACTCGGTTGGTGTATTGAAAACCTCTGTCGCTATGGAATAAGGGGTGTGCGTTTGGATTGGCCTTAATAGCGGCATCCAAGGTATCAAATACAAGAGGATTGTCATTCCGGTCGCGAATGACAAAGGAAACGATTCTGCGGTCGTATAGATCAAGAATCGCACTGAGATACAGTTTGTGGACATTCGGTCCGTCGTACCACTTAAACTCGGTTACATCCGTCAACCACTTCTCATTAGGCATACTCGCATGGAACTGCCGGTTCAGCCAATTCTTTGCAATGTGCTGCGGATTAGCAGCTTGTCTGGTGCAGCCATTATTCTTGTACTTAATGGTGGACTTAATATCTAAACTACGGCAGATGTGAAGCACTCGCTTTTCATTTACATTCAGATTATGGTCGTGCACCAGATCATCCTTGATGCGGCGGTAACCCTTGTCAGGGCTTTCAATATGGATCTGCTCCATAATCTCGGCTATCTTCTCGTTTTCCAGTTCTCTGTCGCATTTCTTCCCACTGAGCCAGCGGTAGTAGGCGGCTCTGGATACGCCCAATATCTCACACGATACTTCCACAGGATCTCCGTATTCTTCTTTGCATTCTTTAATTGCCAAGTAGATATGGGATTGCCGCACCTGGCTCAGCCCCGCCTCCTTTCGATCTCCTCCAATTTTTTTAGCAGGTGATTCTCCATTTCCAGCATCTTTAGCTTGTGCTTGAGTTGCTCAATCTCAATCTGCGCTTGCTCCAGTTCTGTTCGAGGCTGTTGATCCTTCTTCCGCTGCCCCCGCCGGTCTTCCAGAGCTGCTTCTCCACCCTCTATGTATTTGAGGGTCCAACTGCGTGCCTGCTGGTAGCTGACATTGTAGGCAATTGCAACCTCTCCGTAGTTCTTGCCGTTGGCGATGCAAGCCTTGGCTACGGCGATTCTCTCAGCTTGGGTGGTTTCTCTTCCTTTGGTCATACGGCTTCCTCCTGTTTGCTTCTTGAAGTCTTTACGACCATTATACACCTTAATCCAATTCCTGAGTTGAATTTGATTGCGAATTTTGTAAATTCTACATATATCTCGCAAACTTCCCCTGCCGGACAAATAGTCTTTTACTGCAGCTTCTTTAATTGCCGGTTCATATCGTCGGTTTCCTCCGCCAGGCAGGAACGCTTCTATACCCTCACTCTCGTACTGACGAACCCAGTCATCCACGACACTTTGATGCACCCCCAACTGTTCTGCTGCTGCATTTAGGCTTATCGTTCCTTTTACACACGCTTTGGCTATTCGTATCCTCTCGTCTGGTTTGATCTTTTTCCTTTTTGACATAGCAATACCCCCCATAAAAGACAGTTTTTCTTTTTCACTGTCTCTTATGGGGGTAGCATATCA